>JAGFIQ010000030.1 GCA_024103495.1 Aridibacter famidurans
ATTCACGATGTCCAAGGAACCGGTGGAAGACTGGTTCTTCGCGCCGAAGGTTCCTTCGATACGTGGCTCCTTCCCGCCCGTCCCGACGATCTCCGGAGATCGCGTCTTCGAGGATTCGACCGAAGTGACGATCTCCGCGCCGGAGGAGGGATTCAACATTGTGTACTCCGTTACAAGCGGCGAAGACAAGCCCGGCGAGCCGACGAAGCTGTACAAAGGCCCGTTCACCGTCTCGGAAACAAGCATCGTCAGGGCGATAACGGTCGGCGTGAACGGAAGTCAAAGCCTGACCGCCGAATCGAAGCTCCACAAGATGCCGCACGACTGGGACGTCCGGATCAGCTCGAAATACTCGAACCAGTACACCGGCGGAGGCCCGAAGGGACTTATCGACGGCCTTCGAGGGACGACGAATTTCGCCTCCGGAGAATGGCAGGGTTACCAGGGACAGGACTTCGAGGCGGTCATCGACCTGAAGCGCCCGATAAAGATCTCGAAGGTCGGGGGCGGCTTCCTGCAGGTCGCGAGAAGCTGGATCTGGATGCCCCGGTCCGCTGCGTTCGAGGTGTCGGACGATGGCAAGAACTGGCGGAAGGTGGCTGACATCGAGACTGACTTCCCCGAACGCGAGATGGAGCACACGATCCGGGATTACGTAAAAACTATTGATCCGGTGACGGCGAGATACGTCCGAGTGAAGGCGGTGAATTTCGGAAAGATCCCCGCCTGGCATCCGGGAGCCGGTTTCGACGCGTATATCTTTGTGGACGAGATCATAATTGAGTAAAACTCGAAGAACCTCGAACCACGAAGGGACACGAATAGGCACGAAGAAGCAGCACGTTTGGACTTCGTGTGCCTTCGTGAAGATTCGTGGTTGAGACCCGCTTGATGCGCACGGCAAGATCACGATGCCGGTGGAGCGACGAATCGGAATGATGAGAATAAAACTACTACTGACATTAACAACAATCCTGGCCTTCCTCCCGTTTGCGGTCTCCGCCCAGACGCTGGAGCAGAAGATCGCCGCGATCGACGCGTATGCCGAGCAGGCGCGGAAAGACTGGAACGTGCCGGGGATGGCCGTCGCTATCGTGAAGGACGACAAGGTCGTGCTCGCGAAAGGCTACGGTGTGCTCAAACTCGGCGAGGATGCGAAGGTCGACAAAGACACTCTTTTCGCCATCGCTTCGAACTCGAAAGCGTTCACGACCGCCGCTATCGCGATCCTGATCGACGAGAAGAAGATCGGCAGCTGGGACGACAAGGTCTCGAAATACCTGCCGGAGTTCAGGCTATACGCGCCGTACGTCACCGAAGACCTCACGATTCGCGACCTCGTCTCGCATCGGGTCGGGCTCGACACGTTCAGCGGAGACCTGCTCTGGTACGAGACGACATATTCGACGGACGAGATCCTAAGAAGGCTCAGCCATCTGAAACCGACGCGCGGATTCCGGTCGGGTTTCGGATACCAGAACCTTATGTTCGCGGCGGCGGGCAAGGTCATCGAGCGCGTCTCCGGCAAGAGCTGGGGCGAGTTCGTGACGGAGAAGATCCTTCGGCCTCTCGAGATGAACCGGACGACGACCACCGTCCGCGACGTGAAGGACAATGCCGCGTGGCCGCACAACGAATCGCAGGGCAAGGGACTGAGGGTCCTTCACCGAGGGAACGTCGACGGTGCCGCTCCCGCCGCAGCGTTGAACTCGTCGGTCAGCGACGTCGCGAACTGGCTCAGAATGCAGCTCGCGGACGGAAAGTTCGAAGGCAGGCAGATCGTGAGCGAGGCGCAGATCTGGGAGATGCAGCAGCCGGCGGTCGTCCTTCCGATCAGCCGACGCGGGGCGCAGAACCTTCCCTCGAGGCATTTCAACACGTACGGGCTGGGCTGGAACGTCTGGGATTACAACGGCCGGAAGGTCGTTTCGCACGGAGGAGGCCTCGACGGAATGATCTCGCGCACGGCGATGATGCCGGAAGAAACCCTGGGCCTCGTCGTGCTGACGAACAGCGAGAACGGCGTACCTACAGTGTTGCAGTTCAAGATTTTCGACATCTTCACGAACGCTCCGGACCGCGACTGGAACTCCGAGATGCTCTCCGGATTCAAGAGCGGCAAAGAAGCCGCAGCCGCGGAAGAGAAGAAGCTGGAAGAATCGAGAAAGCAGGGCACGAAGCCGAGCCTTTCTCTTGAGGGCTACGCGGGAACCTACGTCGACAAGATGTACGGCGATGCGGAGGTCTCCGTCGAAGGCGGAAAGCTCGTGCTGAGGCTGAAGCCGGCGCCGAACTTCGTCGCCGATCTGGAGCACTGGCATCACGACACGTTCCGGATCCGTTGGCGCCCGAGCGTGGCTTACAACTTCCCGCCGGGATTCGTCGTGTTCAAGCTGGGCAAGGACGGGTCGCCGGAGGACCTTGTGATCGACCAGCCGAACAACGACTTCTGGTTCTACGAGCTGGAATTCAAGCGGAAGAAAAGCTGAAGTGATGAGGACTGAGGACTGATACGCGTTCCCGGCAGGCGTGTCTTCATCGCGTAGCGATGGCGTATCTTAGCCGTGGCCTTCAGGCCACGGTGTGCTCACGACCCCGTTGTTTAGTCGCGTAGCGACGTACCGTTCGGGGACGCCGCGACGCGGCTGGGAATTCGAATCGTCCCGGACGGGTATCGTGTCCGTCGTTCCGTGCGCTGAAGCGCACGGCTAAGTTACGGCGTCCCTACGGGACGGGATTCGACTCTCCACGTTTCGGATTATCTCGCTGCAGTCGGATTCGCAGATCAGAATGTTCATCTCGTAGGGATGCGAAATTCTAGCCGTGGCCTTCGGCTCTCACGATGAGCCGACCCGTCGGCCCAATCTCAAACTCGACATCCGCTTCTCTGTATGGCAGAATCCCCAATTGCACACAATCACCGAGAGAGTTACCAGCAAGGAGTGAACCAGCAGTTAATGGCAGAGAACGAAACAACGCAGGCCGCTGAAGAGGCCAAAGAAGAGACCAAAGCCGAAGCGACCGAAGAAACCACCGAAGCGGCGGCGGAAGAGACGGCTGAGACCGTTGAAGCTAAAGCGGAAGCGATCCACGAAACGGAAGACACCGACGAGATCTCTTATCACGCCGTTGAGAAAGAAGGCGAGATCAGCGCGATCTGGGAGATGCAGGGCAAGAAGCACATCCGTACGATCAGCGCCCGTTCGGCCGAAGGCCAGAAGATCCTGAGCCTCTTCACCAGCGAGATCCACGAGACCGACAGTCCGCCGATGGCCGGTGACGCGACGGCTTAGTAGTCACCAGGATCAAACATTAAAAAGGCGAAGACGAGCGGCGATTCCGCGCGTCTCCGCCTTTTGTGTGTTTGCGGCGACTCAGGAAGCGTCTTCCCTGCGCACGCCTTCGATCTCCAGCACCATCTCCGCGCCGTAGCAACCCGCCGGGGTCTGAAATCCCTCGCAGAACTCGCCCGAGATCATCCTTTCCGCGATCTTCAACGCCGTCAGCATCGTGAACTTGTAGCCTTCCGGACCGAACAGCCTGGCCTCAACAGACTCGCCTTCGGCGTTTGTCGCTTTTCCCCACAGGAAGGTCTTTCCTTTTTCGCGCTCTTCGAGACTGGGCCCGCCTTCCGGGATCTGCTTCTGCAGGATCGCCTGAATAGGCGATGAAGCGAGCAGCCACCCTATGTACCTGCTCAAACGGAGCATATTCAGCTGCGCCGGCGGGATCACCGTGAACACCTTTATGTTCGGGATCTTCGTCGTGTAATACGCAGTCGATACGTCGCCCCACGGTATTGTCACCCCTTGCTTCTTCATCTCGCCGAAGTCGATCTCGCGCGTCTTCCACGCCGGCGGGACCGACTCGATCTTGCCGTCCTTTCTTATCGCGCCGCCCTTTCCGACGTTCATCGTCATCGTCGCCTGCGTTCCGTGCGAGATCCTTCCGAGCCCGTAGAACGCGAGTGTCAGATCGACCGCGTCCGGCATTGCCTCGCTGAGATGTTTCGCGAGCGAATCCGAAGGCACCACGTCGAAACCGACGCCGGGCATCACCATTATCCCGGCTTCCTTCGCGGCCTTGTCCCGCGCGGCCATCGCCTCGAAGACGGCGATCTCGCCGGTGATGTCCAGATAATGCGTCCCGGTCCTGAGGCACGCCTCGACCATCGGCTTCGAGGTTATCGAGAACGGCCCTGCGCAATGGATCACGAACCCGACCTCGCCGAGCGCTGCGTCGAGCGCCTCGGTTTCTTCGAGCGAAAAGACACGGTACTCGAGCCCGAGTTCCTCAGCCACGGACATCACCTTCTCGCGGCTTCTTCCCGCAAGCACAGGCGTCAGTCCTCGAGCCGCAGCTTCGCGGGCGATCAGATCGCCGGTGTATCCGTTGGCTCCGTATATAAGGAAGTTCATTTTATGCGTCCTCGATGATCCGTTTGACCCTGCCGACCGTTCCGTCTTCGAGCCGGACCTTGATCCCGTGCGGATGAAACGCGGACCTTGTCAGCAGATCGCGCACGATACCTTCCGTTTCTTCACCCGTCCTCTGATCCTGTTTCATCACTACCGCGACCTTCGATCCGGGCGTGACATTTTCCCTTCGGCGATGCGGCATCATTCCTCCGATACGATCACGAAGCGGAGGATGAACGTACGGATCTTCTCGCGGTTCTTCTCGCGGTAAGCGACGTAGTCCTCGCCGTAATGGTCCTGAGGACGTACCAGCAGGACATAGGTTTCGAGAAGCCCCAGGTCGTCGAGCCGGATCAGGTTCACCAGATTGTGATCGGGATACTTTATCTTGCCGGCCTTCAGGTCTTTTCGAAAAGCCGCCGCGACGCTTCTCCAGGCGGCGATGTCGTCTTCGAACCTTGGAAGCGGCACGGACGAAACTGTCGGCCTCGCCGCGAGCGCTTTGGAGTATTCCCGCCAATGGACCGTTCCGTCCTCCGTTTTCAAAAGGCCGGCATCGATCTCGATCGGGCCGCCGTCCTCGTTTCCCGGCGGCACGATCTGGTACACGCCAAGATCCGTCTCCGTCGATTCCGCCCAGCGGGAGAGGCTCGACCAGCCCATGCGGCCGTACGGTTCGGCGATGATCGCATCGACGAACTTGTCCCTCGCTTCGCTGAACTTCTCCTGGTAAAGCAGCGCGTCGCCCCAGAAACGGTGCGCCATCTCGCGGTCCGGATCGATCGCCACCGCTTTCGCGAACCAGGGCTCGGCCTCCTTGTATTTCTTCTGAGCGTAAAAGCAGTCGCCCATAAAGAGCACCGCTTCGTAGCTTTTCGGATCCAGCTTGTGAGCTCGTTCGTACGCCTTGAACGCCGCGTCGTACTCTCCGCGGCCAAAAAACGCCTCACCCTCGCGGAGCGCCTTTTCGACCTCGGGGTTGTCGGACATGAAGTTGTCGGACCCGTCGGCATTCTCGAACTGCTCAAGCAGGTCGAGCGCGCGATCGTTCTCCGTGCCGAGCTGCTTAGCGCGCTTCAGCGCCTTGATCGCCTTCTCCTGCTCCGCCTTCCGCTCTTCCGGAGTCAGAAGCACGGTCGAATTCGTGATCAGCGCGATCCCGAACTGCGCCCAAAGCTCGGCGTCATTCGGGTAAGAAAGGATGATCCGCTCGAGGATCGGGAGTGCTTCGAGATACTTGTTTTCCTCGATCAGCCGGATGGCCTCGGCACGGTCCGGATCTTCATCATCGTCCTGCGCGACGACAGCGGAGGGGATCGAAAGGAACAACAGCAACGCGGCAAGTCCCGCCAGCGCGGTCTTCCGAAAGGTGTTTTTGAACTGCATCGTAGGATCCTCCATCGGTAGAAACCGCGTGATATCCGCAAGTCTATGGTCAATGAGAATCAGCTGTCAACGGACTCCCCGAACAGCTTCAGGCCGCGCCTTCGGGTCATTTCGAGGCGGTCAAGGAAGACGTCCCGGGGTATCTCTCGTGCACCGAGCCTCTCAAAATGCGGGGTCATCACCTGGATGTCTATCCAGTCCGATCCCCGTTCGGCGAGATGGTCGATCAGGTGGAGAAGAGCGATCTTTGAAGCGTTCGAGCGCCGGTAGAACATGCTCTCGCCGCAGAACACGCCGCCCGCATCGATGCCGTACAGGCCCCCGGCCAACTCATCTCCGTCCCAGACCTCGACGCTGTGCGCGTGGCCGAGCTCGTGAACCTTCGTGTAGGTCTCGATGAATCCCGGAGTGATCCACGTGCCCGCGCCGTCGGCGCGAGGGACCTTTGCGCAGGCTGTGATCACCTCGCGGAACGCCTTGTCGAAGGTGCAGGTAAATCCTGTATTCCGGTTTGCCTTCTCAAGGCTTTTCGGTACGTGGAGGTCCTCGAAATCCAGGACGGCGCGGTATTCCGGACAGAACCAGGGAAGCGGCAGGCCCGTGATGTGCCACGGGAATATGCCCTTCGCGTAAGCCTCGAGTACGTTCTCGACCGTCAGTTCGTCGCCGAACGAAACTATGTCCGAGGCGTTGAAATAGTATTTGCCGATCTGGACCCACTCGGGGAAACCGTACCGCCTTGGATCGGGAAACGTGTTGGGGGAAGTTTTCATTCGCCGGCGAATATTCTACCAAATCGGGCGGAAAGAACTATGGAACCGCGGAGGGCGCAGAGGGGTTGAGCGGTGCAGATGAGGAGAGCCTCTGCGGCTTTGCCGCCGTGATGTGCGGAAAGGCTTGCCTTTCCGGCGGGGCCTCTTCCCTATCCTCTTTTCGCGGAGGCTCAGCCTCCGCGAAAAAAAAACAGGCGGCACTCCTCGGTAAGCCAAAGGCTTACCGCACATCACGGCAGCGGAGCTGCGAAGAGCCGGCCCGGAATCCTAATGAGTCGGGCAGCCAACTTGGTACTAACATCGTCGACCCTTTCCGTAAGTCGTCCCTCTGGCGCCCGAATCCCATTCCCCGGAACTGATCCCGGTCGGGCGAGTCTCACCCGGTACACCGAGGAGGCCCAATATGAACATTTGTCCGAAGCCGAATTTCATCGACTATTTCCGATCCCCCTTCGTTTACATTGTCCTGGTCGCAAGCGTCGCCGCGAGTTTCGCCGTGCTGGCCTCACGGCCGATCCAGAAGTTCGAACAATATGCGATCGAGTTGGAAATAGGGAAGTTCACAAGATCCGATCCTTCACCGGCGGAACTGGAAGAGTTCGAGTTCGTCTTCTGCTGCTTCGGCGGATGCGGACCGGACCTGCTCGATGTTGCCGCCGTTCTCGGTGAGGTCTTAATGACGTTCTTGTTTCTACTGCCAGCGATAGGCGTGCTGGCATTCATCTCGCTGTTCTACACGATTCTCCCCGGTTTCGATCCGGCTCATTATCAGGCCGCCGCCTCGATCGCCTTCATCTTTTACACCTCTTACTACTGGCTCTCGATCGGCTATCTGATCTACAACACGCCCGGCGACTGGGGACCGTTCAGGGAGGATCTGAAGATGCTCTCGATCCTGGACGACAAAAAAAATTAACCGCAGAGAAACGGAGGCGCAAAGGGTGATTGGGGTGTTGATGTAATCGCCCCACAATCCACTCTGCGCCTCCGCGCCTTTGCGGTTCAATTCTTCCTCGATTCACGATTCACGATTCACGATTCACCAATCAAACTTCTTTCAGCTTCCATTTCCCCCGCCTGAACAGCACGGTCGACGCGACCGCCAGCATCGAGAACGCGATCGTGATCGCCCAGAACACGCCGTACGGGCCGTAGCCACCGTAAAAAGCAAGCACGTACGCCAGAGGGATCTCGAACAGCCAGAACACGAACAGGTTCAGGTACGTCGGTGTCCAGGTGTCGCCCGCGCCGTTGAACGAGGTCTCGAGCACCATCCCGATCGCGTAGAAGAAGAATCCGTAAGCGATGATCCGAAGCGAGTCCGTGGCGTACTGCGCGACCATCGGCTCCGCCGTGAAGATCGAAACGATCGGTCCGGCGAAGATCACGAACAGGATGCCGATCGAGGTCTGGAAAACGGCGTTGTATTTGGCCGCGGTCCAGACGCTCCGTTCGGCACGTTCAGGCTTTTCGGCTCCGAGGTTCTGCCCGACGAGCGTCGCCGCCGCGTTCGCAAGTCCCATCGAGGGCAGCAGCGCGAACACGACGACACGGATTGCGATCGTGTAACCCGCGACCGCCTCGCTTCCGAAGAAAGCGACGAGCCGCATAAGCCCCAGCCAGCTCGCCGTTCCGATCAGGAACTGCAGCACCGCGACCCACGAAAGGCTGAAGAGCCTGCGGAACCGTCCCAGGTCGAACTTCCAATGCTCCGCCCTGATCTCGAAGCGCTTTTTGCCGAAGAAAAGAACCCACGCCGCGTAGATAACCCCGATCCCGCGCCCGATCACCGTTGCGACCGCCGCTCCCGTGACGCCGAGTTCCGGAAAGATCCAGATCCCGAAGATCAGAAGCGGATCAAGAATTATGTTCAGGATGTTCGAAACCCACAGCACGCGCATCGCGATCGCCGCATCGCCCGCGCCCCGGAATATCGCGTTCAGAAGGAAAAGGAACACCACAACGCAGTTCGCGCCGAGCATTATCCTCGTGAACGTCACTCCCTGCTCGATGACCGCCGGCTCCGCGCCGATCAACGCGAGGAAGTCGGGAGCCCATATGACTCCCACGACGCCCATCACGACCGAGACCGCGATGCCGATGTAGATCGCGTGGGTCGCGGAACGGGCCGCGCCGTCCAGATCCTTCTCGCCGATACGGCGCGCGACCGTCGCCGTCGCTCCGACCGAAAGCCCGATCGCGACGGCATAGATCAGCACCATCATCGATTCGGTGATCCCGACCACCGCGACGGCCTCCGCGCCAAGCCTCGCCACGAAGAACACGTCGACGACCGCGAAGACCGACTCCATGATCATCTCGAGGATCATCGGGACGGCGAGCAGGAACACCGACAGCCCGACCGGACCCTCGGTGAGGTCGCGCGCGGAACCGCGGACGGCCTCTTTCAGCACCGAGAAAACGGAATTATCGTGCGCCGCAGAGGGCGCAGAATGACTGCTTGTTGACATGATTTGAAAACCCCTGACTAAAGAGAAAAACGCTGGAAGGATCCAGAGCAGGACATCCGACCGTCCTGAAAAATTTTCAGGACGAACAGACGCTAAATGCGCGGCTTGTTGAATTCAAGGGTCTTCATAACCCGGAGAAGATAGCACAACCTCACGCCTCGGGCAAAACCGGGTGGCGGGGTCGACTCTTCTTGTTAACAAATAAGTCGAAAAACAGTCTTCGCGGGAGGTCGATGTGGGAACGAGTGCGATCGACTACGAACACCGTGATCCAACGTTAGGGGGCTTGTCCCGGACAGTCCCCAGGTGCAGGGCGGGTCGGCGTCCGCGTCGAAGGCATTTGATCGCTGGGCGCACGAGAACTTGGGTGGTGATCGACTTCGCGAGGCCCGCAAAACCGACGGATAACCCGTTCATCGAGTCGTCCAACGGAAGCTTCCTTGGACGAATGCCACAGCACAAACTGATTCCTTTCGCTCGAGGATGCGAAGGAGAAGATTGATGCGTTCCGAGAGGACTTTAACAGCTTTAGACCTTGACGCGAGCCGTGCGGTCTGACACCGGACGAGGTGGTAGCCGACTACCTCAAAAGCCCGGATTTCTCTATTTTAGAACGGTACTAAAATGGGGATGGTTACAGTCGTTCCGCGAGGCGCCCTTGAAGAATGAATTTCTAATCACAATTCTAGCCGTGCATAGTGAAGCGGTTCGCCGGGAGAAGGGAAGGGATCGTCCTCAGTCTCGAAATCAAACCAAAATCTCAATCTTATTTCCGCCGCGTCTTTTAAGGTGAGCTGCGGCACGCGAAATCGTATTGTCTTACCTGGTAATACATTAGCTAACGAACAAACCGTGCAGACCTTCCTCTCAACCGCTAAAGTTTTTCGCTGAATGACATCGTAATAGGCTCTAATGGAGTTTCGGTCCGCTCCATCGCCCGAAGCTTGAATCCAGATCGTGAAGCTCGAGTTATTGTGCAATTCAAGCCAAGAACTTTCCTGATCAGAATTGTTAGGAAGTGCCTGATCCGAAAACGAGACATAAACAGATGGCTTAGCAGGGTCGAGTTTCGCTTTGCAACATCTACTTGACTCGGACTGCGCAACGACTGATGCGAACAAAAGAAAAATCATCGCCTGAATCTTAAGTGCCCATATCATTTCAATTTACTCCCTTTCTAGAACGCTTTCTTTTTGTTTTCGGGGGTTAACTTATAAGTCTTGTCCCATTTTAGGTAGTGCTTCACCCCTCTCTCCATATCAGTCTCGCTCGTTAAATCAACTTTCCGCCATGGCAACCAAAGTGTTAACGGATTCTGTTTGTCTTCTTCTGTTTGTTCTATCTTGAACCAGGCTACGGTCTCACCGTTCGCGGCAGCCACATCAAGCCCTAGCATGAACGCGTCAAATTCCGTTTGAAACCAAGTGGGGTTAGCACTGTCGCTGAATCCACTAGCTACCCACTTAGCACCGTCTGCTGCGTGCGATCCCTCATGCAAAATAGTGTATACCAAATCTTCACTGACAAACGTCTCCGCATTGATCGTTATTTCAATGTCCTGTCCAGTTGGATTTGCATCGGTTTTCTTCGACCTTACAGGTGACACACTCGTTGTGCCGGAATACTCCAGCGTGGCGCTGCCGAGTATCTTGACTCCATTCTTTTCCCCAGGTGTTCCATAGACGTCTATAGCGCTTTTCGCTTTCTTATATTTCTTGGAGTTCTCGCCGTGCCGCTCTTTGTATTTCTCTAGCAGAGCCAAAGCGTTTTGACGACCAGCTTCGAACCGTTTGTAATGGCACGCCAGACCGGACACTCAGTTACCTTACAAACATCCTTGATTCATAGTCGGCCGGGCTGAGATATCCGAGCGTCGAGTGGAGGCGTTCACGATTGTAGAACACCTCGATGTAGTCGAACAGGTCGCGCCTCTGACCCCATTCGTTTCGTATACCCTTCCATCGGCCAGTTCTGCCTAAGGAGCGACGCCGAAAGCGACCTGCATCATAGCCCCGAGTGCAACCCGTTGGAGGTCGACGGGAGGATCGGCCGTCGCTGAAGGCGACGGAGAGGGCTCTTCACTGGCCAGTGGTCAGTACTCATTGATCAATGAGGCGATCGTCGATTGGTTCTTCTCTGCGCTCACTGCGCGCTCTGCGGTTGAATCTTCTTTTGTAAAGACATTTGGCTCCTACGGAGCCGGGGGCTTGGGCATGTGCCGTGATGCTACAGACCTGCCGCGCCTACGGCGCTCATCATTGGTCAATGGTCATTGGCCAATGCTCAATGTTTTGCCCGTCACTGGCGCTCCGGGTTCCAATGTGTCGCCGCTGAAGCGGCCTTGGCGCGGTTGGTGCTTCCTCTTCCCTGGGTTCCGCTTCGCTTCACCCACGGCGGAAGTAATGTTATCGCGCTGCGACTCCGGAAACGGTACTTGGATTCGCGACGATCCGGAAAAAATGGTAACTTCCTCCGGTAAATCCCTCAGAAAGAACACCCGATATGAAAAGAAATGCCCTGCTGCTAGCGTGCCTTCTGGCACTGTGTTTTAACGCTTTTGCCCAGGACAAGGGCGCTTCGAAGAAGACCGTCGAAGACCTGACCGACGGCCTTCAAAAGATCGAGGGATTCGTCCCGCTCTGGTACGACGAGAACAACGGCAAGATGATGATGGAGGTCTCGCGGCTCGGCGAGGAGTTCCTGTACCAGATCTCGCTGGCGACCGGGGTCGGGTCGAACCCGATCGGACTCGACCGCGGCCAGCTCGGGCAGACGCGCGTGGTCTATTTCGAACGGGCAGGTAACAAGGTCCTCCTCGTCCAGCCGAACTACGACTTCCGGGCGCTGAGTGACAATCCCGCGGAACGGAAGGCCGTCGAGGAATCGTTCGCGAAATCGGTCATATGGGGATTCAAGATCGCCGGCGAATCGGGCGGCAGGATCGTCGTCGACGCGACCGAATTCTTCGTCCGAGACGCTCACGGGGTCGCCGACCGGCTAAGGCAGACGGACCAGGGCAATTACTCGCTGGACGAAAGCCGAAGCGCCTTCTATATGCCGCGGACGAAAGGGTTCCCGAAGAACACGGAGGTCGAGGTCACTCTGACACTTGTGACGAGGGGCGATCCGGGGCGTTTGATCCGGCAGACCGCTCCGAGCGGCGAGGCGGTCACGGTCCGCGAGAGGCATTCGCTTGTCGAGCTTCCGGATGACGGATACGTTCCGCGCGAGTTCGATCCGCGCGTCAGCGCGATCCCGATCAGCTTCTACGATTACGCGACGGACATCAGCGAGAACCTTGAAAAGCGCTGGATCATCCGTCACAGGCTGTTTCCGAAGGACATCTCGGCGGACGTTTCCGAGCCGGTCGAGCCGATCGTCTATTACGTCGACAACGGCGCGCCGAAGGTCATCCGCGACGCGCTGATCGAGGGCGCGCAATGGTGGAACCAGGCGTTCGAGGCCGCCGGCTACCGCAACGCGTTCCAGGTAAAGGTCCTTCCCGACGACGCCGATCCGCAGGACGTGCGCTACAACGTGATCAACTGGGTACACCGTTCGACCCGCGGCTGGGCGTACGGAAGCAGCGTCGTCGATCCGCGCACGGGAGAGATCATCAAGGGCGACGTGACGCTCGATTCGCAAAGAGCGAGGCAGGACTTCCTGATCGCATCGGGCCTCGCGCCGCAGTACGCTACGGACCCGAACTCTGCCTGCGATTTCGCGATGCTGCCGGACGTCAATTACCTTCTGGGCGCGCAGTCGAAAATGGACGCGGCGGAGCTTGCCGCGGCGAGGATCCGACAGCTTTCGGCGCACGAGGTCGGGCACACGCTCGGATTCGCGCACAACTTCGCCGCGAGCACTTACGGACGCGCTTCGGTTATGGATTATCCGGCGCCTTTGATCAAGATCGTCAACGGCGAGCTTGATTTTTCGGACGCGTACGACACGGGGATCGGCGAGTTCGACAAGTTCTCGGTGAAGTTCGCGTATTCGGTTTTCGATGAGGGAACCGATGAGCCGGCGGAGTTGGAGGGAATAGTCAGCGACGGGATCGCGGCGGGTATGCTCTTCATTTCGGATTCCGACACGAGGCCGGCGAGCGCGGCGCATCCGCTGGCGAACCTTTGGGACAACGGCGCGGATCCGATAGCCAACCTCTCTCACGAGATGAATGTGCGGCGGATAGGGCTTTCGAAGTTCGGGCTCTCGAACGTGGAGAACAACGAGCCTTTGGCGAACCTGGAGCTGAAGCTTCTTCCGCTCTATCTTCACCACCGGTACCAGCTGACGGCGGCGACCAAATCGCTCGGCGGCGTGTATTACACATACGCCGTCCGCAAGGGAGGAGCCGCCGAACCTTCGCGCGTTTACGAGATAGTTCCCGCCGACCGCCAGAGGGCGGCGCTGGCGGAGGCGCTGAAGACCATCTCGTCCGAGGAACTGGCGTTGCCGGAGAACATCCTGCGCCTGCTTCCTCCTACGCCGTACGGATTCTATTCGGGCAGGTCGGAGAACTTCCCGAAACGCACTTCTCCGACGTTCGATCCGATCGGAGCGGCGGAGATCGCGGCGGACTTCACTCTGAGCGGGCTTCTTCAGCCGAACCGGGCGGCGAGGCTGGTCGAGTTCAACGCGAGGGACGCGGGGTATCCGGGGTTCAAAGAAGTGACTGATTCGATAATGGCGGCGACCTGGAGAAAGCCTTATTCAGCGAACCGGTACCACGCGGCGATCGAACGCGCGGTGCAGTCGGTCGTGGTGATGAAGCTGATGGAACTGGCGGGAAACGCCTCGGCGAGACACGAGGTAAGGGCGATCGCCACGGACGCTCTGCGCGATCTGCTTGCGAACCTGAAGGGCAGGACGGCGAACGCGGAGAACGGAGCGCATTACAGGATGACGATCGACGACATCACGCGCTTCCTGGAGAGGCCGGACACGCCTAGGAGGTCGACGAACCCGCTGCCCGAACCGCCGGGCGACCCGATCGGGAATTAACAGGGATGAAGGGGATGAAGGAGATTGAGAATTGGGAATTGAGAGTTTAGGTACAAACTCCTGTTGACTAACTGGATGTCCTTTTCTTGCCACTTTTCAAAAGGGTCCGGAACATCCACTTCTCAGTTTTCAATTCTCCATTCTCAACAGAGCCATCCCCTTTATCCCCTTCATCCTTGTTCCTCCTCTCCCGAAAATCCTTTGTAACTCTGATCGTTTGGGTTATCCTTGCGAGAAACCCTCGATGAGACTCAAGAAATTCCAACTCGCCTTTCTCTCCCTCCTGCTTGTTTCTCTGTCCGCTGTAACCTCCGCCCAGCAGAGGCCGGATTCAAAGGCCGCCGAGGTATACCAGAACCGCCAGCGGGCGCTTTCATTGATCCTCCTCGATTCGAAGATCAAATCCCTCGACGACGCGCCGATGCGGTGCATGGCTCGTCAGGAAGTTGTTCGGTTTCTTGTCGAGTCAGGACCAAAGGACCTCTATCCGTACGCGATCGACTTTGCCAAAGCTTGTGTGGAAGAAGCAGAGCGCAACGCTGATGAATTTCAGTACAGTTCGGGAAGCTGGATGCAGACCCAATTAATCAACCTGATCCGAAAGATCGACACAGATCTCGCTGACGATCTTGAAGAGAGTATCGGGCTCGAGGGCCGCCTGCAGTCAATGGCGAGGAGTACCGAGCTCCGCGAAAGCGACGATCCGACACGGGTCACGGCCAAGGTGCTTAACGATATACGTTCGGGGACGATTGCTCCGGGTTTGCGCATGTTCGTGAGAACTCTCAGCGAACGGAATCAGGACCTCGCAAACGCCGTTCTTGAATCGGTCTTGCAGCACTACGAACAGAGGATCGCCACGATCGAACCGGACAACGAGCTCGTTTCGTTCACCTTTGAGTTCCTGATTGGGGATGTCCCTCAACCTCTCAAGAGCAGGTTCCTTATGTTTGCTCTCAATCTGGGAAGAAGGGCGATCGCAGATCGATCGAACGAGAATTTTACAAGAAGGGTGATCAGTGTTTTGTCGATTAGTATGTCCGGATTCCAAAAGCATCTTCCTGTTCATTTCGACGAAGCAAATTCTATTTTCCAGACGTTGCAGTCGGCTCAGAGTGTGATCGACAAGGAAATGAAAGAAGCATTTGCACGTATCGAGGCGGCGGACGACAAGCTTGCGGCCATGATATCTGAGGCCAGATCAGCTACCAATGAAACATTGAAGCGAAGATTATGGATGTTAGCGGCGACGACCGCACTCAACGAGAACAAATTCAAGATTGCGGTCGACTGCGCGTTCGAGGTTACCGAACCATCGACAGTCCGAAGCTGGCATCCGGTGCTTCTTAAGATCCAGATCGTGAACCGCGCGATCAAAGCGGGAGACCTGGAGGCTATCGATTACGTGGTTGAGCATCTGGAAAAGCCCGGCGATAAAGCAGACGTTCTTCTGAACACGGCCGTGGGGTTGGCAAAGAAGGACTCTCGCTCGAAATCCTTGGAATTCTTCAAACGGGGCCTCGCAATGATCAAGAGAGCGGAAGCGTCACCCGCGCTCCTTCGACAGTACCCGAAGGCTGTCGATTTGAGTCAGAAACTTGACTACGCAGATCTTTTCGAGATTTCAAGGGAAATGACCGAAACAGTGAATCGGCTGCCGGGGCCGGACGCGAAGGACGTTAAGGAATCGGAAGGCAGGAGCGCATATGTCGGAAACGTCCTTACCCAATCCACGTACCCGCTCGTCGAGGTGTTCGACAAGCTCGCCGAAAAGGACCCCGACCAGGCTTACACGATCTCGCAGGGAATCCAGCGCCGCGACCTAAGGCTGATTGCGGAGATCAGTGTCGAAAAGTTCAAGAAATATCCCCTTCCGAGGAAAGAAGAGAATTAACAGGGATCAAGGGGATTAAGGAGATAACGCGACTTCATAAAATACAAGTACCTTGAACCCAGATTCCTGCGCCATCCCCTTGATCCCCTTCATCCCTGTTCCTTTTACGGTCTTCGGTAATTGGGAAACGCCCCGTTCTTCGGTTTCGTCAGCGGGTTCTTCCTCACCGCCTCCATCGTGATCTCGACAGCCCTCTCGAGCTGGATGTCCCTTCCCATACGCCACATTCTCGGATCCAGATCGACCTCGATGTCCGGAGCGACGCCCTTGTTCTCGACATCGAGCTCGCCCTGGCGGTTGCGCATCGCGACGCGCGGAGCCGTCACCGATCCGCCGTCGATCAGCTGGGGATACGAGTAGATCCCGACGAGGCCGCCCCAGGTCCTTGTTCCGACCAGAGGCCCGATCTTCGCCTCGCGGAACAGCCACGGAAGAAGGTCTCCTCCGCTTCCCGCGTACTCGTTGATGATCATCGTCTTCGGACCATAGATCGCGCCGACCGGCGTCGTGAAGTCTTCGCCCTCGCGCGTCGACCAGTAATTCCAGAGCGGACGCCTCATATACTCGATCATGTAATCCGCCGCCGAGCCTCCGCCGTTGAAGCGCTCGTCGATCACCGCGCCCTGCTTGTCGATCTGCGCGAAGTAGTAGCGGTTGAAGTTCGTGTATCCGGCGCCGCCCGTGTTCGGCAGGTAAACATAGCCGAGCGTGCCCTTGCTTAGCTCGTCGACCTTGCGTCGGTTGCCCTCGATCCAGTCGAGCCTCCTGAGTCCCGCCTCGTTCCCGACCGGCACGACGGTAATGTCGCGCGATCCGGTAGCGTCCGGATTGGGCCCGACCTTGATCACGGTCTGCCGTCCCGCGGTCTGCTCGAAGAACGCGAAGATATTGTCGGATCCCGAAAGGTTCCTGCCGTTTACCGCGAGCAGATACTCGCCTTCCTTCACATTCAGCCCGGGCCGCGTAAGAGGCGCGTTGAGGCCCGGATTCCAGTTCTCGCCGTTGAAGATCTTCTTGAAGCGGTAACGTCCGTTCTCGATCGCGTAATCGGCTCCGAGCAGTCCGACGTTGTACGTCGTCGGATTCGGCTGGTCGCCCCCGCCGGAGTTGTGGTGTCCGACGGTCATATTGCCGAGCATCTCCTGGAACAGGTAGTTCAGATCGGCGCGCGTCATTATGCCTTCGACGAACGGCCTGTATCTCGCCTTCGTCGCTTCGTAATCGAGCCCGTGCAGGTTCGGATCGTAGAAGAAATCGCGCTGAATGCGCCACGCCTCTTCGTACATCTGCCGCCATTCGGCGCGCGGATCGACATAGACCTCCATCTGGCCGAGGTTCAAAGCGCCCTCGCCCGGCTTCAGAGGAGCCGCCGCGTTCGCGATCACGACGCGTCCCGGACCGAGGCCGACTAGCATCTTGTCGCCGTTCGCCGAAACGTCGAACAGGTTCACGCCGTCGGCGACCTTCGTCGCCTCGCGCTTGTCGAAGCTGAACCGGTGGAGCGTGACGCCCTGCTGGGGCCTTGAGGAAGTTCCGCTCGGCGGAACCGATTCCAGAAGGAAAAAGCTTCCCGCCTTTCCTGCCACGAGGGCGACGTAGTTGCGGTTCGCGAGCGGCAGGTCGACGATCCGCTGGTCGATGCCTTCGAAATCGATCTTGACTACGGGCCCTTCGGGCTTCTTCTCGTCCGGTTTCTTATCGGCGCCTTCCTTCTTCTCGCCCTCCGGCTCCTTTACCTTTTCTTCGTCGCTTTCAGGCTTGAGCGGCGATTCCTCCTCGCGGCTGAGAACGATCGCGTAAACGCTGCGGGTCGTGTTGAACGGGAAGCTTGACATATCGAGCCAGCCGGTAGTCGGGCCGTTGTCGGTGGAGGCGGTGAAGTAAATGTACTTGCCGCTTCCGTCGAACGCCGCGTAGCGGGCATCGGAAAGGCCGTCGCTGAGCCTTGTGCTCTTGCCGGACTCGAGTGAGTACACGTGGACCGCTCCGAGTCTGTTACGCAGCTGTTTCGTGTAAACGATCCACTTGCTGTCGGGCGACCAGGAAGGATCGAGCACCGTGAAAGGGTTCTCGAAGGTGTTGGTGTCCACCTTGGTCATCTTTCCGGACTCGATGTCGAGGTACAGGACGTTCAGACGCTTGTCGGTAAAGAGGATCTTCTTGCTGTCGGGCGAAAATCGTGGCGAGTAGAAGTACGAGGAAGGGTTCCCGAGCGAGATCTTCTTCACCTCTCCCATTCCCGACTGATCCCTCAAATGAAGCGCGTATTCGCCGGACTCGTCCGAGAAATAAGCGATCCATTTGCCGTCCGGCGACCAGGCCGGATCGCGCTCGGCGATGTTCGACGATGCCGTAAGATTCCTCGCGTCGCCCTTTTCGGCGGGAACCGTGAGGATGTCGCCGCGCGCCTCGAAGACCGCGCGAGCTCCGTTCGGCGAGATCGCCGCCGCGCTGATCCTGCTCGCGACCCTTTCGTACCTCGGCCTGACCTCGGGGAAGTCTCCGCGGACATTGATGTTCACCTTCTGCGAACGGCCGGAAGAGGGATCAAAGGTATGGATCCCTCCGAACTGTTCGTAGACGATCCCGTCCGCTCCGCCTGAAACGGCCTTGATATCGAATCCCGTGTTGCGCACCTCTTCTTTCACACGCTTCGTGGCTGTGTCGTAGGAATAGAGAGTGACGTTGCGGTTGTTGCGGTCGGAGAGAAAGTAGATCTTGCTGCCGATCCAAACCGGCGAGAAGTCGTTCGAGTTCTCGCGGGGGATCTCCGTTACCGCAGAGTCCGAAAGATTGCCGATCCAGACCTTCGTCGTGCGGCCTCCCCGATAGAACTTCCACTGGTTGAAAGCGGGGAAGAGCGGCATGTACGCGATCTGCGATCCGTCCGGCGAGTACGACACCTGACCGCCGACCATCGGGAACGGTAGTTCTTCCGCCATTCCCTCTCCGGAGAGCGCGACCTTGTACATCATCGGAACGGGCAGACCGCCCGTGCGACCCGCGGCGAAGACGATCGAGCGGCTGTCGTTCGTCCATCCGATCACCGTTTCGGCCCCCGGATGATAAGTGATCCTGCGCGGAGATCCGCCATCGGCGGGAATGACGAAGATATCCTGGTTGCCGTCGTAGCCTGCACGAAACGCGATCCATCGTCCGTCGGGCGAGTAGTACGGCGAGGCCTCGGGACCGACCGCTGTCGTAAGCCGCTCGGCATCGCCTCCGGACTTGGGCACTCTCCAAAGGTCGCCTGCGAAGACGAACGTGATGTGCGTCCGGTTCATAGTCGGCGTCCGGTAGAGCATCGGGGCGTCCGTCTGCGGGAAGACGGCTGCTGATAGAAGCAGTAAGAGGAGAGCGATGAGAAATGTGTTCTTGGTCATTTTTCGTGTCCGGTTAAGCTTCTTGGGTACGTTCGTAAACCTTTCACACTAGTGGGCTTACGGCGAGATTTTAATTTTTCGATTTGAAATGAATTCGATATCGTTCCTGGAGTCTCTTCTTTGCGCCCCTTTGCGGCGTCGCGTCTTGGCGGGAGTCTCTTAACAGTTCAATGACTCGCAACGATCCAGATCATTTGTGCCGGGATCCTCACGCAAAGGCGCCAAGGCGCAAAGTTCCGCAAAGAAGCGATACCGACCCGCTCTCAACGCAGCGCAAACGCTCCTCCAAACGGATTTCAAGAGTTCCCCAATTGATACCTGATCATTGATACCTGATCATTGTGAAGGGTCTTTCCCCTCATACCACGTCGGCCTGAAGTCCGAGTTCAGAAGCCACGTCACGGGCGACACCATAGAATTGATCGACCTTGTCATATGCGCGAAGTCGATCGTCCCGACCTCGTCCGAAGGCTGGTGATAGTCGGTGTGCAAACCGTAGCTCGAGACCGTGTGCGCAACGATCCCCTGACGCGCAAGGTTGTAATTGTCCGATCGCTGAAAGAAATTCTGCTGCGGATGCGGATCGTTCACGATCTTCGCACCGCGTTTCGCGAGCTCCGCGCCCAGGTTCGAACGGTCGTATCCGGTCAGCCAGAGCTCGTCCGCAGCGACCGCCGGATCGGGCCTCCCGATCATCTCGAACTGCAGATTCGCAACGAAGTTCTCTTTCGGAAAAGGCAGATTCGCCCCGAAGTACCTCGACCCGAATCCGCCGGCTTCCTCGCTGCCGAAGAACGCGAAATAGACCGTCCGCTTCGGCTTCTCGCCTTTCGCGAGCACCCTTGCGAGCTCGATCACGGCCGTGCAACCCGAAGCGTCGTCGTCAGCGCCGTTGAGGATCTTGTCCTCGCCCGGAGCGTTCGGACGCTCGCCGATGTGGTCCATATGCGCGCTCAGAAGGATCACCTCTTTACCAAGCGCAGGGTCCGAGCCTTCGATCTTTCCGACCGAGTTCCAGGTCCGGGTCACTTCCGGCTCGGATAGTTCACCCCCGATCGAGATCTCCGTCCCCTCTTCAAGCTTCGAGAGCGCTTCGGCGGCGGCGCTCGAAACGAAGATCACGCTTGTCTGGGTCCCGCGCGTCAGTCCCTTTACTGTCGTGAACGAAATCCTTCTCTGCGCCGACCTGTCCCAGCCCGCTCGGATCTGCGGGGTCTCTTCGATCAAAACCGCCGCGGCGGGACTGTCGAACAATGCTCCGAATCGCCGTGCGAAACCTTCCTGGTCGCTCTGGTCGTAACGGATCAGCGAGATCTTTCCGGCCTCCGGAGAGCCTCCCGCGGCGACCTTCTGCAGACCGCCTTTCGTGGCCTGCGAGCCCATCCGAAAAACGACAATTTCCTTTCCGTGGGTCAAAGTGACGGCGTTCGTGCCCGAGCCGTACGACAACGCCGGCGGGCTGGCAAATCCCTGGCGTGTGATCTCGATCGTCTGGATGTACGAGCGCTTCCCCGGAGAGATCTCGTCGCCGGCGGGTTCGATCCCGAACTGCCTCATCATTGAGGCGAGATACTCTCCAGCGAGCAGCTCGAAACCGGATCCGCTGGCCCGGCCCTTCATTGCGTCCGAAGCCAGGAACTCCATATGAGCGCGAACGTCGCGCTCATTTATCGCGCCGTCGGCTTTCTGAGCGTTGGTGAACGGCGCCGCGAACAGCGCAAGAAGGACAAATATCCCGAGGGACCTTCTGATGAACATATTTAGAACTTGAGCCCCGAATTATTGGCGAGCCTAAAAGATAGTATTAAATTGCCCGGCAGGCAATCTTCCGCAAAGTAGGGTATACGGGCGTGAAGGTCATTTGTTCTCGTGAAGGCGCGCGAATATGAAAACTCCGCCGGCCTATAAGGCGGGCGGAGTTCCGGGCCTCGCCCCCTCGCTTACGCTCGGGGTTCTGCTATCGTTCGCTGCCCCTCGCTTACGCTCGGGGTTCTGCCATCGTTCGCTGCCCCCTCGCTTACGCGCGGGGTTCTGCCACGCAGTACTTCTTGGTGCCCCCTCGCTTACGCGCGGGGTTCTGCCATCGTTCGCTGCCCCCTCGCTTACGCGCCGTGTTCTGCCACGGCGGCGGACGCCGAGAGAGCGAGAGCTATTCGACCGACTTGATCGAGATCGACATCCTCTTGAGTTTGCCTTTTCGGAAGGAATAGGACGCGCGGTAATCGAGCAGGCCTTCGAGGTCGTTGGTTTTCATTTCGGACCTTTTGTAGATCAGCGTAACGTACCTGCCTTCCTCGACCGTTTCATCCGGTTCTCCGAAGAGCTTCTGGACCTTACCCTGGCGCACACGGTTCTTGCCCCCGGGATCCTGGACGCCGATCGTGAACGCGGAGAGCAAAGAGACTGCCGATTGTTTGTAACCTATGAACAGCTCGTTGGTCGTTTTGAAGTACCCGATCTCCTTTAGCTGAAAATGCGCGCTGCGGTACTTGTCGGTGACGGCGTAGACCTCGATCGCGGTGATCAGGAACCTGTCTTCCCAGGATTCGGCGGTGAACCTCACGACCTGGTCCGCGAACTCGTTGTAGAAGTAGTACTCGGGCTCGCCGGCGTCGCCGAACGTGGGCTGATAGCTTTCGAGCAGCGCTTTCGCCGACGCCCGGTCGCCGAGTTCAACTCCTGCGATCGCGGTGTCGGGTTTCGCATCCTGGGAAAGCGCGGTTGAGAAGAGCAGAAATGTGGTCGCTAGGATCAGGAAGGACCTTCGTGCGTTGGTCATGATGCTTATTCTGACTTCGGATGCCTGAAGGGATTTCAGGAGGGCTTCCGTGGCGCACGCGCGGGAGGTTGAGGTGTGCGTTGAACACAGTTTAACAGATGGCCGGGCGTCTGCTCAACAGAAGAAAGTTTCGGCGGAACCCCAAGCGTAAGCGCGGGGGCGCATTTTCTCGAGACATCGTGGTCGTCGTTCTTTGGGCCCGTCGCTACCGCTCCGGGTACTGACTGGGCCCGTCGCTACCGCTCCGGGTAATGATTCCTCATCTCTCAGTACTCATCTCTCAGTACTCATCTCTCAGTTCTCATCTCTCAATTCTCATCTCTCAGTACTCATCTCTCAGTACTCGAGAACGATCTCGTCATCCACCACCTTTGCCGTCACGCTGCCGCCGTCGGTCAGTTTCCCGAACAGGATCTCCTGAGCAAGCGGCTTCTTGATCTTGTCGTGGATCAGCCTCTGCATAGGCCGCGCGCCGTACTTCGCATCGAAACCGTTCTTCGCCAGCCACTCCCTCGCAGAGTCGTCGAGCTTCACTATCACCCTCTGCTCCATCATCTGGGCGTTCAGCTCGCGCACGAACTTGTCCACGATCAGTTTGATCACTTCCAAAGGCAGCGCCTTGAACGCCACACGCGCGTCGAGCCTATTCAGGAACTCCGGCGAGAAAGTCCGCTCGATCGCGCCCTTCGCGCTTCCCTTCGTGCTGGCGTCCGTCTGAAATCCGATCCCGCCCGACGAAAGCTCGCGGGCTCCCGCGTTCGTCGTCATTATCAAGATCACGTTCCGGAAATCAGCCTTTTTGCCGTTGTTGTCCGTCAGCGTCGCGGAATCCATCACCTGAAGCAGAAGGTTGAACAGGTTCGGATGCGCCTTCTCGATCTCGTCGAGCACAAGTACCGAATACGGATGCCGCATTATCGCGTCCGTCAGAAGCCCGCCCTGGTCGAATCCGACGTAACCCGGAGGCGCCCCGATCAGCCTCGAGACCGTGTGAGGCTCGGCGTACTCGCTCATATCGTAGCGAAGGAACTCGACCCCCAGGATCTCCGCCAGCTGTTTCGAAAGCTCTGTCTTTCCGACGCCCGTCGGGCCGGAGAAAAGGAAGGATCCGACCGGCTTCGTCTCGTGCCCGAGGCCCGCTCGGGAGATCTGGATCGCCTCGACCACCTTGTCGATCGCGTCGTCCTGTCCGAATATCACGTCGCGGAGGTCCGTTTTCAATGTCTTAAGGCGGTCCTTCTCGTCCGAAACAACGGTCTTGGGCGGTATCTTCGCCATCCTGGCGACCGTGTTCTCGACCATCGTCACCGAGATCTTCTTAGGTCGCTTGTCCTCCGGCATAAGCTTCGTCAACGCTCCGACCTCGTCGATCACGTCGATCGCCTTGTCGGGAAGATGCTTGTCGCCGATGTACTTTCCGGCGAGCTCGGCCGCGGTCTTCAGCGCCTCATCCGAGTACTTCACGCCGTGGTGCTCTTCGTAATATTTCTGAAGTCCTTTGAGGATCTGGTAGGTCTCATCGACCGTCGGCTCGAGGATCTCGATCTTCTCGAACCTTCTTGCGAGCGCCCGGTCGCGCTCGAACGCCGCCTTGTACTCCGAGTACGTCGTCGATCCGATGCACCTCAACTGTCCCTGCTGAAGCGCGGGCTTGAGTATGTTCGAGGCGTCCATCGCGCCGCCCGATACCGCTCCTGCGCCGACGATCGTGTGGATCTCGTCGATGAAGAGTATCGAGTTCTCTTTCTTCTTCAGGTCCTTGATGATCGCCTTGAACCGCTGTTCGAAGTCGCCCCGGTAGCGCGTTCCCGCGAGCACGGCTCCCATATCCAGCGCATACACTTTCGCGTCCGCGATCACTTCCGGGACGTTCCCCTCGGCGATCCTCAGCGCGAGGCCTTCAGCGAGCGCGGTCTTTCCGACGCCGGGCTCGCCGACGTAAAGCGGATTGTTCTTCTTCCGGCGGCAAAGGACCTGGATCGTGCGCTCGATCTCCGCCTCGCGCCCGATCAACGGATCTATCCCGCCTTCTTTCGCAAGCGCGACCAGTTCGACGCAAAATGATTCGAGCGGCTTCTTTCGGGTCTGTTGCTGGCCCGCACGCTCTTCCGCGAACCCGCCTTCCTCGCCATCGTCGATCTCGTCCTCGTCGAACTCGTCGATCTTCGATATTCCGTGAGCAATGTAATTCAGCACATCCAGGCGCGTAACATTCTGCCTTTGAAGAAGATATACCGCGTGCGAGTTCTCGGACTGGTAAAGCGCGGCAAGGATGTTGCCGCCGTCGACTCTCTGCTGGCCGCTGCCTTCCGCCTGGAGGATCGCGTACTGGATCGTCGCCTGAAACGTCGAGGTCAGTTCCGGCATCTGCTGGACCTCGTCCGGCATTTTCTCCATCGACGACTCGAAGTACTCTTCAAGGTCTTTTCCGATCTCTTCAAGCCGCGCCCCGCAGTTGTAGAGAATGTCGCGCGCGGAGCGGTCCTCAAGCAGCGCGAAGAGCAGATGCTCCAGCGTGACGTACTCGTGCTTGCGCCGGACGGCCTCGTCCACCGCAAAGCTCAGTGTTTCTTCCAGTTCCTTAGTCAACATAAAACGCAGTCACCTCGGGCACGCCGGCGAGCCGGCGCATACTGAACATTTTACTCTTCCTCGACGGTGCAAAGAAACGGGAACTCCCGCGCCCGAGCCATGTTCATCGCCTTATCGGCCTTCATCTTCGCGACTTCGTAGGGATAAACGCCCGCAACCCCCACGCCGTCGTTGTGTACTTTCAGCATTATCGTCACAGATTCGGCCGGAGTCCGAAGAAAGACCTGGTTCAGCACGAAGACGACGAACTCCATCGTCGTGAAGTCGTCGTTGTGCAGAAGCACTTTGAACATCCCCGGCTTGTCGAGCTTTGTCTTCTCTTCAGCTAAGGCTTGTTCGTCCTGATCGAATTCCGGGATATCGGACATACCTCGATTCTGCCACAAGTGTTGAATTGCCCGAAAGACGGTCAAGCGGAAGCGTCACCCGCCGTACCGCGAGAGAATGCAGGCGACAAGCGAGGTCCAGCCGGTTTGGTGGTTAGCTCCGAGGCCTTTTCCCGTGTCGCCGTGAAAGTACTCGAAAAATAGTGGGTGGTCGAAATTCGGGTCCTCGTTGAACTTTCCGTCGTTTCCGAAGACGGGCCTCGCTCCGTCGGCGTCCTTCAGGAACAGGCCCGAAAGCCGTCTGCCTATCTCCGCCGCGATCTTGTCGAGTGTCATCTTCCTTCCGGACCCGGTCGGGAATTCGGCCTTGAACGAGTCTCCAAAATACGTGTGATATTTCTCAAGCGCCTCGATGACAAGGTAGTTCACCGGAAACCAGACGGGACCCCTCCAGTTCGAATTACCGCCGAAAGCTCCCGTGCGAGATTCCGCGGGCTCGTACTCGACCTTGTACTCGGTCCCTTTCCACAGAAGGAAGTACGGATTCGTCCTGTGGTCGCGCGAAAGCGACCGGATACCGTGATCGGATAAGAATTCCTGCTCGGAGAGCATTATCCGTAGTATTCGCTCAAGGCGGTCGGTGTTCACAAGGGACAGAAGCCGGCTGTCATCTTCACCTAGCGACTGAAGGCAAGCGATCTCGTCGATCAGATCCGGACGGTTCTTTATGAACCAGTCGGTGCGGCGCTCGAGCTCCGGAAGTTCCACCAGCCATTTCCGGTCGAGAACCTCGACAGCGAACAGAGGGATCAGCCCTACCAGCGACCTGATGCGCATCGGCAGGTTGTATCCGTCGGGAAGGTGAAGGACGTCGTAGTAGAATCCGTCGCGCTCGCTCCAAAGCTCGGTCTCTTCGTGCCCGAGGTTGTTCATCGCGTCCGAGATGAATATGAAGTGCTCGAAGAACTTGCTCGCGACGTCTTCATACGCCTTGTCCTTCAGCGCCAGCTCCAATGCGATCGACAGCATGTTCAGGCTGAACATCGCCATCCACGACGTTCCGTCGGACTGCTCCAGGTGTCCGCCCGTCGGAAGGTCCTTACTGCGGTCGAACACGCCTATGTTGTCGAGACCCAGGAATCCGCCTTCGAAAACGTTGTCGCCTTCGGAGTCCTTCCGATTGACCCACCAGGTGAAGTTCAGAAGCAGTTTGTGGAAGACCTTCTCCAGGAACTCCCGGTCCTCGCGTCCCGTCATTCGCTTTTCGGTCTGATACACGCGCAAGGCCGCGAACGCGTGGACGGGCGGGTTGACGTCGTCGAAAGACCATTCGTACGCGGGAATTTGACCGTTGGGATGCATGTACCACTCGCGCAAGAGTAGCAAAAGCTGACGCTTCGCGAACTCCGGATCGACCATCGCGAGCGGGATCGACTGAAACGCAAGGTCCCACGACGCGAACCAGGGATACTCCCATTTGTCGGGCATCGAAAGCACCTCTTCCGCGTGGAAGTGCCCCCAGTGCGTGTTTCTCCCTTTCAGCCTGGAATCGGGAGGAGGCGGATACTGCGGATCGCCGTCAAGCCATTCTTCAACCGCGTAGTGATAGAACTGCTTCGACCAGAGGATCCCGGACAAAGCGGTTCGCATAACGAGCTTGCCGTCGTCGGAGAGCCCTTTCGGGGAGATGTGCGAGAAGAATTCGTCGGCTTCCTTTCTTCGTGCATTAAAGACTTTCTCATTTGAGCGGACGAGCTCCTTGAACGAGCCGAGCGAAGACCTGTCCGCGGACGCCTGGCCCGTGAGCCTTAACTGAAAGACCTCTTCGGTCCCTGCCTTTATCGTTCGCTTGAAATGAATGGCCGCCTTGGTGCCCTTCTGTTCGGGATTCACGGCCTCTTTGTCCGCTTCGACAAGGAAACGGTTGAAGGCGTCCTTGGTATACGCGCTCTCGTTCTGCGACCCGAAGAGGTCTTCAAAGTTCGTCTCGTTCTCGGTGAAGAGAACATCGTTCCCGCCTTCGAACAGGAGCCAGTAGATGCCGCGCTTCTTATCTTTGATCTGGATCGCGCCGAGCGACTCGTCGCTTGAATCCGCGATCTGCAGCAGTGGCTTCTCGGAATCTTCGAACCAGGACCACGAATTCCGGAACCACACGGTCGGAAGCAGATGGATCTCCGAATCCTCAGGACCGCGGTTCGAAACGGTGATCCTGATGCATATGTCGTCGACCTCGGCCTTCGCGTATTCGAGAAGCACGTCGAAGTACCTGTTCTCGTCGAAGACTCCCGTCTCGATCAGTTCGAACTCTTCTTCTTCCCTGGACCTGGAGGAATTGTTCCTTATCAGCTCACCGTAGGGGAAAGGGGACTGCGGGTACTTGTAGAGGAACTTCAGATACGAATGCGTGGGCGTGGAATCGAGGTGATAGTAATACTCCTTCACATCCTCGCCGTGATTTCCCTGAGGGCCTGAAAGGCCGAACAGGCGTTCCTTGATGATCGGGTCTTTGCCGTTCCACATCGACAGCGCCACACAGATCTTCTGCGTGCGGTCGCAGATCCCGCCGATGCCGTCCTCGTTCCAGCGGTACGCGCGCTTGTGTGATATGTCGAAAGGGAAGTAATCCCACGCCGATCCGTCCGCGCTGTAGTCCTCGCGGACCGTTCCCCAGGCGCGTTCGCTGACGTACGGCCCCCAGAGCTTCCAGTCTTTCTCGTGCGCGTCCGACTCGGCGAGTCGCTTGTGTTCGGATGTAGGTCTTCGCGGCATATCGCTCGGGATTAAGTTATCCCAAGACAGGGCGAATTAAGAAATCGGGATTGAACCGCAGAGAACGCAGAGAGCGCAGAGATTTCGGAGGTGGATAAGAGAACCTGCAGAATCTTTCTCTGTGCTCTCTGCGTTCTCTGCGGTTCAATCTTCCTTCCTGATTTACCCGAATCTAATGTATAGTTGCTAACCATTGGCGTACCCTCCCACTTCGGGGCCTTGCGGCACGGTCTGAAATCAGCCGCGGATTAGGCCTTTCTAAGCGTATTCATTGAGTTTAAGACGAATGCCGACTGCCGATAGAAAAGACGGTTCGGGCGGAGTGTCATCGGGAGGCAGCGCTGGCAAGAAGCGCCGAATGCCCGAGGACCGGCTTCCGGAGATCTTCGCGGACGTCAGGGAGAATCTCGACCAGGGCCTTTCCGCACGCGCAGAGGAGATCCTCCGCGACGCACTCGAGAACTATTCGCATTCCGAAGACAACGAGGCGCGACTCACCCGTTACCTCTCCTACACGCTCGAAACGCTTGGCCGGTACAAGGACGCCCTCGGTGTGATCGACCGGTACGACAATGAAGAACTGCTCGACGCTCTCCAGCCGGAAACGCAGGTCTCGGTCATCAATCAGCTTGCGATCTCGCTCAACAACACCAACGAACATCCGAAAGCCGTTACCCTGCTCAACTATTCGCTCGAGAAAGCTGAAGAGCACGGGCTGAACGATCTCCTGGGCGAGATCTATGTCGCGCTTGCCCGCGTCTACCGAAAACTGACCGAGTTCCCGATCGCGATCGACAACGCGCGGAAGGCGCTGAAGCACTACCGCGAGCAGGGAAACTGGCGCGGAATGGCCGAGAGCTACCATACGATCGCCACGGCATTTTCCGCTGAAGGCAACAGCAGAGAGGCTCTTGAGAACTTCCAGCTCGCGATCAAGATCATCGGCGAGCATACGGCGCCTTTCCTGCTGGGGAAGATCTACTCCGACATGTCGGGGACCTACTGGCTCCTGCGACGGCCGAAGGACGGGATAGAATGCCTCGAAAAGTCGATCGAATTCTTCTCGCAGACCGAGCACAAGGTCCAGACCATCGCCGCTTACAATAACCTCGGGATCAACCTGATCCTTATGGGCGACTGGCTCAAGGCCGAGGAAATGATCCAGGTCGCGCTCGAGATCGCGATCGACGTCGATCATCCGCACATCTCCGGGATACTGGATTCGCTGGGCGAGCTGAAACTTCTTCGCAACGAACTGGACGAGGCCGAAGAGCTCGTCAAACAGGGCATCAAGATCGCGGAAGAGCGCGACAAGCGATGGTATTCGATCCAGGCGATGCGGACACTAGCCCGCTGTTACCTGGCGAAGAGGGAATACAAGAAGGCGATCAAGACCGCGAACGAGAACATCGCCATCTGCACCGAGATGGGCGAGACGCAGTTTCTGAACATGTCTCGTCTCGTCCTTGCGGAAGCGTACCTCGGTAAGTCGGACCGGAAGAAGTGCGAGGCGGAGCTCGAAGGGATCGAGGACGACGGCGCCGAGTCCGACCTGTTCGTTCTCGGGAACGTCCAGAGGATCCGCGGAATGCTCGCGGAGAGCAAAGGCGATCTGAAGATCGCAGCTCACCATTTCAACCGAAGCCTCACGATCTTCGAAACGGCCGAGGACATTTACCACACGGCGCTCGCACACTACCACCTTGGGATCGTGCTTTCCGAAACTCAGCCGAAGAAAGCCTCGAACCACCTGATCTCGGCCAGCGAAACGTTCAGAAAGCTGCAGGTAGAGCACTTGCACGAGTCCGCGGAAGAGATGATAGAGGGCCTTGACACTTCCGGGGATGATGGGTCCGAAGCGTCCGCGAGCTCACAGCTCCTGATGCAAAGGCTTGCGGAAGCGACCGCCTCGCGCGAGCTCCTGTTCAGGGAACTGGCGTCGGTACTTCAGCAGGAAAGTAAGGCGAACCGAATGATCATCGCCGAGCAGAACGAGCAGAAACGCTACGTTCCGTTCATCACCCACGGTTACACGCCTTCGGAGAGTTCTGAGCTTGTACGGGCGCTGAATGCGGCCGGAAAGGACCTCGACACGTTCGCGAAGACAAAGAACCTTTCGCTGAATCCGCTGAGGCCTTCGAACGCGACGCCCGCTATCCTGATCGTTTATCCGAGGTCCGGCGGGTCGCTTCAGAACGGCGGCGAGCTCCGTCCGCTGCTTCGCGTGGTCGAGCTCGGTATGGACGTTTGCGCGCTACGGGACCGCGAGTCGGTCGGAAGCGCCGAACAGGAATCGAGCCCGTTCACCTCGCACAGCCTGATGCCGGGCTTCATTCATTCCTCGCCGGCGATGACCGACCTGGTCGAGGAGGTGTACAAGATCCGTTCGTCAGATGTGACGGTGCTTGTTACCGGCGAAAGCGGAACCGGTAAAGAGCTCGTCTCAAGGGCGATCCATCTTCTCTCGACCCGAAAGGACCGTGCGTTCGTTCCCTTCAACTGCACAGCCGTGCCGAAGGAACTCGCCGAAGGGCATCTGTTCGGATACAAGAAAGGCGCGTTCACAGGAGCAGCTCAGGACTCACCGGGAATGATCCGGACGGCCGACGGCGGAACCCTGTTTCTCGACGAGATCGGAGATCTTCCGCTCGACGTGCAGCCGAAACTTCTGCGGTTCCTTCAGGAAGGCGAGGTTCAGCCGCTCGGAGAAAAGCGACCGATCAAGGTCGATGTGAGGATCATTGCGGCGACCAACATGGACCTCGAGAAGCAGGTCGAACAGGGCCTTTTCCGGGAAGACCTTTTTTACCGGCTGAACGTCATCCGGCTTCGGGTGCCGCCGCTCCGCGAGCGACGTTCGGAGATCGAGCCGATCGTACGGTATTACCTGAATCACTACTCCTCGCGGTTCAGCAAGAAGAACCTCAAGATCACGCCGCAAACGATCGACCTTTTGATGGTTTGCGAGTGGGAAGGCAACGTGCGCCAGCTTTGCAACGAGATCCAGAGGATCGTCGCGCGCGCTGAAGACAATGAGGTCATCACTCCCGACCAGCTTTCGCCTGAACTTAAGCGAAGCGCGACTCCGCTCTCGCCGGTCGAGGGAAGCAACGTCTCGCCGATCACCACTCGTTCCGGATCCTCGGGCGTTTACACGGTCGGTGCGAAAGGCGCTACTCTCGAAGAAGCGGTTTCCGAGCTGGAAACGCAAATGATCCAGGACGCGCTTCGCAGGCACAACGGAAACATATCGCGCGTTTCCCGAGAGCTCGGGCTGACGAGGCGCGGCCTCTACCTTAAGATCGAGCGATACAATATCGAACGCGCTGCTTGACCTTGTTCGCCTGACCGCCTCCGGACTTTTTGACATCTTCTTTTGGGCTGAAGTAGTCTTTCAGCCGGATGAACTGCCCGCCTGATGAATTTCAACGGTTTTCTGCAGGAATAGTAAGCGAAGCGTGCGAGATCGAAGGCTATTTGTCGCCCGACGAGATGCGATTCCTTTCTCTGATCGCCGCAGTTCCCAGGGCCTCCGGCGAAGTGCTTGAGATCGGCAGCTTCAAGGGAAGGTCGACCTTTATTCTTGCGTCCTGTGCGAGGTTTGCCGGACAGGAAAAGATCCACGCGGTCGATCCCCTAATCGCACCCGCGGAGACAGATCCGGATCTTGGGACCGAGGATTCGTCTGAGCGCGATTTCTTCGCAAATCTGGAATTAAGAGGCGTGGCAGAGTTTGTCGCATTCCATAAGGAACTCTCACACGAACTCGCGGAACACTGGGATTCGCCGATCCGGCTTCTCTGGATCGACGGCGACCATACGTACGAGGGAACAAAAAGAGACCTCGATTGCTTTCGACCCTTTCTTTCTGACGGTGCGATCGTCGCGATTCACGATGCTCTTCACGAGTTCGAAGGCGGAATTAGGGTGTTCGCGGAAGACATCCTTTTGTCGCGGAGCTTCGGCGCATGTGGTTTCGTCGGATCGATCGCGTGGTCGCAGTACAGATCCGACTCTTTACAAACGAGGCACTTCATCGGAGAGAAGCTGGCGTTGTACAAGAAGGCAAGCCGGCTGATCCCGTATGTAGCATTCGGTCGTCGGCTAGAGGGTTTTGAAAAGAAGAAGTACAAACTGGTCAGGTCCAGGGTGCCTCACGGCGCGGTGGACCCGGAGGAGTGGCTCGCCTTGACTGCGAACCCAGGAGCAGCATGATAAGGGAAGACGAGAAAGTAACCGCCGAGATCAACCTCTACTACGATCTCTTCGTGCCCAGAGAAGCAGAACTTCCGGTTCCGCTGATCATAACCGTCCACGGATACGCGGCTCACAAACGGTACATGATGCGAGAGGCGAAGCTCGTCGCACCGGAGCATTTTGCGATCGCATCGCTTGAAGCGCCGAACCGTTTCTATAGGGAAGCCGGGGACGGCGTATTCAAACCTGTGGCGGGATGGCTGACGGAACATCGCGCGAAGGAATCCGTTTCCCTTCACCAGCAATTCGTCCTCGATGTGATCGACAAGCACGCCGCTGAGGGAACCGTCGATCCAAGTCAGGTCTATCTTCACGGCTTCTCGCAGGCGTGTGCCCTGAATTTCAGGTTCGCGCTAACCTATCCTGACGCGTTGAAGGGGTTCATAGGCATCTGCGGCGGGATCCCGTCAGACCTCGACGACAATGCCGTCTACCGCCCGACGAACTCCGACGTCCTTTATCTCTATTCGACCCGCGACGAGTTCTACCCTATTGAAAAGTTCAAATCGTTCGATTCAAAGCTTCGGGAGATGCTGCCTTCGTACTGCTCAAAGGAATACGACGCCGGTCACGAGATAACGGACGAGATGCGTGAGGATATCCGGAACTGGCTTAAAGATTCCTGACCGCGCCTGGCCGGCGGCCGTCACCGCCCGCATCTTCTCCGCGCTCCCGAGCGGCGCAAACTGAAGTCCGCGGTACCTCGTGCATACACCTAGCCGGCTTCCGGAACTTCTTGCCAGCAACCGTTGTCCACACCGCCGTCATCCCGAAACCGCATTGTTAAACCCGCAAAGAAAAGAACTTATGAAAACGAAGGCATCCCTGTCGAGATTTGCGCCGCTCCTTCTCCTTATCGTTTCAACATCGTGCAGCGCCCAGAACCCGGTACCTGAAGTCCGCGAAACCCGGACGGAGATCACTTCTCCTGAAATTCGAAAGATGTTGGAGAATGCGCGTCACCAGCTTCGCGTCACAACAGGCTATACCCAAAGGTATTTCTCGATCGGTTATCCGAACGGAGATGTGCCGAAGGAAACGGGCGCCTGCACGGACGTCGTGATCCGTGCTTTCCGCAATGCCGGTGTCGATCTGCAGAAAGAGGTCCACGAGGATATGAAGAAGCACTTCACGTTGTATCCCCAGAAATGGGGACTTTCGGGCACCGATACGAACATCGATCACCGGCGCGTTCCGAACCTTCGGCGATACTTCGAACGGAAAGGAAAGGCGCTTCCCGTGACTTCGGACGGTTCGGACTATCTTCCCGGAGACGTCGTAACGTGGGACCTGGACGGAAAGGGAATGACGCATATCGGGATCGTGTCCGACCGGAAGGACCCCGCCACCGGGCGACACCTGATCATTCACAACATCGGCGGCGGGGCTCAGGAAGAGGACCGCCTGTTCGCCTGGGAGATCACGGGCAGGTATCGGTATTTTGAGGACTGAGACGGCTTACGGAGCGCACGCGTCCCGCGTGCATTGAGCGCAAAGCGCGAATCAGCTGAGAGCCCGTGACCGCGCTAGGTAAAGGATCAAACAATCGTCCCGGCTCCGTAGGAGGCAAATGTCTGTAGCAACTCCAGCAAGATAACCGGGCTCCGTCAGGAGCCCAACACGTGCAATCATGATTCGGCCCCTACCGGGGCCTCGATATTCTGGTGACGGCGGATGCTACAGACATCGCGCTCCTAACGGAGCGGAAGAAATACCTTATAATCTGACGTTCGCCTTTTCACTCATCACTCGTAACTCGTAACTCATCACTCATTACTCGTTACTCTCGACTCATCACTCATCACTTCTCCTCCCCGCCTGCTCGATCCTAACGTCTTCGCTGTCACTTTCAGCCAGCCTTCCTTTCGGGTTCGAGCAGAATTCGACGACAAGATCCGTGAAGATCTCCGGTTTCTCTTCCATAGGCACGTGGCCGCAGTTCTTTAGGACGACGAACCGGGAATTCAGAATATTGTCGTACAGCCATTCGCCGCATTCGATAGGGATCACGCGGTCGTTGTCGCCCCAGATCAGGAGCGTCGGCTGGTCGATCAAATGAGCGTCCTGCTCGATCCGTTCGGCGTTCCAGTTTCGCGAGGTGAGCAGAACCGACCGATGGCCGTCGGCGGCTTTGATGGGCCTCTGGATCGATTCTATCCTCTCCGCGGTGATCAGCTCGTGGTTAGAAGGATCGAGGGTGCCCTGCATACGGAACCTGAGGAACGCTTTTGAATCGACGAGGAAGGGCGTGATTACCTCGCCCACTCCCGGGACGCTTGCGAGTTTCAGGATCGGGTGGTTTTTCGGATCGTTGTTGCAGACCGCGTCGACGAGCACAAGTTTCGAGACCCGCTCGGGATTGTCGAGAGTGAACCAAAGGCAGACCGCGCCGCCGTACGAACTGCCGACGAGCGTCGCTTTTCCGATGCCCAGCCGGTTCAGGAACCGCAAAAGCACGCGAGAGTGCGAAGCGATGGAATAGTCGTACCAGGAGGGTTTCGCGGAATAGCCGAATCCCGGAAGGTCGGGCGCAACAACGTGGAATCCGCGTTCCGCCAGCATCGGCGCGACCGTCTTCCAGACATAGGTTGAAGCCGTGAAGCCGTGTACAAGCAGCAACGTGGGGTCGGCAGGATCGCCGAACTCCTGAAAATGGATCGTGATCCCGTCAACATCGACGAAATTCGAACTGTCCGAGTGATCGACCAGTTGCCGGTTCGCTTCCCAGCTGACAGTATTGGGCCTCGAGATCATCTTCCATGCGATCGCGGCACCGATCGCTCCTCCCACGCCAAGCGCTATATGCTTCTTTTTCATATTGGGTGTTCCACCTTCAGATCGCTCATATCATAACAAGCTTTGGACTTATCTCACCTGTCTTTGGGTCATTTTCACCCACGGCCGCGAGTTTCCCTTCGGAGGTAAGGAGCGCGATCTCGCCACCTTCGGGCAGGTTTTCAGCGTGGGAGATTCGCCTGCCGTGCCGGACCTCTTCCTCTTCGGATCGCGAGATTGTTAGCGAAGGAAGTTGGGCGACGGCATCGCTCATAGGGAGCAGTTGGATCACCGATGGATCGTGCTCTGCGAGGTCTTCCAATGTACGCGCGCTTTCCAGTGAGAATCTCCCGGCGCGCGTCCTTCTCAGCTCGGCGAGATGGCAGCCGATTCCCACCCTGCGGCCTATGTCCTCTGCGAGGGTGCGAACGTACGTTCCCGCCGAACATACGACCCGCAGACCGAAGTCCTTCGTCCCTTCGCCGGACGCGATCTCTCCCGTGCATTCGATCTCGCTTATTATCACTTTAACGGGCTCGCGCTCGATCTCCTTTCCCTCGCGGGCCATTCTGTAGAGCCTTTTTCCTCCGACCTTCTTGGCTGAGTACATCGGAGGGACCTGTTCTATCTCGCCGAGGAAGTCCGGGAGGACGGCGTCGATCAGATCCTTTGAAAGTGCTTCGACAGGCTGAAGCCTATCGTACCCCGAGGTACCGTGAACTTCAGTTTGCGCTGCGCGTGAGCGCGGAGAATCTTCGGCAAGAGGCAGCTCGTCGGAATCTTCGACAGGCTGAAGCCTATCGTACCCCGAGGTACCGTGAACTTCAGTTTGCGCCGCGCGTGAGCGCGGAGAATCTTCGGCAGGAGGCCGTTCTTGAGGATCTTCGACAGGCTGAAGCCTATCGTACCTCGAGGTACCGTGAACTTCAGTTTGCGCCGCGCGGGAGCGCGGAGAATCTTCGGCAGGAGGCCGTTCCTGAGGATCTTCGACAGGCTGAAGCCTATCGTACTCCGAGGTACCGTGAACTTCAGTTTGCGCCGCGCGTGAGCGCGGAGAATCTTCGGCAGGAGGCCGTTCCTGAGGATCTTCGACAGGCTGAAGCCTATCGTACCCCGAGGTACCGTGAACTTCAGTTTGCGCCGCGCGTGAGCGCGGAGAATCTTCGGCAGGAGGCCGTTCCTGAGGATCTTCGACAGGCTGAAGCCTATCGTACCTCGATTCGACAGGCTGAAGCCTATCGTACCTCCTCGGTTCCCCCGTCGCGTCGCCCGTGTCCGTCTCGAATCCGAACCTCATCACCGCTTCGTATTCCTTCTCGTCCGAATGAAGGAACCGCGCGAGCCGCGTCGCCTTTCCGACTAGCATCACTAGCACGCCCGTCGCGAACGGATCGAGCGTGCCGGTGTGGCCTATCTTTCTCGTTTTCAGTATCTTGCGAAGCTTCGCGACGACGTCGTGAGACGTCCATCCCGCGGGCTTGTCGATGATGATCAGTCCGTCCTTCATCAAAGGGATTGTCCGTTCGGGCCTTCTGTTTTGCAAGCGGCCGGTGTTAGACTCGGCTTCGTCAGCTATCCTCATATGCCCCGATACAAGCCCATTCCGAAAGACGAAGACCGGAACGTGCCCGACCCCGAAAAGGCGGCGAAACTGACATTCGACCGCGCGGTGAACCTCTTGACTTTCAAGCCTCGGTCCGAGGAAGAGCTAAGGACACGTCTTCTCGAAAAACCCTGGACGAACGCCGAGATCGTCGATGAGGTGATCGGTAAGCTCAAGAAATACGGTTACATCGACGACGAAGACTTTGCTCGCGGGCTGGCGGTCTCAAAGCTCAAGCAGAAGCCCGTGGGCCGTTACAGGCTTCAGCAGGAACTGAAGCGGAAGAAGCTGGACGAAAAGACGATCGAAGGAGCTTTGGACGAAGCGTTCGAAGAGACTCCGGAAGAGGAGCTTATCGAGCGCGCGATCGAGAAGCGCATCCGCGTGCGGGGCGTTCCGAAGGACCGGGCGGATAAAAAAAAGCTGTTCGACCATCTGGCTCGGCTCGGGTTCGGCTACGATCTTATAAGAGACAGCATTGAGCGCATCCGGACGGTTGACGAGTAGCGAGTGATCGATGAGCGTTGATTACAACGGACGCGTGTTTAAGGCGATCGAAAACTCCTCGTCAGGCGAGGTCTCGGGTGACACGGTCTTTCGTTACTTCCAGGGAGAGAAGGTCGTCTGGGCGGAATACGGAGGCGGCGAGATCGTCCGTGGATTCCTCATTGCTACGGTTTTGGAAGACGGCAAGCTCGACGCGAGATACCAGCACGTGAACCGGTCCGGCGAGATAATGACGGGTGTCTGCAGCACCACGCCGGAAGTTCTGGCTGACGGCCGGCTCCGTTTGCACGAGAAATGGCAATGGACATCGGGCGACGGTTCAGCCGGCGAATCGGTGCTTGAAGAGGTCCAGGTGAATTAGCCACAGATGGAGGGGATATACGCAGATCAGACACGGGCTTTCATTTCGTCTGACGTTGTAATCATTGATTTTATTGAATTAACCGCGGCATCCGACTGTTTGATATCCGCGTTCATCCCCACCATATGTGGCTAACCCCCGCCGTCCGGCGCTTCTGCCGACACCCCAAACTTGATAAACTTCCTGTTTCCCCCGAATTTCGGGCGCAAGAGCTATGAAAGGCAGCGAGATCAGACAGAAGTTCCTCGATTACTTCGAAGAACGCGGTCACAAAGTGGTGCATTCGTCGCCGCTTCTCCCCGCGAACGACCCCACTTTGCTGTTCGTCAACGCCGGGATGAACCAGTTCAAGGATGTATTCCTGGGCAACGACAAGCGCGATTACTCGCGGGCGGCGTCGTCGCAGAAGTGCATACGCGCTGGCGGCAAACACAACGACCTTGACGAGGTAGGAAAGACCGCGCGGCACCACACCTTCTTCGAGATGCTCGGGAATTTCTCGTTCGGCGACTACTTCAAGGAAGACGCTATAGATTTCGCCTGGGATTTTCTGGTCAACGAGCTCGGGCTGGAGGAATCAAGGCTCTGGTTTACGGTCTTCGAGGGCGACGAAGAGGTGCCTGCCGACGAAGAAGCCGAACAGCTATGGATCAAGGCCGGTGCGAAGCCCGAACGCGTCCTTCGCTTTGGGAAAAAGGACAACTTCTGGCAGATGGGCGACACGGGCCCGTGCGGGCCGTGCTCCGAGATCCACTACTTCATGGGCGACGATCCGAACGATCCGGAGAAGAACCGCGCCGACCTTGTGAACGCCGAGTACGGCGACGAGAACATCGAGATCTGGAACCTTGTGTTCATGCAGTTCGACCGCTCGGAAGACGGCAGAGGCGGATTTACGCTGACGGAACTTCCGGCGCCTTCGGTCGATACGGGGATGGGACTCGAGAGGATCTCGGCGGTGATGCAGGGCGTTTCGACGAACTACGAAACGGACCTGATCCGGCCGATCATCGATTTTATCGCCGCGCTGAGTGAGGAGTCCGACGTAGGGGCGGGGCTTGTCCCCGCCCGGCGCGATGAGCAGGGAGCTGTGGGCGGAGGCAGAAACGCGGCCGTCAGGGAGCGTGCCGCAGACGAAGGCGGAACCCCGAGCGTCAGCGAGGGGGCAGGGAGCGAAGCGACCGAAGGCGGAACCCCGAGCGTCAGCGAGGGGGCAGGGAGCGAAGCGACCGAGGTATACGACACTTTCGACGACCGGAAGAAGTTCGCCTGCCGTGTGATCGCCGATCACGCACGCGCGACGGCGTTCGCCATCGCCGACGGGATCCTGCCTGGAAACGAAGGCCGGAACTATGTTCTCCGCAAGATAATGCGCCGCGCGATCTATAACGGCCGCGACCACCTGGGCTTCGACGGGCCGTTCTTCAGCGACGTCTGCCATTTCGTCGTTGGACAGATGAGAGACGCTTTTCCTGAATTAGAAGCACAGCGCGGCTTTATTCGCAGAATGGTCCTGCTTGAGGAAGAGCGGTTCGGGAATACGTTAAGTGCAGGATCGAAGAAGTTCGCCGAGAAACTCGGAAAGGTCGAAAGCAACACGTACGATCCGACTTCGGAAGAACTTTTCATCGAAGCCGCCAGGCTTTTCGACACGTTCGGATATCCGCGCGACCTGATCCGCGTACGGCTTGAAGAGCAGGGGATCGAGTTCTCCGAGGTCGAGTTTGATAACCGATTCGACAGGGCGCTGGCCGATCTGCAAGCATCAAGCGCGATCGGGAAGACCCAACAGGCGGAGAAGATAAATCCTGTCTACGCTGAGATCCTCGAGAAGACGGGCCCGACCGAATTTCTCGGTTACGAGAGAACGAACGCCGAGGGTTCGAAAGTGACGGCACTCGTGAAGGACGACAAGCTGGTCGACGAACTGAACGAAGGCGAAGAGGGGCTGATCGTTCTCGACCGGACGCCTTTCTACGCGGAAGCCGGAGGTCAGGTCGGCGACCGGGGCAAGCTCTACAACGCCTCGGCACAGATTGATGTGGTAGACACGTTCGCTCCGATCCAGGGTGTGACTCTTCACAAATCGAAGCTCGCGCGCGGCTCGGTGAAGGTCGGCGACGACATCAACGCGACCGTCGATTCCTTCAAGCGCGACGCCACCCGCCGGAACCACACCGCTACGCACCTCGTTCACGCGGCTCTCAAGGAGGTTCTCGGCTCGCACGTGAAGCAGGCCGGATCGGTTGTGGCCCCGAACTACCTTCGCTTCGATTTCACGCATTACCAGCCGATGTCCGAAGCGGAGATCCGCGAGATCGAGGACCTTGTGAACAAGTACATCCTTGAGAACGAGCCGGTGAACACGGACCTGATGCCGATCGAGGAGGCGATGCGCAGCGGAGCCGTCGCAATGTTCGGCGAGAAATACGGATCGGAGGTGCGTGTGCTGTCGGTCGGAAACGGCGAGTTCTCTAAGGAGCTCTGCGGAGGCACGCACGTTTCGGCGACGGGCGACATAGGCAGTTTCAAAATAACGGCCGACGAGGCGATCGCATCCGGCGTGCGGAGGATCCGCGCGATCACCGGTTTCGACGCCTTCAGGCGGTTTCGCGAAGACGAACTGCTGATCGACCGTTCGTTGGGAGTCCTGAAGACGCAACGCGACCAGCTTCCCATCGCTATCGAGAAGCTGTACGAAGATCTCAAGAAAGCGAGGAAAGAGGTAGAGGACCTGAAACTGAAGATCGCTTCGGGCTCGGTCGGCGGAAGCGCTAACGGAGACGAGGCGCGCGACGTGAAAGGCGTCAAGGTCCTTGCGAAGACCGTCGAAGACCTGGACCCGAGCGGGATGCGGCATCTTTCGGACACGCTGATGGCGAAGGTTAAGTCGGGCGTCGTGATCATCGGCAGGAAGGCCGACGGAAAGGTGTCGTTCATCGTACGCGTCTCGGACGACCTTACGGACAGGGTGAAAGCGGGAAACATTATCCGCGAGATCGCCCCGATCGTAGGCGGCAAAGGCGGCGGGAAGCCGGACATGGCGGAAGGCGGCGGCCCGGAGGCCGAGAAGCTCTCGGAGGCGATCGACGCAAGCTACTCAATTATTGAGAGAATGATTGAACAGGGGTAAAGGGGATGAAGGAGATCACGAAAACAAAGTGCGTTGCTAGCCGAATCTTCCTCAATCTCCTTCACCCCCTTTATCCCTGTTCCATCTCTTGATCCAAAAGTGACCAAGCCAATCGAAAAACCAATCCCCTCCGGCGAACTCGTCTCCTTCGATCCGGCGACCGGCGAAGAGATAGGGCGCGTGATGAAGCGTACCTCGGAAGAGGTCGCCAAGGTCGTTGAGAACGCGCGCGACGCATTCGAGATCTGGAAGCGGACGCCGTTCGCCGAGCGCGCCAGGATAGTGATGCGCGCCCGCGAATCGCTCCTGTCACAGATGGACGAGGTCGCGGAACTGATCTCGCGCGAGATGGGCAAGCCCGTTGCCGAAGCGCTCTCGACCGACATCACGCCCGCGCTCGACCTGATGCAGTATTTCGCGCGGAACTCCGAAAAGATCCTCAGCCCCAGAAAGCGCGGCATAGGCTTCCTTGGTCTTATGGGCCGCAGCTCGACCATCGCGTATAAGCCTCTGGGTGTGGTCGGGATCATCTCTCCCTGGAATTATCCGCTCACGATCCCACTGGGAGAGGCCGTTATGGCGCTGATGGCCGGAAACACTGTGGTCCTCAAACCGAGCGAGCTGACTCCGCTTGTCGGAGAGAAGATCGGCGAGCTGTTCGAGAAGGCCGGCATTCCCAGGCACGTCTTCCAGGTCGTTTCGGGCGACGGCGAGACGGGAGCGGCGCTTGTCGCGGAAGGCCTCGACAAGATCATGTTCACGGGCAGCGTGAAGACCGGGAAGGCGATCGCGAAGGCCGCCGCCGAATCGCTGACGCCGGTCGTTCTCGAGCTCGGCGGCAAGGACCCGATGGTCGTCTTCGCCGACGCCGATCTGGAAAGCGCGGCGGACGCCGCTGTCTGGGGCGCGTTCACGAACGCCGGTCAGGCGTGCTCCTCGGTCGAACGGCTTTATGTCGAGGCTAAGGCTGCCGAGAGATTTACTAAGCTTGTCGTCGAGCGTGCTAAAAAACTGAAGGTCGGTCCCGGGACGGATTGCTCCAACGATGTCGGCGCGATGAGCAGCGAACGCCAGAGGAAGATCGTCGAGGAGCACGTCGCGGCGTTCGAGCGCGAGGGGGCGGAGATACTGACCGGCGGCAACGATTCGGAGATAAAGGCGCCGTACTACCCGCCCACAGTCATTGCCAAAGCGAAGAACAAGATGCGTGCGATGCGCGACGAGACGTTCGGCCCGACGCTCCCGATCGCTACTTTCAAGACCGAATCGGAAGCCGCGGAACTTGCGAACGACACCGTGTTCGGCCTCGCGGCGAGCGTCTGGACTAAAGACATCGCGAAAGGAAGGCGTGTGGCGGGCAAGATCCGCGCGGGAACGGTCTGCGTGAACGAGGTCCTCTACACTCACGGCATCCCGCAGACGCCCTGGGGCGGCTTCGGCGACAGCGGTTACGGCCGGACGCACGGCGACGAGGGCCTTAAGGAACTGGTCGCCGTCCAGCACATTCACGTCAACCGGTTCACATTCCTTCCCGACATTTGGTGGTTCGGTTACTCCTCGAACGCCGTCGGGACCTTCCGCGAGATGGCTAAGAAGTTCGCCAGCGGGTCATTCTTCAAACTCGTCAGCTTCCTGCCGGACATGCTCAAACGGGTCCGGGAGATGAGGCAAAAGAGCGGCAGCGATTAACCGATCCTGGTCATGACGTCGGAAATATGAATGTCCTCGTCGGTCGGAGCGGGCCGCGGTGCGAGCAGCTTGATGAACGGCGGAGCGACGAGCGTGGTCGCGATCGCCATGAAGAGGACCGCGGCGAAAGCCTTCGAATTGATCACCGCCAGGCTCAGGCCCAGCTGGGCGACGACGATACCTACCTCGCCTCTCGGCACCATACCCACGCCGACGCGCATCGCGTCCTTGAATCCCATGTTCGCCGCGCCGAGTCCGCACCCGAGCATCTTCGAAAGGATCGCGACCAGCGTGATCACCAGCGAGTACATAATGACGTCCGACTCGGTGAAGAGTGTCACGTCGAGCTGCATCCCTATGTAAACGAGGAAGAACGGAACCATGAACTCCATCACGCCGTTGGAAAGCTGGCGCATTCCCGGATTGTCCTCGGTGGCCTCGGACAGCGCCATTCCTGCCAGGAACGCGCCGATGATCGCCGCCACCTCGATATAGAGCGCGACAAAGGAGAGGCCAAGGCAAAGGATCAGGCCGAACTTGAAGAACGGCTTGGAAATGCGGAGGTTATTGATCGCGGGGGCGAGCCAGGTAAAGAGCCTCGATCCGACGGCTCCCACGACAATCACGAACACGATCGCGGAGACGGCGGTCGCGATGATCGCGTAGTAGTTGATCGTACCTTCGCTGACGCTTGAGACGACGGAGAGGATCATCAGCCCGAGAATGTCGTCGATGACCGCCGCGCCCAGGATCACCCTCGATGTCGCGTCGTTGATGAGGCCGAGCGATCCCAGGACCCTCGCCGTGATCCCCACGGAAGTCGCGACCAGCGCGGCGCCCATGAACATCGCCTCGGCGAAGTTCCCGCCCCAGAGCGTCGCTACGAAATAGCCGGCGACGAACGGGATGGCGATCCCGAGAACGCCTACGAGGATCGCCTTGTTGCCGACGCTCAGAAGGGACTTAGGCTTGATGTCGAGGCCTACGTTGAAGAGCAGGAGGATGACGCCTATCTCGGCGAAAATGCTGAGGATCTCGGAGGGCTGGACGATCCCGAGCACGCTCGGGCCGATGATAACTCCGGCGAGGATCTCGCCGACGACGGCCGGCTGCCTCAGACGCTCGAATATTTCCGCCATTACCTTGGCGGTGATGAGTATCGTGAACAGCGCCAGAAGAAGACCGGCGTGCCCGCTGTCTGCGGCGAGAAATAACAGCACGCAACAATTCTACTACCTATGGCAAATGCAAGGCTCGGCGAGGGATATGCGTCACTTGACGATTGCTCGGGACGGACTGTAATCTGACTGTTGCGGCAGGGTAGCTCAACCGGTTAGAGCGCGGGATTCATAACCCCGAGGTTGGGAGTTCAAGTCTCCCCTCTGCTACCAGATATCGGAAAAACGGCACGTGTTCGGCGTGCCGTTTTTCAATGTTCATTGGTCAACGATCAGCGATCAATGATGGTTGATACCTTCGTGTATCTTTGTGCCTCTTCGTGGTTTTTCCCCTATTTCGTCTTGCCATGATTCGAGACAATCAATTGGTCTTTGTTACCCGATAACTCTGCGGTCCTTGGCGCCTTTGCGACTTTGCGGGAGGTAACCCTGAGGTAAACTCCTTTCTTGGCTCCCCTTAGTCCAGAGGTCGGGCCTCTCGCAAAGTCGCAAAGGCGCCAAGTCCCGCAAAGGATTTGATCCCAACACCTGCACGGCCTTCGTCAGGTGCTCCATATGCGTCTTGCGGTTCGGCCCCTTTCGAGCAGAGATCGTTTTTCCGGATGCGATGCTGCAGACATCGCGCTCCTGGCGGAGCGGAGGAACCGGACTCTTTCAAAAATATCTCTGTCTCAAAGAACAGGAAGGCTCGAAACCGCGCCTGAACTACCATGCCGTACCGGCCCAAGATCAGCCGTAGGTGTCTGCCTGTTTCCAGAACCACGCGAATAACGGATTGGCGAGCTGACGGACGGGACTTAGGAAGAAGTAGGAAACGAGCAGGAAGGTCAAAGCGCTTCGCCAAGGAACCCCAAGAAAAGCGCTGCAATGCATGCACTCATAAGGATCAGAGAAGAAGATCCCTGCGCCTGAGATCGCCTGAGTCGCCGACGCCCAGCCCGCGAGCGCTCCCCAGGAACCGATCCACATCAACTGCGCGCGGACCAAGCTTTTTCCGTCTTTCGAAAGAAGAAGAAGGAACCGAGCCAGAAAAGCCGCTATTGCAAAACCGGCAAAAGCCGCTCCCAAAGCTGTTTCCCTCCAAAATGTGTAGGTCCCGGGAACGTCAAAGATCAGATCAGAGAGATTCTCGACGAGATTCAAGGACAGGAACACCAAGATAAAGAACGCCGCCGACATAGACAGGAACCGCGTCGATCGCACTGTTTTCCAATATGCTTCTTTAAACGTCATATTGAACTTTGAACAATCGAAGCGGGCAAGCCCGCCGCTGAACGGCCATCTGCCTGCCCGCTTTGAACTTTGAACCTTGAACTTTGAACTTTGGCTTGTTTCAATCCGCGGTGCCCCAGTATTCGAACGAAGCGAACTTCGGGCTGTCCACGTAATCCGATTCCATATCGCGGATCCTGAATCCCCCTTCCTCGATGCATCTCGGGATCTTGCGGTTCAGGTTGCAGCCTCCGCCTATCTTCTTCCAGACCGGGTTGATCCTCTCCTGCCACTTTCGCACGTCGTCGTCCGGCGCCTCTCCGTGCTCGCAAAAGATCAGTTTTCCTCCCGGTTTCAGTACGCGGCGCATCTCCCCGAGCGCCTTCAGCCACCCCTCGATCGTGCACAGGGCGTACGTCAGCATCACGGTATCGGCGCTCTTGTCGTCGAGAGGCACTTCTTCGCCGGGCAGGTCGAGCCATCGGACCTCGACCGGCGAAGCTTCCAGGTTCTTCTCAGCCTTTCGCCTCATTCCCTTCGAAGGTTCGAGCCCCCACACGAACTCGACCTTCTGCCTGTCGTAGAACTTCAGATTGAGTCCCGACCCCATCCCGATCTCAAGCACCCGCCCTTCAGCCATCGGAACCACTTTCTCCCTTTGCTTCTCGATGGCCGGAAGGCCGCAGGCATAGTTGATCAAATGCGGCAGGACATAATTCTCATATAACTTCATAGCTTGTCCTCCGTTTCGTGTGGTTAGACGGTGTTCCCGGGAAGATCAGGACAAGATCATCTCCTCGGCTTCGCCAAGCGTCTTTCCCTCGAACTGAACCCGGTACCAGGTCTCTTCCGCAGGATCGAAAGTATGAACCACGCGTGTCTCGCCGCCCTTCGTGACCACTTCCACCCGCATCGTTCCCGACTCATCCGGCGCCATCGTCACGGTACTGATCTTGTCGGAGTCGTCGCCTTTCGCCTCGATATGTTCTTTCAGCTTCTGCCGGGCCTCGAACATATCCTCGACCGACAGATACGGCTCGAGGCCAAATGCCCTTCGAAGCGCATGGCAGCGGTCGCTTCCCGCCTCGAAGACCCGGCACATGCTTGGCCTGTCATCGTAGATCGTGCAAGAGACAGTACCGCCGACGCCTCCCCAAAGGTGCTTGCAGGCGAGATCGCTTTCGCGCCGCCTTATATACCGGTCGACGACGTATTCCTCGCCTTCTTCGCCGGCAATGATCTCCCAGCATTCTTCTTCCGGCACAACGTCATCCGGCTCCGTAGGAACCGCGACGAATCCGCCGCAGCATGCACCGCAGGTCTGGCAGTCCGGGACCGGCATCCACTCCGGAGTTACAACGTTATCCTCGACACGATGCGGAAGGTTCTCCGAATCGAGCTGCGGTATGCCGAGCTTGCGCCAGATCTCTTCGTGCATCGCGTACAGTGTCCAACGCAGATCGTCGGCCGCAATGGTCTTTTCGCGCGTGATCTGTACCAATTCCTGATCCATCCAGTATTCTCCCGTGCGGTTCGTTTTTCGCGATTATAACATCGGGAACTGTCCGCGATGTCCACCGCCCTCCAGCGACGCGTTCACGCAAGCGCCCGGACCGCGCCATCGGAGCCGCGGCTCAACCGCCTTTACTAACCTCTTAACGGATTGAAAAAACAGGGTATTAGAACTATCTTTATCGCATGCGGACAGTTCTCCTGCGGTTACTCCTCGCAACTATTCTTGTATCGACGACTATGACGGCAGCGCAAACCCCCGAGGAATTCGCGAAGGCCTGGGACGAGTCTCACATATCCGACAAACCCGCTTCCGACGTGCGCCACGAAGACCTGAAGGTCTATCTGGGCAAGCTGAAGGAATTGGGCCTGAAGGTCGAGGAGGCAGGGCGTTCTTATGGCGACCGCGAGATCTACCAGGTTGAATGGGGAAAGGGCCCGTTCAAGGTGTTTCTATGGTCGCAGATGCACGGCGACGAGCCCACTGCCACTCCCGCCCTGATCGATCTCTTCGCTTTTCTCGAAACGAACCGCGAAAAGATCGTATGGGTCGGCGAAATGCACAATCGTCTTACGATCCGCGCGGTGCCGATGCTGAATCCCGACGGAGCGGAGGTGTTCCAGCGCAGAAATCTTCAATGGATCGATATCAACCGGGACGCCAGGTCGCTGAAGACACCTGAGGGCCAGCTTCTGAAGCGGCTGGTCGACGAGTTCTTTCCGGACGTCGGCTTCAATCTTCACAACCAGCAGGAACTGACGACCGCAGGCCGCAGTTTCAACCAGGCGACGATCTCGCTTCTCGCTGTCAACGGCCGGCCCGACAACAGCACTTATCCGGGATACGAGCGAAACAAGCGTATTTGTGCGGAGATAGTCCGGGCGCTGGAGAATTTCATCCCGGGCCACATCGCCCAGTACAGCGACTCCTACAATTCGCAGGCATTCGGCGACAACATTTCGGCGTGGGGCTCGCCCGTGATCCTGATAGAGACCGGCGGCTATCACGGAAAGGGCGAGGATTTCCTGATCAGGCTGAACTTCATCGCGTTCCTCACGGCTCTCCGGACGATGGTGGAAGGGCGAATGGAAGGCGCCGACCCGGAAGCCTACAACTCGCTTCCGCCAAACAGCTCGGGGAGGATCTTCAGCCTCGTCATACGCAATGCGGAGATCGTGATCCCCGGAAAGGCCGACAAGCCGTACATCGCTGACATAGGCATAAACCGCGAAAGGCGTCGCGCGCAGTTCATCCCCCCGGTTTATGTACGCGAGATCGGAGATCTGTCTAACCGAAAGGGTCTGGAGGAAGTCGACGCGAGCGCCTATTTCGTAGTCCCCAAAGAGGGCAGCCTCCGCAGCGGGACGCTCGGCTCTTTTATGTTCTACAAGAAGTCGAGGGAAGTGAAATGGGACTCGGAGAATCTGGAAAAGGACTTCCCGCCGGACGGCATCTACCTGTTCGGCCAGTGGATCAAGCCGCTTGAATAGCCCATCTGCACCGCGGGTTTAATTTTTCCTGCCCACGACTTACAATCGAATTCCTTATGCTCACCCTGCTGAACATCAGGAACTTCGCACTGATAGACGATCTCGCGGTCGAGTTCGGCGAGGGCCTTAATCTGCTCACGGGCGAAACCGGATCCGGAAAGTCGATCATCGTCGATTCGCTTGCGGCTTTGACCGGCGAGCGAGTGTATTCCGAACTGATCAAGGAAGGCGAGGACAGCGCGAGGATCGAAGGCGTGTTCGAGATAGCTCCGTCAGATGCGTTCCTGAAAGAGCTGGACGAAGGCGGTATCGAGTACGTCAAAGGAGACCTCGTCGAACTGATCGTCCGCCGCGAGCTTTCCGCGTCCGGTCGCAACCGGGTGTTCGTCAACGACCAGCTTGTTACACAGGGTTTCCTGAAAAAGATCGGATCTTTCCTCGCGGACATACACGGACAGGGCGAACAGACGACGCTTTTCTCGCCGGCTAACCACCTGGAGATCCTGGACACCGCGGCGGGGCTTGAGAAAGAACGCCGTGAGACTGCCGACCGATTTGGGAAGCTCGCCGCGGTCCTGCGCGAGCTCAAAGAGCTCAGGAGCGACGAGGCGGAAAAGCTTCAGCTTCTGGACATCCTTCGATTCCAGGCGGACGAGATCAACCGCGCCAAACCGACTGAAGGCGAAGACGAGCGTCTGGAAGAAGAGAAGAAGCGGCTGAACAATGTCGGGAAGCTGTCGGAGCTTTCGGAAGAGGCCGAGGCGATGCTCTACGAAAGCGACGGCTCGATCGTCGGGAGCCTCGAGAAAGTTCGCGAACGGGTACTGAAACTCGCGGAGTTCGATTCAAGGTTCGGCGAGTACGAAGAGAGCCTCGAGACCGCCCAGGCCGTGCTCGAAGACCTGGCCTTCACGGTTCGCGATTTCGCAGGATCGCTCGAGTTCTCTCCCGAACGGCTTGAGGAGATCGAGGACAGGCTTGCCGAACTGGGGAATCTGAAACGGAAATACGGCGGAAGTGTTGAGACCGTGCTGGCGCACCTGGAGGAAGCCGAGCGCCGGCTCTCGAACATCGAGACCGCCGAAGAAAGGGAAAGGGAACTGCGGGCGAAAGCGTCGGAACTGCGCGGCGGGTATCTGGATTCCGCCGAAGATCTCCATAAGAAGAGGAAGGCTTTCGCCGCGAAGTTCGAAAAGACGGTCGAAAAGGACCTGGCAGGCGTCGCATTGGACAAGGCGCGTTTCGTCGTTTCGATCGAGCGTCCTAAGAATGAGGCGCTCGAGGCCGACGAAGAAGGGGAACTGACCGCGGCGAAAGGCTTCGACCGCATCGAGTTCCTGTTCTCCGCGAATCCGGGAGAATCGCCGAAGCCGCTCGCAAAGGTAGCTTCGGGCGGAGAGGCGTCGCGCCTGATGCTGATCTTGAAGACCGCAGCGAATCTGAAGGAAGGCAGGAAAGCGGCGGTGTTTGACGAGGTCGATGCCGGGATCGGAGGCCGCGTCGCGGAAGCGGTCGGCCGAAAACTAAAAGAGCTTTCGAAGCAGCAGCAGGTCCTTTGCGTGACACACCAGCCGCAGGTCGCCTCGCTTGCCGATCAGCACTTCCTGGTCGAGAAATCGACGGACGGAGCCCGAACCCGCGTTTCGATACGCAAGCTCGACGACGCGGAACAGATCGCCGAGATCGCCCGGATGCTGGCCGGCGAACGGGTTTCGGACACCGCCCGCGAACACGCCCGGGAAATGCTCAAAGCCGCCCGCTGACCGTGCGGCGCTTCCACGATGAACGGATCACCAATAGTCGCAAAGGCCATACGCGGCGAGACCTTAGAATCGGTCCATCGCGGCCATATCGTCGTGCTTCGCGACGGCGCGTTCGCAGCGGGGATCGGCGACCCTTCGATCGTGACGTTCACGCGTTCGTCGATCAAGGCCTTCCAGGCGGTCCCCTTCATCGCGAGCGGCGCGGCGGACGCGTTTGGATTTTCGGAAAAGGAGATGGCGCTCGCGTGCGCCTCCCATTCCGGCGAGCCGTTTCATACGGAGCTCGCCCTTCAGATGCTTGCGAAGGCGGGTCTTTCGGAATCCGAACTGGGCTGCGGTCCGCATCCTCCGTTTCACGAAGCCACGGCGGACGGTCTGATACGATCGGGCAAGGAGCCGACGCCGGTTCACAACAACTGCTCGGGCAAGCACGCCGCGATGCTCGCCTTGGCGAAGCACATCGGCGCCGACACGGCGACGTATCTGGACCCCGAGAATCCCGTGCAGATGGAGATCGCGAAAGCCTTGTCGCTGTTCAGCGGCGTGGCGGTTCGGGACTTCCGTATGGGGATCGATGGGTGTTCGGCTCCGAATTTCGCAATGCCGCTCGAATCGATGGCCAGGGCGTACGCTAACCTGATCGATCCTCCGGAGGAATTCGGCGGGGAGATCGTAGATGCTGCGCGCAGGATCGTCGCCGCGATGATGAATCATCCGGAATACGTCGGCGGTAGTTTCCGGCTCGACACGAAGGTAATGAAGGCCCTGCCCGGGCGGATCGTGTGCAAGGTAGGCGCGGAGGGCGTCTGGCTGGCGGGGATCCCGGAGCTGAAGGTCGCGATCGCATTGAAGATCGAGGACGGGAACGACGACCGTGCAAGGCCCGCGATAGCGGTCGAGCTTCTGCGGAAACTCGGCGTAATGACCCCGGAAGCCGAAGAGATTCTTGGAGAGTTCTCGCCGAGAACGCTGAAGAACCGGAAAGATACGGTAGTGGGACGTGTGGAAGCGGCGATCGAGTCGCTCAAGATCTGATCGAATTTGTTATGGCTGAAACAAAAGCACAGACGGAACCGCCTGCATTGGAGACGGACGGCGCAGGCAAGGTCGATCCCGTATCGCTCGCCGATCTCCTGGAATGGTTCCTGAACTATGACCAGAGGGTCGCGGTCGTACGGCATCCGCACGTCGAGGAGCTTTTTCAGTGGAAGAGCCGGCACGACGACGCGCGCGGCGTCCAGACCTACCCGTTCGACAACGCGGAATCGAGATTCGCGGTCGGGGTTTCGCAGGCGGTCGCCGCGAACGACACCGAAGAAAAGCTGGGACGATGGATCACGGACGTGCTGCAGGCGCTTGGAGAAGCGAAGCAGCTGAACGAGGACCTTGCGAAGGACTACAACCTGGCCCAGGACCGCTCGCACGTTGAGGAGGCGGAGAAACTGCCTTCGAAGAACGAGCGGGAGATGTACCTGACAAGCTGCTGGATCGAATCGCTGTGCACGGCGGAGGTTCGTTTCCTCGGCTGGGTGTATCAAGAGCTGTACGGGAAGGCGTTCGAGCCGGTCACTGAACGGCCCGAAAACTAACCGTCCCGCCTGAATATAGTTAGCCACGAATTAGCACGACTTGGCACGAAGGAAGAGATCACTTCATTCTTTTGCTTCGTGCAGCTCTGTGTCCCTTCGTGGTTTGTATCATCATCGCCTTCTTTCGCTTCGCTCATTTCCAGTCTTTTTTTCTTCGCGATCATAGTGAAGGTACTTTGACTTAACAAAAGCATCGATCTCGACAGTTCGCCTTTCGTCCGGTTTCCAGTTTCTATAGAAGTCTTCAGTGACTCCGAGCACGCTTCCTATTACAGGCCACCATCCGTCTTTGGTCCTTGGTCCATAAACATCCCAGTATGGGTATACAAAAACATCACGACCCGTAATTTCAATCTCTTCGTCGACCTTGCGCCCGTCCTTCGTGACGAACTTTTCGTCAGTGGTTTTAATGTACCAGATCTCTTTGGTCTCCTTGTCAAAAGCGATAGCGTAAACCACGCCGTCTATCTTCGTTTCAAAAAACGGACTATAGTGCGAAGGATGGATCGCCAATAGGTGATTGTTCTTCTGCTTCTTCAAGTAACTCTCCGGAAGCTTCTCACCGATCTCGAGTTTGAGTTTCTGGGCATTCGCCATCTGACTTGAAAGAAAAACCAGCAGCATTGCGGTGGTGATGAAGAATATTCGGGTTTTCATCGGCGATAGCCTCAAATTCGAAATGAAAGTCTAGTTAGGCGGATAATACCAAAAGCCCGACCCCGGTTGGACCGAAATGTCTAAGAGTGAGATCGAATTCCCCGGCTCCGTTAGGAGCGAAATGTCTGTAGTAGTACAGTGATCCCAAAATGAAATCGGGCTCCGCTAGGAGCCCAATATACGTGGTCGTGATTCGCCTCCTGACGGAGACGCGATGTTGTTAAGCGACCGATTCTACAGACATTGCGCTCCTACGGAGCGGAAAGAATAGGTCCTTCCCAGCCGTGCGTTTCTTAAAAAGGGATCTTGTTACAACCACTCAAAGAGGAACCGCTCCTCGTATTCTATTCCATTTTCATCGAGTATATCCTTGTACTCTTCCTCGAATGACTGTCTCTTGTGGTGCCTCTCCTGATTCTCGATGTAATGTGCGACCGCCGGAATGTCCTCTCTGGATATTGTGAAAGCCCCATACCCTTCCTGCCACTGAAATCCGCGCATAACAAATCGGTTCTTGTTAATGAAGAGGGTGGAACTTACTTTAACGTCTCTAACGAGATCCGATAGTACCTGAGAGGGGTTTAGACCTATCAGCATGTGGATGTGGTCTTCAATCCCGCCAATCGAGATCATCTTGTTTCGTTTGTCTTGAACGGTTCCGGTGATGTACTTGTAGAGTTCTTCACGCCAGCTTTTGTCGACTAGGTTTCTTCTTCCTTTCACGGCAAAGACAACGTGGATATAGATCTGGGAGTAAGTGTTTGGCATTTTCTGAGGTCTCCTTGTCAGCGCATTGTGGGTGTGAGGAAAGCGCCGACCAAATCATTGTAGCTTTGGTGTCAAGGAACGGGGCAGGGAAGATTAATAGATTGTTGATAATGGACGGTTATACCACAGTTTAGAGGAGAAGATGTTTGCAGCGGATTCCCCGGCGCTTTTGGGAGCTGAATGTCTGTAAGAGAAATCGGATTCCCCGGCTCCGTTAGGAGCCAAATGTCTGTAGCACAGTGTTCCCAAACGACATCGGGCTCCTTTAGGAGCCCAATATCGGATCGTTGATTCGGCTCCTAGCGGAGCCGCGTCTTTTTGGGGATGGCCAATGCTACAGACATCGCGCTCCTAAGGGAGCAAATCATTGATCATTGCGCAATGGCCAATGATCAATTTGAATGCACTCGGGACGCGTGCGTTCCGCATCTCAGCTCATCTCTCAGTACTCATTTCTCACTACTTCTCTTACCGAAACGTATCGCACTTCGCCACGTCGCCCGTTTCGAACCCCGTCCTGAACCACCGGACGCGTTCCTCCGAAGAGCCGTGCGTGAATGTCTCCGGCCTGACATAGCCCGTCGTCCGCCTCTGGATCGCGTCGTCGCCGACCGCCGCCGCCGCCCGCATCGCCTCCTGAGTGTCTCCGGCTTCGACAAGCCCTTTCTCGTTCGCGGCCGACGCCCATATTCCCGCGAAGCAGTCCGCCTGAAGCTCCAGCCTTACCGAAAGCTCCTTCGTGTTTCCCGCTCTCTGGACCTTGTCCATCACGCCAAGCAGATTCTGAACGTGGTGACCGACCTCGTGAGCGATCACGTACGCCTGTGCGAAATCGCCGGGCGAGCGGAACTCGGTCTTCAGTTCGCGGAAGAAATCCGTGTCAAGATAGAGCTTTTCGTCACCGGGGCAATAGAAGGGCCCGGTTGCCGAGCTAGAGAACCCGCACGCAGACCGCACCTGGCCCGAAAAAAGTACCAGCGTCGGTTCCCTGTAGCTAAGATCGTTGTGCCTGAAGATCGCGTTCCAGACGTCCTCCGTGCTGCCCAGCACGGCGGCGGTGAACTGTTTGCTCTCATCGTCAGGTGCCGGGCCTCTCTGATCGGTCTGCCTGACATCGCCTTGTTCGGGAAGAGCCTGAAGAAGCTGCTGCGGATCGCCTCCGCAGAGTACGACCGCGATTATCAGCACCAGCACGCCGATCCCGCCTCCGCCGATCGCTATCCCCTTTCCGCCAATACCCCGCCGGTCTTCGACGTTCGTGCTCTGTCTCTGTTGTCTCCAGCGCATACTTGTTCTCCCTTTTCCGAGCCGTTCCGTGACGATATATTCGTTTCGAAAAATTTACCACTCAAACGCTGCCGGGGAAAGATAACGATGAACGCAGAAGAATGGAAAGAACGGGGAGAGTTTATTGAGATCGAAGGCCGACGTGTTTTTACGGTCCGAGGCGGGGCCGGCGAGAATCTCTTGTGTCTCCACGGATTCCCCACATCGTCGTTCGATTACCACAAGGTCTGGAACCGCCTTGCGGAAGGATCGCGGCTACTAGCGTTCGATATGCTCGGCTATGGATTCTCGGACAAGCCAACGGACCTGGACTACACGACCGCAGGCCAGGCCGATCTGCTCGAGGCCGTCCTCAAGCATTTCGATATCCGCAACACGCACATCATTTCACACGATTACGGGAACACGATCATCCAGGAGATCCTCGCAAGGCGCGCCGAGAGGGGAATAGATTTTACGATCCGAAGTCTTTGCTTCCTCAATGGAGCCCTTTTTCCTGAGACACACCGGCCGATCCTCGCGCAGAAGCTCCTGATCGGCCCGGTCGGGCCTCTGTTCGGAAGGCTGATCCCCGGATCCGCGTTCGCAAGGAGCCTGGCCTCGGTTTTTGGCAAAGGGACAAGGCCTACGAAAGCCGAGTTGGGGGAGTTCGTGTCGATCTTCAGGACGAACGGAGGGAAGAAGATCGCCCACAAGCTGATCCAGTATATGCGCGAGCGCCAGGTTCACCGTGAGCGATGGCTGGAGGCTCTTAGGTCGATCGATTTCCCGTTCCGTTTCATAAACGGTTTGGACGACCCTGTTTCAGGCAGGCATCTGGTCGAAAGGTTCCGCGAACTGGTGCCGGAACAGGAAGACATTGTCGGGCTCGAAAAGATCGGACATTTCCCGCATTTTGAGGCTCCGGAGGCGTTTCTTGTGCATTATCAAGCGTTTCGGGAAAAAATCCGGCAAAAATCTTGACATCGGCGAAGTTTAGCCCATATTATCGGAAATCCCGTTAAAGTTATTGGTTTCAACATTTTCACGCAAAGGAAACAGACATGATCAAGATCGACATCGTGAATCGCGTGGCCGACAAAACGGGAGTGCCCAAACAGAAAGCGGAGCAGGTGGTTGACGCGCTTTTTGATGCGATGAAATCGGCACTCGCCGAGGGAAAGAGGATCGAGCTTCGCGGATTCGGCGTTTTCGTCGTGAAGCCCAGAAAACGCGGGATCGGTAGAAACCCTCGGACCGGCGAAGAAGTACCGATACCGGCGGGGAAGACCATTCGATTCAAACCCGGCAAAGATCTCCAGGCGAAGGCAATAAACTCCTAGAGAACAGATCCGGAACAGATCGCGAGGAATCGCAAAGCGCAGGTTGAAGCGGTAAAATGATCTGCGGTTTGCGATTTTCTATTTAGCCCCCCTCCAGATGTCGAATCAGATCCCCCTTCCTCCACAGCCTTTTAAGGAGCCTCGTTCGATGCGCCCGACCGGGAGAACCTGGATTCGCCACATTCTGTTTCTGCTTATCACTTTCGTGACCGCTACGATCGCCGGAACGATCGAGCCGTTCGGAAAACTTCCGATCTTCCCCGAGCTCGCGGACGGTACGGCACCCGATTCGTTTCTTGTCCTGCTTTATCTTCCGGAGTACTACGGGAACCTTGTCGCGAAGGCATTGATCCTGCTCGCGACGGACCCGCCGACGCTCTTCGCGGCGCTGAGCTTTTCCGTGCCTCTCCTGATCATTCTCACGGCGCACGAGGCCGGTCATTATGTGGCGTGCAGGATCTATCGTGTCCACGCCACCCTGCCGTATTTCATTCCGACGCCTCCGCTGATCGGCCCGGCGGGAACGTTCGGGGCTTTCATAAAGATCCTCGCACCGATGCCTTCAAGGAAGGCGGTCTTCGACATAGGCGTCGCGGGCCCGATCGCAGGATTCGTCGCACTGATCCCCGTTTCGGTGATCGCATTGCTGACGATGACCGAACTTCCCCCGGAAGTAGCTGAATCCCTTAGGGCACAATTGTATTTTGCGGATCCTCTGTATATGCAGGGGATGGCGTGGCTGTTCGGGGTAGACCTTAACTTTGTGGTGATGAACGGATTCTACTTCGCGACGTGGATGGGTCTGCTTGTCACGGCGCTGAACCTGATTCCGGCGGGCCAGCTGGACGGAGGTCACGCGAACTACGCGATCTTCGGGCCTCTTGTCCATAAATGGACCGGCGCCGCGGCCTTCGTGCTGATGTCGACCCTCGCGCTTGTGGGTTACTGGTTCTTCAACAGCCCGTCCGGATTTCTGATCGCGGTGCTTTTGGGAGTGATGCTGAGGGTGGGGCACCCCAGGCCTTTGAGCACGGAACCTCTGGATATGAAGCGGAAGCTTGTCGCGGTCCTGACGTTTCTGATCTTCGTTGTATGCTTCGCACCGTTCCCGATCAGGCTGGTGGAATAGAAATTCTGGAAGAGCGACAGAGCGGATGTCAGTTGCCCCCCGCTCCAGCTGCCGGCTCGATGCCTTGGCCTGCTCAAGAAACCATCAGTTGCCCCCCGCTTCGGCGGAGGGATCCGGGAGCCCAAAAAAGTTATGCCGGCTTTAGCCGGCACCTTATATGAAGCGCTGAGGCGCAGAGCAGTGAGATCGTCACGTGCGAGTTCAATTCAGTACTTACCGACTGGCGTCACGCTATCCTTAAGATCCTATCCATCCTGTTCTTCTTCCACTATTCACTATTCACGATTTACGATTCACGACTCACGACGTCGCTGCCGCCGGCAGAAGCCCCCTGATCTCCTTCACGACCCTCTGCACATCTGCGTCGTCTCCCAACGAGATCATGAACAGGTCGTAGCTCGTCTTGAAACAGACCATTCCGTTCCCGAAGAACCATACGCCTTCAAGCAGGGGGTTTCCGCCAAGCAGCCAATCGATCGGCGCGCCGGTTATCGTCTTCGGATTGATAACGTTTGTCATCATCACGGCACCGGATGCGAACGAGAATGCTCCAAGCAGAGGCGCGCCGACGTACTTCGCGATGTCGCGCTCGAACTTAAGCTTCTCGGCGTCGGCCTTCGTTAGTTTGCCTTCGGCGATCAGCCTTTCCTGCTCTTTCAGGTGATCGTTAAAAAGTCCCGACAGTTTCTTGACGGACCATGCAGGGATCGCGGAATTGAAGAACCAATGCGAACTGAGGCCGGTGAACACGACGCCGAGCCCTGCGCCGACGACGACCGAGGCACCGGTAGCGGCGGCCTGAGCCGGGCTTTCAAGCACCCAGTCGCGGGTGCGCCTGGCCGCTCGGAAAGTAGAATCGATCGTTCGCGTCCAGCTGATGCCGAGGCCCAGCGCTCCTGTCACGCGAGACGCGGTGGACTCAACCGTCCTCCTCGTCTCGCCGAAGAACTCCCCCGCCTTCTTGCTCGCCCCCTTGAACACGTCTTCGGCGCTGCGCGATGCCGTATCGAACACGTCGCCCGCAGCTTCCTCAGCGGCCTCGCGAACCGGTTCGCTCGCTTCCCAGGCTTTCTTCGCCGATTCTCTGGCGGTCTTCTCCGCAGACCGGAAGGTCTTTTCCGCAGCGTCGTAGGTGTCTTCGGCCGCTTTCACCGCGTGCTTTCCGCGCTCGCTTTTCTCGGCTTCCTTCTTCAGGCGGTCGACGCCGCCCTTCACCGTGTCGGCGCCTTTCTTCGCGGTATCGCGGGCCGTCTTGACGCCCTCGCCAAGCCGGTCGGAAATTCCGAACTGGTCATCGATCTCCGACGCCCTCCGCCGGGCTTCCTTCTGGATCTCTTCAAGTTTCTTCTTGTACTCTGACATCTTCAATCACCTCAATGGTTTCCGCTGCTGAGTCTACGGTATCACGGGACGAAATGTTCGCGTGGGAACTACCGTGCGCCGGGGAGATTATACCAAACTGTGAGCAGTGAGCCGTTTGGCCTGCACACTTGTGGGCGGGACCAAGCAGTGAGCGGTGAGCAGGAAGAAGTGAAGAGTACGGGCGGGGGTTATACCAGATCCCAACAGTCACACAGGAAACCGCCCCGTTTAGAGCAGCGCTTTGCGCTGCATTGAGCGCGAAGCGCGAACCCTGGCAAGCGTCGTGAGCCGAGGCGGCACCCTGAGTGTGAGCGAGGGCTACCGAAGATAGTTCCAGGTTCAATGTTCAAAGGAGAATCCGGAAGGTAGCAGTCCGAATCACGCAATCGCCTTGCGATGCGCGGACGATGCGACGAACCTGTCCGGTGATTCGGTTAAGGAGATTGTGTATCTTCGCCTATCAATTCAGTTCTTACCGGGGAAAACGCGTCAGAGTTCAAGCTACAGCTTGTCTTCCCATCAACCACGAACAAGCTGAAGCTTGAACTCTGACGCGTTCCCTTCCGTCCTCAATTCATATCAGCGCGCTACAGGCCTGCCGCGCCGATGGCGCTGACCTCGGTAATGAAAGTACCGAATTCATCGTTAGCGTCAAGTAGGTCCGTAACACAGATGCGACTCGGACAACTCCGCGAACTCGGATAACTCGCCAAACTTATCTACGCCGCTACGCGGGCTACAGACATTTGGCTCCTATGGAGCCGAAGATCCCGGGTGCATCTCGTTGCTATTAACATTTCGCGCCGATGGCGCTTTTCATTGGTCAATGAGCATTGATCATTGTTCACTGCTCACCGCACACCGCTCACTGCTTCCTGCTCACTGCCCACTGCTTACCGCTCACCGCTCACCGTCTTCTGCTATACTGTCCCGCGATGCCTTTGGTGAAATGTCCACGGTGCGGCGAACGCACGGAATACAGGGGAAACGAACACAGGCCGTTCTGCAGCGAACGGTGCAAACTTCTTGATTTCGGCGCCTGGGCGGACGGCGAATACTCCCTGCCCGCCGAACCGTCTTCCCTCTCCGAAGAGGACATCGAAGCGGTCGAGAGGGCGCGGCTGCATCGCAGCGCAAACTGAATATGGAAATCGCGGCAGTGATCTTCGTGCTCGTTATGCTCGGGATCGCATTCATTTCGTTCCGGGTCCTCAAACGCACGGTAAAGCTCGCTTTCAGATTGCTTCTCGTGCTGGTACTGCTGCTCGCAGCGGCGACAGGCGCGGTCGCGCTTCTGTACTTTGGCGGTCTGCTGCCCGGCCAATGAAGGACGCACCAGCCGAAACCTGATCCCACAAAATGCTGACGAAAGCCCGATCGTACCTCAGGCGCTACAAGGGCCTTTCCCGCAACGTCCTCGCGCTCAGCGCGGTCAGCCTTCTCAACGACACTTCCAGCGAGATAATCTATCCGTTGCTTCCCGCATTTCTTGCCATCACGCTCGGAGCGACGCCATTCGCGATCGGATTGATCGAGGGCTTTGCCGAATCGCTTGCCAGCCTCCTCAAGCTCTTCTCCGGATATTTGAGTGACAAGCTCGACCGACGCAAGCTTCCCGTCTTCGCGGGCTACGCCCTTGCGAGTGTCGTCCGGCCGCTTCTTGCCTTCGTCACGAGCTGGCAGCAGGTCCTCGCCGTGCGTGTCGCAGACAGGGTCGGAAAGGGAATACGCGTCGCTCCAAGGGACGCTCTGCTCGCAGTAAGCACAAAGCCTTCGAAGCGCGGGCTGGCATTCGGTTTCAATCGTGCGGCGGATCATCTCGGAGCCGTGCTCGGACCCCTCGCCGCTTTCGGGCTGCTCTATTTGCTCGCCAACGATCCTGCCAACCCTACGGCGGACGACTACCGCGAACTATTCCTGTACGCGGCGATCCCCGTCGCGGTCGGATTGTTCATCATCATCTTCTTTGTTCACGACAAGGAAGCGACGTTGAGGGCGGCCAGGATCCGGCAGGAGCCGCTTCATCTTTCGCTTAGGGGCTTCGACGCCAACTTCCTGCGGTTCCTGATCATCATCGCGCTCTTTACACTTTCGAACTCGACCGACGCGTTCCTTCTTCTGAGGGCTCAGCAGGCGGGGATCTCGCTCCAGCTGCTGCCGCTTCTATGGATGGCGCTGCATTTATCAAAGGTCCTTAGTTCGCTCGTCTTCGGCGACCTTTCGGACCGCGTCGGCCGCAGAAAGCTGATCTTCGCCGGCTGGATCGTCTATGCGCTCGTATATTGCGGCTTCGCATTCGTTTCCGCGCCGTGGCAGGCGCTCGCGCTGTTCGTGCTGTACGGCGTGTATTTCGGGCTCACTGAAGGGGTGGAGAAGGCACTTGTTGCGGATCTTGTGCCCGAAGAAAAGCGCGGCACCGCCTACGGCTTGTACAACCTCGCGTTCGGGATCACGGTCTTCCCGGCTTCGCTTCTGTTCGGATATCTCTGGACCTCTTACAACTCCGCGACCGCGTTCCTTGTAAGCGCATCGGTCTCGTTGGCCGCGGCGCTGCTGCTTCTGACCGTGAAGAACCCGCACTTCGGTAAATGACAATCGCGTTCCCATCGCTTAACCTCGATAGACGAACGGCTTCTGCCGGAAGAGGATCTCGAAATGAACGACGAAATGGACCTGACGCCGGTAAATTTGCAGGAACTGGACATAAGATCGACGCCTCGAGAGGAAATGGGCCTTTTTCCGCTCGATACGTTCGATTACGAATACAAGGGATCGAAGGTGTGGATCGACTTCGAGATCCCCGAGTTCACGGCTATCTGCCCGTTCTCGGACTTCCCGGACTTTGCGACGATCCGGCTGAGCTATGTCCCGAACGAGCGGTGCGTGGAGCTCAAGAGCCTGAAGCTTTACATAAACTCCTTCCGCGATGTGAAGATCTTTCACGAACATGTAGTAAACGTGATCAAGGAGGATTTTGTCGCGGCGTGCGATCCCCTGAAACTGGAGATCACAGGGGATTTCAACGTGCGCGGGAACATTAAGACCGTCGTGCGGACGAAGTACGAAAAGAAAAGGTCCTGACCGGAATTCCGGCCAGGACCTTAAAGATCTTTGCGGCGGACTCAGTGGCCCTTCTTCTTTGGGTTGCCCTTTGCCTTCGCTTCTTCCTTTTCCTCTTCTTTCTCAAGCACCGCGCTGTGGTGTCCGCAGGCGGCCACGATAAGCTTCTCGACCTTCTTCTCGATCTTCTTCTCGCTGCCGTCCTCCGCGCTCCGGAGCTCGGAAACGATAAGGAACTTGGCTTTCTCAAGCAGGCTCTGCTCGCGGAACGAAAGTTTCTTCTCGGTGCTGAGATACGTCAACTTCTTGAGCACGTCAGCCGCTTCGAAGATGTCGCCCGACTGGAGCTTTTCGTTGAACTCCCTTGAGCGGACCTTCCAGTCGCTCGAGACCTTGTCAAAATCTTCTCCGAGATAATCCAAAAGGCTTTTGCACTGCTTGGTTCCGATTATGGGACGGAGGCCGACTGCTTCGGCGTTAGCGGTGGGCACGAAGATCGTTGAGTTGTCGCTCAATACCCGCAGTGAGTAAAACTTCATCTGATTGCCTGCGATCGATTTCTTTTCGATGTCCTCGACCATGCAGACTCCCTGGTTCGGATAGGAGACCTTCTGTCCAACGCTGAGTTCCATATTCTTTCCTCCACTCGAGTTCTTTACGCGGCAAAAATGAGGGGGTGCGGACCTGAAAATACCGATCCGCCTTTTGGGCTAAATGCTTGAATAGAGTAATTATAGCACAAAATTGCGGGCTTCCGAAGGATTTTTTCCGGAGGGGTCCCGAGAGGACGTGAACGGGTCAATCGTCAGCCTTGGGAAGCTCGATCCTGAAGGTCGAGCCCTCTCCCAGGACGGACGATACGGTGACCTCGCCACCGTGCAGCCTCGCGAGATGCTTGACGATGGCGAGTCCGAGACCGGTTCCGCCCACCTCCCTGGTCCGCGCGCGGTCGATCCTGTAAAACCGCTCGAAGATCCTCTGGAGGTGTTCGCGCAGGATGCCTTCGCCGGTGTCCGACACCTCGATGATCTGGCTTTCCGGAGAATCGACGCAGCGCACTGTCACCGTTCCTTCGGCCGAGTTGAACTTGATCGCGTTGTCGATGAGGTTCGTGAGCATCTGCTCGAGCCGGATAATGTCGGCGTACACACGGACGCCGGGTTCGATCTCGTTCACGAGATAAATGTCGCGTTCCTCGGCCTTCGCCGAAAGGCTCGCGAACACCTCGCGCACAAGGCCGTTCAGGTCGAGTTTCTTGGGCTCGATGCGCACGTTCCCCGATTCGATCGAAGAAAGCTCGGAGATGTCGTCGATCAGGTGCCGCATACGTTCGGCATTCTTGCGAATGACCGAAAGGAACCGGCGTTTGTTCGCGTCGTCGTCGATGGCGCCGTCCTCGAGCGTTTCGACGAAGGCGAGGATCGAGGTGAGGGGAGTCCGGAGCTCGTGCGAGATGTTTGAAAGAAAGACCTGCCGGACACGCTCAAGATGCTCGATCTGGGTGATATCGTAGAAGACCCCTATCGCCCTTCTCGCGTCTTCCGCTTCAAACGGGACGACACGAACCTCATACACTTTTCGGTCCTGATCGATCAGCTCGATCCTTACGACCGAAGACTTGCCGTTCTTCAGCGCCCGGTCGAACGCCTCGTGAAGGCCGAAGTCCCGTATCACTTCGGTGATCCGTTTTCCCACCAAAGGTTCATCTTTTCGGGCGAACGCGAGGCGGGCGGGTTCATTGGCGGAAAGGACACGCAGGTTGTCGGAAACGATGATAAGGCTTTCCCGAAGCGCGTCCAGCACGCCGGAAGGATCGGGCCGTTCGGGTTCGGGATCGGCGTCGGTCTTTGTGAAGAGGGTCCCCAGCAAGGTCATAATGCAGATCAGGCGGCCCTGCGGCCCGGCTTCAGGCCTTGAAGCCGACAAATCTATAGCCGACACCGACGACGGTCTCGATGCAGTCTCCGCATTCGCCGAGTTTTTGCCGAAGACGCCTTATGTGAACGTCCAGCGTTCTCGTGTCGCCGAAGTAGCTGTATCCCCAGACATTGTCGAGCAGGTTCTGGCGGGTCGCAACCCGGCCCGTGTTCTTGGTCAGATAACTGAGAAGCGTGAACTCCTTGCGTGTAAGCCTGACCTCGTCGCCGTCGCAGTACACCCGCATATCGACGAAATCTACGCTCAGGCGGCCGTCCTCGTACTTCTGAACAGAGTCGGAATCCACGCGGCGAAGCACCGCCCTGACTCTCGCGATGACCTCTTTCACCGAAAAAGGCTTAGTAATGTAATCGTCCGCGCCGGTATCGAGGCCTTCGATCTTGTCGCCTTCGGCCGCCTTTGCCGTTAGCATGATCACCGGCATTTTCTTTGTTAGAGGCTCGCGGCGAAGCCTTCTGCAGAGCTCGACGCCGGACATGCCGGGGAGCATCAGGTCAAGGAGCAGAAGCGAAGGAGCGCGATTCTCATCGAGGGCCATTCTGAGTCCCTTCTCGCCCGATTCGGCGATCCTTACCTTGAAGCCCTCCCGTTCGAAGTTGTAACGGAGACTCTCGGCGATGTCCGCCTCGTCCTCGACAATCAAAATATAGTGCTTCATAAATCACCGCGAAGGCGTCGGATACAGCTTGGCCCGGGACCCTTTCAGATCAAGCTCCAAGCTTATTTCGTGTGACTTAACTGCACTTTACGAAAATGTGAACAAAGTGTTAATTGTGTAACAGGTATTCCGGTTTCAACCGCCCATCTCTTCCTTGGGAATAAACAGTTCCCGCAGCATACCCTTGCCGCGTTCCGTTTCGGACCAGACCGAGATTTCGAGATCGATGACCGCAAGCGCGGCCGTCGGAAAGCGAGGGTGCTCTCCTGTAAGCGCCCCGACCAGGTCTTCGAACCCGGGGTTGTGACCGACGATCATCGCCGTGTCAGCGGAATCCTCGAAATCCGCGATGATGTACGCCAGCGTGTTGGCGCCGGCTCCGTAAACTCGCTCGTCAAACTCCAGCTCGGCGTCGAATCCGCCTGCCTCCGCCGCCAGCCGGGCGGTGGTCTTTGCGCGTTTCGCCGGGGAAGACACGATCACGTCCGGGACAAGGCCCTTCGAGCGCATCAGCTCGCCCATGTACGGAGCCGCCTTCTCACCGCGTTTGTTCAATGGCCGTTCGAAATCCGGAAGTTCCGGATAATCCCAGCTCGATTTGGCGTGCCTTAGCACCAGAAGGGTTTTCATAAGGTCTATCCGGCGATCTCGGTCAGGACGATCGGGCTCGGAGCCGAGATCTCCCGAAGTGCCGAGAGCAGTTTCTTTCTTAGCTTCTTGTTCTTTTTTGCCGCGGCGGCGATGTCCGCGATCGAGATCACACCGACGAGCGCGCGGTCCCGATCGACGACCGGAAGGCGCCTGACGCGGCGCTTTTTCATTTTCGAGATCGCCTTCTCCAATTTGTCCGAGGGCGAACAAACGGCGGGATCTTCTGACGCTGCATCCGATACGGGAATAGCACTCAGTGCGGCGCCGCGTCTTTGCGCGGCAAGAACGATATCGCGGTCGGTTACGGTTCCGACTACCTTGTCCTCCTCGACCACCGGAACCATTCCGCAGTCAAACCTGCGCATCGTCTCCGCTGCTGCCGCGAGCGTGTCTCCCGGAGAGCAGGATCCCGGAGAGCGCGTCATTATCTTTGATATCTTCATTCTTCAATCCGCAGGGCTCCCCGATAAGGTGGCCCCGCACTTTTTACGATTCTAGCTTTAGGGTCTAGAATATCAAAAGATGAAGACCACACGGCTCGCAGCCATCGACATCGGCTCAAACTCCCTGAAACTTGCTGTAGTCGAGGCGGCTTCGACGGATTCGTTCACGATGATCGCTGAGGACCGCGAGCGGGTCAGACTCGGCCACGGCACCCTCCAGAACCACATACTTTCAGAAGAGGCGTTCGAGCAGTCCAGGGAGGCCGTTTCGCGGTTCAAGTCGATCGCCGACAACCGCGAGACGGACGCGCTCCTGGCGGTTGCGACCGCTTCGGTCCGCGAGGCGAGAAACGCTTCCAGATTCGTTGACGAGCTTGAGCGCCGGACGGGCGTGAGGGTGGAGGTGCTTTCTTCGATCGAAGAAGCCAGGCTTATCGGGCTGGCGGTCGCGGAATACTTCGGAGGGCTCTACTCCTCGATCCTCAACATCGACATCGGCGGCGGCTCGACCGAGGTTTCGCTGATGGAGAACGGCGAGCCCAGGAAGCTCTTCTCGATGAAGCTCGGCGCTGTCGGACTCACGGAAAGATTCCTCTTGAGCGATCCGCCGGCACAGAAAGAGATAAAGCGTCTTCGAAAGGAGATCCGCTTTGCGATGACCCAGCCGCAGCGAAAAATAAAAGGCGAGAAGTGGCAGGTCGCGTCGGGAACGTCGGGAACGATCAAGGCAGTCTCGATGCTGATCGCCGGTTCGCCGAGCCCCGAGGATGTCTACACACCTCCTATCGAGATTGCCGATCTGATCGAGCTTAATTCGAGACTGAAGGGAATGACGCTTGAGGAACGCTCGGCGATCGAGGCGATCAACGAGCGGCGTGCGGAGGTGATCGTCGCCGGTGCGCAGATCCTTGAAGGCGTAATGAAAAGCCTGGATATCGACACCGTTGTGCCGTGCCCGTATGCTCTGCGGGAAGGCGTGATCATCGACCATCTTCGCGAGATGGCGACCGCGGAGCTTCCGCCCGTGCCTGACGTCGAGGACCTGAAACTTCGCGACGTGTTCGCCGTCGGAAGGCGGTTCGGATACGAAGAGAACCACGCGCTGCAGGTCGCTTCGATCGCGGAGACGATCTTTGACGGCCTCGCGCCGCACTTCGACCTGAACCGGCACGACAGAACGCTGCTATCGGCGGCGGCGCTTCTGCACGATGTCGGTTATCACATCTCGCACGAGTCGCACCACAAGCACTCGCTCTACCTGATCAAGAATTCGGAGATGACGGGATTCTCGGAATCGGAAAAGGCCGTGATCGCGAACATCGCCCGGTACCACAGGAAGTCCCTGCCCAGCAGGTCTCATCCCGATTACGCGGCGCTCGACAAGCGCGACAAATCGACCGTCAGAAAGCTGAGTTCGATCCTGAGGCTCGCGGACGGGCTGGACCGGACCTACAAGAGCCGCGTTAGAGAAATTAAGGCGGAAAAAGAAGGGGATACGGTGACTCTCGCGCTGGTCAGCGAAAGGGACATTTCGAACGAGGTCTACGCGACAAAAATGAAGCGGCACGCGTTCGAAAGAACCTTCAAGTGCCGCCTGAACGTGGTCCAGTCACATCCCGTCCGGAAAATGACGGTATGATCTCTCAGCCTACTCTGCGCCGGTTCGAATTACGGCGACGAACGGGTGAGCTTCCGCAAGTTCCTTTTCCGGGAGCGTGTCAACCGCAACCCTGACCGGCTTCGCTCCGACGTTGCTCTTGAACCGGCCTTCGAGATCGTAAAGCCTTCGATACTGCGCCGAGTTCCTGATCACTCCCTTAACATATCCCCGGGTCTCGTTGAACGGGATCTTCTCGACGAATTCGTCGATCTCCTCCGGCAGAGAGCGCTGCCAGCTGACCATCCTGCCGGGTCCGGCATTGTACGCCACGGACATATACTCGATACGGCCGTACTTCGAGAGCTGCTCTCGCATATATGCCGTTCCGAGCTCGATGTTCAGCGACGGCTGATAAAGCGCGTCGGCAGTGATCGAAGTGGCGTTGGCCCCGTACTTGCGGGCCATCAATCTCGCGGTCGGGATCAGCAGCTGCATCAATCCGTAGGCGTTCGCCGATGAACGCGCCCGGGCGTTGAAGATCGTCTCCTGCCTGATTAGGCCGGCGACGTTGTAAGGATCCAGGCTCCGCTTCTTAGCCCAGTACCTGATCTCGTTCCAGTTCGTCAGCGGGTAAAAGATGTCCCATTCGTCGCGCGTCATCTCTTCAGGGAACATCTGTGCGTAATCCGGATAGCTCTTCGCGAGCGTAAGAAGCGCGTTCACGTTGTCGCCTTTCAGCCTGTAATGCTGTGCGAGAGCAAGGTTCACGCTCGGGCTGTTCTCGGCGGTCTCGCCTGCGGCCTTCAGCTCATGGACCGACCAGTCAAAAAGCCCGATCTCGCTGAGGTCCGCGCCTCTTTTCAGCCTTGCCAATTCTCGCTCGCCCGTCGATTCGGCGGCGACCGTAACGACTTTGAGATTCCTGACCGCGTCCCCGACAAGGGTTCCTTCCGGGAAGTCCTTTGTGCCTTGGCACTTGCCGTCCCTTCGAAGTTTTGTAAGCCGGTCGAGAGCAAGGTATCCGTACCAGTTCGCGCCGTAACGGAATGCGGTGCCGTCGTAAAGCGCGCACGCCTCATTGATCTTTCCGGCGCGTTCCGAATCGCGGGCCGCCCAGTATCCCGTCTGGCCCCGGAACGTGTTGTCCTTGTCAACGTATCTTGCGAGGTGCTCCGTCAGCATCCGTGACGAGATCTCGAAGTTTCCGGATTCGTGCTGAAGCCAGGCGAGTTCGAACTGTGCTCTCGCCACGTCGATCGCATTCGGATAGGCAGCGACGGCGGCAGAAAGAAGGTCGGATTCGTCGGATCTTCGCCGCTGGTCGCGAGCTTCCATTCCCGCGTCGATCATCGCCTTCGGGGTCCAGTCGTTAACGGGAAAGTCCTTCCGCATCTTAGCGATCAACGCCTTCGCTTCGGGCCATTGGCGGAGGGAGGCGTATCCGACTGCGACCTGATAGTGAGCTTCCGGCGCGGCATCTGAGTTCGGCGAAAGCCCTTCGAGAAGCGCCGCCGCTTCGGATGCCTTCTTGGCTTTCGAAAGCGCGGTTATGCGCTTCAGTCTGACGCGGTCGTCGACGGCCGCCGGAAAAGACTCGGAAAGCTTCGCAAAAGCGTCGGCCGATCCCTCGTAGTTACGAACCGAAAACAGGTCGTTAGCCCGGGCCAGAAGATCTTCGGCAGATCTCGGTTCCGGATCCTCCCCAAGCTCCTTCAGACGTGCCAGGGCTTCCTTGCTGGCTTCCGTACCGGCGGCGTAGAAATACGCGCGGCGAAGATAGGCGACGGCGTCGGCAGCACGTCCGGACCTCTCAAGCGAATTGGCCGTAAGCATCACCGCCTCTCCGTCATTTGCGCGCACGAGTTCAGAAAGCAGCTCCGGGACCTTATCGGCGCCTCCGTTCGAGAGAAGGCTTCTCGCCCAGAGGATCTTCGCTTCCCTGACCCTGATCGAATCCCGGTACTTCCTGATCAACTCGGAAAACGCCTGTTGCGCCTCTGCCTGCCGTCCGGCGGCGATCAGCGCCTTTCCACGAAGCCACAGCGCGTAATCGCCGAGCGACGTGAGCTCGCTGAACGTATCCGACTCCAAAAGCGCCGCCGCTCCCGCGTGATCGCCCTTTTCGATCCTGATATGAGCGCGAAGAAGCCTTGCAAGCGCGCCTGCGCGGGTGCCAGCGTTCCTTCCCTCGATATCCGCCACGACCGACTCAGCCGGCAGACTGCCGGAAGCCATCAACGCGCGAACGGTGGCCAGCTCCGCAGACGGATTGGGCTGGGCGGTACACGCGACAGTGAACAGCGCGATAAGTAAGACCGGAAGGATCAGCGAGCTGAAAAGGCTTCGGGAACAGGTGCGGGCGGTGGATCTGTGCTTCATCTGGATCGCTCCTTTGCGGAAAAACTAGTGCGGCGGAACCGTTCGCGGAGGCTCTCGGGGTCAAAAGAAAAAGGCCGCTCGACATTATATCAAACGGCCTTCGCGAACAAAGAAAACTGAGCTCAGACTCTCGAACCGGGATAACTGCCGCCCAGTTTCGATTCATCGCCCTGGGCCAGGTTGTTCACAAGTTCGAAGTTGAAGTAATCGAACCGCTCCGCCACAGGGCCGTGCACGCGCTTTTCGTACATCTCGCGCGAGCGGTCGATGGCCTCCTTGAGACGGTCATAAAGATCGTTCGACTCGCAGCCTTCCTTCACCTTTTGCTCGTTGTAGAGTTTGATCTCGGAAACCAGAAGCCTCGCGAACCTTCGCGCCGCATTGTGATACTGCCGTTCGTCTTCCGGCACTTCGATCGGGAGGTCGATGTTGCGATCTCCGAAACGCGAACGCACGCCGGGTCCGGATTCCGCAACCGCGGCAGGCTCTGTGACCATAGCCGGTTCGGGGGAAGGAGCGGGCTCTTCTTCCGGTTCATCTTCTTCCGACGTCTCCTCAAAGGCAGCCTCGGCCTTCTCGGCTTCCTCTTCCAGACTCGAGTACTCGAACTCTTCCGCTTCTTCAGGACCTTCTACCGAGATCTCGGCAGGCTCCGGCTCCGCTTCGATCATCTCGAACGAGGATTCGGACTCGATCTCGACGGCGGATTCGAAAGCGTCCTCCGAAACAGCGTCTACAGGTTCCGGCTCGACGCTCTCGACGGATTCTGAAACGTCGTAGAGATCATCGACCTCCGCTTCGAATCTGTCCTCCGCGGAAAGCTGCTCTTCAGCCGGTTCGAACGGGTCGGCGAATTCGTCCCCGACTTCCGCGACCTCATCAGAGGCCTCTATCGGCTCGGCATACTCGGACCCCAGATCGTCCTCGTAGTCGTCGTAGTCTTCGTCCTCGACGGCCACCGGCTCAGCAGGCGCGAAACTGAATCCCGTACTTGATTCTTCGGCCTCATCCTCGCTTTCGAGCGAAGGCCCGGCCTCGGGCTCGTACGCGGAGTCGAACGCGTACTCTTCTGTACCGGACTCGGCATAGACTTCTTCACGGTCTTCCTCAGATTCGGGCTCTTCGGTTTCCGCGACTTCTTCTTCCTGATATTCAGGAGCGGCGAAATCGGACGTCCGGTAAGAAGGCTCGTCATATTCTTCGGCCGAGTCGCTGTAGGTCTCGTGCGCCTCGGTAACGTGCGGTCCCGCACCGGATGCGAGCAGTTCAACGGTCAGTCCCGAAACACACACGAGCGACTCGAGCGCTTCCGAGTTCACTTCGCCTCCGTTCTCTCCAGCGTCTGCGTAAAGGACTGCCACGCCTCTTCCACGCGCGACCAGTGGGATCGCGACCATCCGTGCCGAAGGCTCGAAGCCGAGCTTCTGAAGATAGATCTCGCGATCTTCGTAGCCCTCCGGCAATCCGCTGACCGTCGCCAGGCTCTCGACCGCTTCCCCGAGGGCAGTTTTCGCAGAAAGCGGAAAGAAGAGTTCGCGGACCACATCCGGTCCTTCGTGATCTTCTCTGCCGAACACACGCCAGCCGACAAGATGCTCGTTCTTGACTATGAAGAACGCGCCTCTGGGAGTATGCTCGGCCGCGTGATGGACAAGCGCCTTCAGTATCTCCGCCTGAGAATCTTTTGAGGAAATGTCCGCGATAGCGTCGCGAAGGCCCTGGAAGCTCGCGTGGATCTCTTCCGCCGCGGAAGCGCTCCCGTGGAGCTCCTCCGCTTCGGCGATGGCCATCGCGGTAATGCGGGCGCCTTCGTCCTTCGCCAGCCGCAAGTGTTCAGTGACCGATTCCCTGAAGCTCTCTTCGATGCTCCGGTCCGCCAGAGCCTTCTGAGAGAGTTCTTCCAGCGCCGCGTCCACTCGCGCGCGGTGATCCTTAAACTCCGAATCGAGCCTTTGCTGGAAGCCTGATATTTCCTGTTTGATCTCGCTGAATACGTCTTTCAGATAGTTCTCGAATTCGGCGCGCAAACTTTGCTCCAGTTCTTCACTGTTCACGTTGATGATCCTCCGTAGGGAATGACAAACACACTATAACCGGGAATGGCTTTGAATGGCAGGTGTGAGCGGTAGCGAGCTATGACGAGACGGCGCTTCGGGGTCAAACGCCACCTTCAGAATTATGACGAAAACGGCGGAACTCTGTCAAGACACGTATTAAAAGATGTTGAAACGGGCGTCGCCCGTAATTAGAACAACGGAAAAGATTTAGGAGGCGGGGAGTTCAGAGGCTTGATCAGACCGCGACGACCTCGATCCGCTCGTCGATCTCATCGCGTATCATATTCTCGATCGCCATGAGAGTTCCGGTGAGCGAGCTCGGGCAGCTTCCGCAGGCGCCCTGATAGCGGATCTTCAGAACGTTCTCTTCCAGTTCCAGGATCTCGAGCCAGCCGCCGTCGCTTGCGAGGTAAGGGCGGATCCGTTCATCGAGAAGCTCGTTGATCTCGGCGATCACGGGATCGTCGCCCGCGGCGGCAGCGATCGCACCACCGACCGCGGTCGCGGCGCTTCCGTTCGACGATATCGCCGACTCCGCCGCGCGGATCGGGACCGCAAGAGCCGGAAGAACTTCGTCCCAATCCGACTCGTCGGTCTTCTCCACCGTTATCATCTTGTCCATATAGAACACGGAGACAACGTCGCCGACGAGAAATATCGACTTCGCGAGTTCGTCGCCTTCGGCATCTTCGGCGGTCTTGAACGAGTGAGAGGTCCCGTGGCTGACAGGTTCACGAAGTATGAACTTGACGGCGTTGGGATTGGGGGTTTCCTGAATGTCTGCGATCTTAGGCATTGTAAAAGTGCTGCTGATGTCCCATGGTCGAAACTACTAGTCTATAAATCTTTACATTTTTGTCAACATTATAACGGATAAACGCTCGGAGCGCACATATCGCCGGATTACGGGACCGGTTGGAGTGGCCAGAAATAGGGGATCAGCACCGTCGCGGTGATCCAGAACAGGATGTTCAGAGGCGTTCCGACCTTCAGGAAATCGGCGAAGCGGTACTGCCCGGGACCGTAGATCAGCGTGTTGGTCTGGTATCCGACGGGCGTCATGAAGCTCGCCGAAGCCGCGAACATCACCGCGACGAGGAACGGCCTTGGATTAAGGTCGAGTGTGTTCGCAGTGGCGATCGCGACCGGTGTCAGAAGCGCGGCGGTCGCGGTGTTCGACATCATCTCCGTCAAAATGAATGTCATCAGGTAAAACGCCGACAACAGCGCGATCGGACCCCAGACCCCGACCGTGGCGATGATCTGTTCCGAGACAAGCTCGCCGGCCTTCGAGTTCTCCATTGCCGCTTCGAGCGCGAGGACCCCGGCCAGAAGAAATATGATCCTCCACTCGATGGCCTTGTACGCCTCTTCCATCTTGATACAGCCGACGAGCACAAGAAGGACCGAGCCGATAACCGCCGATGCCACGATGTCCATTATCCCGACACTGGCAGTGATTATGACCCCGGCGATGATCAGCAGCGCCGGTATGATCTTCCGTTTCCGGAAACGCTCCTGCTCGACCTCGGAAATGATCACGAACGCAGCGCTCTGCCTAAGCTGGTTGAACCTTCGCTTTCGGACTTCCAGAAGCAGGGCGTCGCCCGCGTCCAGTTTCGTTTCTGAGAGCTTCTCGCGCATCAGCACGCCCCTGTGCCTGAGCGCGAGTACGGTTGCGCCGAACTCCTCGCGGAAATTCAGGTCCTTGAGCGTTTTGCCGATGAAGTCTGAGTGCGGCGCGATGACGCCTTCGACGAGCTTTGTGTCGAAGCTCTGCACGTCCTCGTCCTTCCATTGGAACTCGGGCTTGAAGACGACCCCCTGCCTTTGCTGGATCTTTTTGAACTTCTCCAGATCGCATCTGACCCTGAGCACGTCGCCCGCCTTCAGAATGACATTTGCGGCCGGCAGGGGAATCGTTTCCTCACCCCTTTGGATCTCGATGATGCTGATGTCGATCTCCTTAACCAGCGGCGCATCCTTGATCTGTTTCCCGACCGACGAAGAGTCCTCGAGCAGTACGACTTCCGTGATGTATTCGTGAAGATGAAAGCTCTCGATCAGATCGCCTTCGGCACGGCGCTCGGGAATGAGACGGACGCCGATCAGAAGCATATACGTGGTCCCGATAAGAAACATCGCGATGCCGAGCGGAGCGATCTCGAACATAGAGAAAGCGGGCTGGCCCTGTTTCTCCGCGATGGAGTTGACGAGGATGTTCGTCGATGTCCCGATCAACGTGCATACGCCGCCGAACATTGAGGCGAACGACATCGGCATCAGGAGCTTGGAAGTGCTTGCTTTGATCTCTTTGGCGACGCCGAGAAGAATGGGGATGAAGATCGCGACTACGGGAGTGTTGTTTATAAAGGCGGAAAAGAACGCGACCGCGATCATCACAGATATCAGGCCGACCCAGAAGTTCTGCTTGAACAGCCTCGAAGTGATCGTGCCCAGGTAATTGACCGCGCCTGTTTTGAACAGCCCGGCGCTGAGGATGAACATCGCGGCGACGGTGACAGTCGCCTTGTTGCTGAAGCCGGAAATCCCCTCTTCCGGAGAAACGATCCCCGAAGCCATCAGGGTGACCATTACCACGATCGCTACTACATCGACCGAAAGCTTCTCGGTCGCAAAAAGGATCACGGCGCAAACGGCGACGGCCAGAACGAATGTGATCTCGAATGTCATCTGCCGGCTGCTGGTCTCGAAGACACTCTGACTTGCTACGGCCTGTTCAGTGTGTCAATGGTCGTACGAAAATTAACGATTGTTGCTAAGAATTAGGCTTGAGAAGGAAACCGTGTTCGTGCCTTTGAGGGATGACCGATCCGGCTATATGGAGGAACCGACCGAGTCCGGTCAACGCCGGACGCTCCGATACTTACGCCCGAAAGATCACCGGAATCGACTTCCCGGTGCGATTTCGGGGCGGGCTGTCAACACGCTGCCTGCCCTTGGGCCGCCCGCCCTCTCAGAAATTATCTGCCGCTTATTCGGTTACGTGAATGTCGTCGGTCTTGTTGATCCTTCCCGCAAGGAACAGCCCGCCGAATACGATCGTAAGGATCGCAAACACGATCCCGATCACAAGAAGCAGGTTGTTCTGGTCGGATCCACGCATCGAGTAAAAGCAGAACGCCGCGATGATCGCGCTGATCAATGCTCCGAGTGCATATAGCATCTGTTGTCGTTCCTCCTAAATTCTTGAAGAGTCCGGCAGTTCGGAACCCGGGTTCCGGTCGCCCGCGTCCGGCCGGACGTCGCTCCGGACCGCTGCAATCCGGGCCCGAAACCTTGCTTCTCTTACTTTGAAATTCGCCTAATGTTACTCCGATTACCGGCGAAAAGGCAAGATTTATTTCCCTCCGGGGCGGTAACTGTGGGCTTCTCGGAGTGATACATGTGCCACGGCCTAAGGGAAGCAGATGCAGCTTTTAAGCGCTCTCAAGCAGTTCATCGATCGCCTTCATCACCGCCTCGGCAGGGACCTCGAGGATGCACCGGGGTGTTCCAAAGGTCCTGCATTCATACCCGGGGCAGGGCTGACATTCAAAGTCCTTGTAAACGATCTTCGAAGGACCGTTCGTCCACGGTTTCCAGTGGACGCGGTTCGAGGAACCGAACACCACGACCGGCGGAGTTCCGACCGCTGCAGCTATGTGGGCGATCCCGGAGTCGTTCCCGACAAATATCGAAGAACGTCTTGCCAGCGCCGTGATGTCGGGAAGCGTAAGATCTGAGAAAGTACCGACCGGGATTCCGGCTTCTTTCGAGAAAGCTTCGAGTACCGGGCGCTCGGAAGGAGTACCCACCGCTACCGGGAAAAATCCCATCTCCGCCAGAAGCCCGGCGATCCGCGCGAACCGATCAGTTTCCCACTGTTTTGTGAATGTCGCCGCCGCGGGATGGATAAGCGCGACCAGTGAACCCGAAGGGCCGGGTTTCAACGCACGCAGCCGCTCGTCGATCCTTGAAGCTGCAGCGGTGTTATAGGGAAGCTCGGAAGCGGGCCGATGGCTCACGGGAACACCAAGGAAACCCGCCAGGGCGAGTTGCTGCTCCGCCGAATGCACTTCGGGTCCGTCCCAGAATTCTGCGGAGGATCTGAGCTTCAGATTGTACAAGAAGGAGTATTGATAAACTGAGTTCCCGACCCTGTAGCGCGCCCCTGTAGCGCGCGTAAGGAAGGTTGAGGTGGTGCCGCCGTGCAGGTTGATGACAAGGTCGTACCCGGTCTTCCTGATCCGCGATGCCGCCGAGAGCCTCCCGGACCTGTCGCGCGAAACGCGAACCACCGAATCGACCGCCGTGTGTCCCTCAAGCAAGGGTGCTACCCAGTCTTCAAGGAGAATATCGATCCGGGCGTCGGGCAGAAAATCGCGAAGCGCCCGCAAGGTCGGGGTCGCGAGAACCGTATCGCCGATCGAACGCAGACGGATCACGAGGACCTTTCGGACGTTCGGCCAATCGACGGCCTTCGAGGCTGTCGCCTGAGCGTTCACGATGGATTTTCGCCCGGCATCCGGCGCGGGTCAGGAATCGGAATCGACGGTATCTTTGGCGGCCTCTTCAATGATCATGACCGGGATGTCATCGCGGACCGGATAGACGAGCGCGCATTCGGGGTTAAGGCACCGGAGGCCCGAACCGTCGTCCTTCAGCTTCAGCTCGGACTTGCATTTCGGGCACCTAAGGATCTTTAGAAGTTCAGGACTAATGGCCATAGCGCGTGGCGGACCTCCTTGATCTCGATAGTTGAAATGAGAAAGGGCAGAAGCCGAAAACTTCTGCCCTCAAAAGCCGGCGGTCCCTGGCTACTCGCCTTCGGGAGCCGATTCTTCGACCTTCGTCCCGCATTCGGCGCAGAACTTCGCGCCAGGTGCCATTTCAGCCTGGCAGTTGGAGCACTTCTGTTTCTCCTGCGTCGAACCGCATTCGGAACAGAACTTCGCCCCTTCTCTTAGCTCGGCCCCGCATTTCACGCACGGAACCTTGGCCACTTCCATCTTGCCGCCGCATTCCGCGCAGAATTTCGCTTCCGGCGAGTTTGGCTTGCCGCAATTAGGACAGGCAGCGGTCTGAGTTCCGCCTTGTTGCTGGCCCGAGCCCTGCTGCTGGCCTCCGAACGCATTGGCCATCTGGTTGCCGACCGCGAAACCGGCGCCGAGCCCCGCTCCGAGACCCGCTCCGCCGCCTTCGTTCTGTGCCGCGTCGCGCATAGCGTCCGCCGCCTGGAACTGGGCGTACCGCTGGGCGTCGCCGAGCGCACCCATCGAGGCGCGCTTGTCCATCGCTTCCTCGACCTCCTTCGGTAGGCTCACGTTCTCGACATAGAACTTGGTCACCTCGAGGCCGTAGTCCTTGAAGTCGAGGTTGATCTTGTCGCGGATCGCATCGCCGATCTCCTTGTACTGCGCGGCGAGGTCGAGCGCGGGGATCTTCATCTCGCCGAGGGCGTCCGAAAACTCCGTGACGATCGCCCTCTTGAGCTGAACGTCGATGTCCTCAGTATCGAAGTGGGCGTTCGTTCCCGCCACTTCCTTGATAAACGTCGAGGGATCGGCGACCCGCATCGAGTAGGCGCCGAATGCCCGAAGGCGGACGATCCCGAAATCGTTGTCGCGCAGCATTATCGGGTTCGACGTGCCCCACTTCATATCGGTGAACTGCTTGGTGTTGACAAAATAGACCTCGGATTTAAATGGGGAATTGAAACCGTATTTCCACGCGCCGAGCTTGGTGAGGATGGGCGTGTTCCCGCCGTCGATCGTGTACTTTCCCGGCCCGAACACGTCCGCCACTTGTCCCTCATAGACGAACACTGCCGCCTGCGACTCGCGCACGATCAGCTGCGCGCCGTTCTTGATCTCCTGGCCGTGCACAGGAAACCTGTAGAGGATCGTGTCCTTCGATTCGTCGAGCCACTCGATGACCTCGATGAACTGATTCAGGGCCTCTTCTTTAACCTTGTCCCAAATTCCCATTATGAAATCTCCTTAAGATAAGCGATCTTCCGAGGTCCGCCCGGGGGGCACGACCTTCTCACCGGAAGATACGTCGCAACACCGCGTTAGCGTTCCATTATCGCCTCAAATTATACGGGATGGGCGTTGGATTTATCAATTTTCCCGTCTTCGGGCAAGAAACCGGGCTGCGGCCAGCGCCGCCAACGCGCCCGAAAGATCGATAAGCACATCGATCGGCGAGCCGGTCCTCGAAGGATCGAACGACTGATAAGTTTCATCTGCCACGGCGACGATCGCCGCCGAAAGTAGCGCGATAAGGAAAGGATGCGAAGCGAGCAATGTTCTCGAGGAGCCCCTGAACGCTCTGTGCGCCAGCGCCGCAAGGATCGCGTACTCGATGAAATGCGCCGACTTGCGGATGATCCCGTGATAAAGGAGCAGCGTCTGCTCCGGCGCCTCCGGAAAGAGGAACTCGAGCAATGGCCGGATAAACCGCGACGTACGGTTCATCGACGCCCCGCCGGTCGAGAACCCCATCACGACTCCGGTCCATAAAATAAAAGGCGTGTAACGAACCAGTCGCCCACGCCAGACCTTGTTCATGATATTTGGAAAGTGACTAGAAAGCCGCCGGTTCCATTCCGCCTTCCATTAGCTTCATCATCACGGGGACCGCACCGACCGCGTAAAAGAAGACACCGATGAGCATCAGCGCAAGCGGTATCCAGCCGGTCTTGTTCATGATGCAGAAGATGATTCCCGCCAGCCAGCTGAACAGAATGATCAGGATGCCCCAGAGAGCGCCGCCCTCTTTGAAGCCGATCACGATCAGCCAGATCCATCCTATGAGAAAGAGCAGTCCGCCCAAACCCATTCCCGCAAAGCCCAGAATCTCCATCTTGACCTCCAATTATCTATCTGATTGTTAAGTAGTTACTGAAAAGGCAAGGCGAATATACTTGAAACAGGAAATGAATTCAAATAATTCGTGAACCACGGAGAATCACAAAGAGGCACGAAGAATTCGACTTTACTTTGTGCGGCTTCGTGTTTATTCGTGGTAAGAAAAGAAAAGCGGGCCGATCGGCCCGCCCTCAGTACTCATATCTCAGCACTCATCTCTCTTAAAGAGCCGCCGCCCCCGAAACCACCTCGATGATCTCGCGCGTGATGTCCGCCTGGCGGATCCGGTTCATGTTCAGAGTCAGCGTGTCGATCAGCTCGCCTGCGTTCTTCGAAGCCGAATCCATAGCCGTCATACGGGCACCCTGCTCGGAAGCTACCGACTCGAGCATCGCACGGTAGACCTGCGTCTCGACCTGCTTCGGAAGCAGCTTGCCGAAGATCTCCGCCGGAGGAAGCTCGTAGATGTACTCCGCCTCAGGCCCGCCGTCGCCTTCCGACTCGCTCTCGATCCTCGGGATCGGAAGCAGCTGTTCGACCTTCACCTGCTGCGAAATGACCGTCTTGAATTCCGTAAATACCAGGAAGACCTTGTCGATCGAATCGTCTTCCACGAACGTCTTGATTATGTTCGCGGAGATCTCGCGGGCGTCCGAGAGTTCGGCGCGTCCGCTCCCGGTCAGGCCGATATATTCCTCGACGAAATGAAAGTTCCGCCGGCGGAAGAAGTCGCGGCCCTTTCGCCCGACCGGCATCATCGAGATCTCGCGGCCCTCGTGCCCCGCGATGAACGACTGCGCCGCTTTCATCAGGTTCGCGTTGAAGCCTCCGCAGAGCCCCTTGTCGGCGGTCACAAGAACGATCAGGTATTTTTCGTCTCCTCGCGCGTTAAGCAGAGGATGCGAGAAGTCGTTCGAGACCTTCGCGCTCAATCCGCCGAGGACCTCGTTCATCTTCACCGCATACGGACGGGCGGCGGTCACGCGGTCCTGAGCTCTCTTGAGCTTTGCCGCGGCGACCATCTTCATCGCCTTGGTGATCTGCTGCGTGTTCTTGACGGATTTGATCCGCCTACGCATGTCCAGTAAGCTTGCCATCTTTACGTTCGGGGCCCTCGAAGGGCCCCAATTTCGTTAGGCTCCGGCCGACGCCGATTCGCCGTCGTCATCGCCTTCGGTCTCTTCGGTTTCGGCTTCGGCAACCGAATCTTCGGCAGTCTCAGCGGCTGATTCCTGAGCCTCTTCCGCTTCAGCCGATTCTTCTTCGGTTGCCCAGCGCGTCGCCTTGAAGTCCTCGAGAGCCTCTTTCAGCTTCGCTTTCAGGTCGTCATCGATCGCCTTCTTGTCGCGAAGCTCCTGCATCACCGCGGGGTTCGAGTTCTCCATAAACTCGAACAGCTCCCTTTCGAATTTGCCCAGGTCTTCGACCGCGACGTCATCGACAAAGCCGTTGGTCGCCGTCCATATGATCAGGACCTGGTTCTCGACCTCCATCGGGCGGTACTGGCCCTGCTTCAGGATCTCCGTCAGCCGCTTTCCGCGCTCGAGCTGCGACTGCGTCGCCTTGTCGAGGTCCGATCCGAACTGCGCGAACGCCGCCAGCTCGCGGTACTGCGCAAGGTCTATCCTGAGCGTACCCGCGACCTGCTTCATCGCCTTCACCTGCGCAGCGCCGCCGACTCGGGAAACCGAGTTACCCACGTTGATCGCCGGCCGGATACCGGAGTTGAACAGGTCCGCCTCAAGGAAGATCTGCCCGTCGGTGATCGAGATGACGTTCGTCGGAATGTACGCCGAGATGTCGCCCGCCTGCGTCTCGATGATCGGAAGCGAGGTCAGCGATCCGCCGCCCCTTGCATCCGACATCTTCGCGGCGCGCTCGAGAAGCCTTGAGTGAAGGTAGAAAACGTCGCCGGGATACGCCTCGCGGCCCGGAGGCCTTCTCAGAAGAAGCGAGATCTCGCGGTACGCCGCGGCCTGCTTCGAAAGATCGTCGTAGATCGTCAGCGCGTGGCGGCCGTTGTCGCGGAAATATTCGGCCATCGCGACACCCGTGTAAGGCGCCAGGTACTGCATCGCCGCCGGATCGGAAGCCGTCGCGGAAACGACGATCGTGTAATCCATCGCACCGAAGTCCTTCAGCTTTTCGACCACCTGGGCGACAGTCGAGCGCTTTTGACCGATCGCGACATAGACGCAGATAACGTCCTTGCCCTTCTGGTTAATGATCGTGTCGATCGCGACCGCGGTCTTACCCGTCTGGCGGTCGCCGATGATCGGCTCGCGCTGTCCGCGGCCGATGGGGACCATCGAGTCGATCGCCTTCAGGCCCGTCTGGAGAGGCTCTTTAACAGGCTGCCTGTCGATGATGCCGGGTGCGATCCTCTCGACCGGGTTGTAATCGTCGGTGATGACCTCGCCCTTGCCGTCGATCGGATTTCCGAGCGCGTCGACAACGCGGCCGATAAGCGCGTCGCCCACCGGAACGCTCATGATCCTGCGCGTGCGCTTCGCCTCGTCGCCTTCCTTGATCTTCTGGAAATCGCCGAAGAGCACGGCGCCGACCTTGTCCTCTTCGAGGTTGAGCGCGAGCCCGCGAACGCCGTGGTCGAATTCGAGCAGCTCGCCGGCCATCACCTTCTCAAGCCCGTAGATCTCGGCGATACCGTCGCCGACCTTGATGACCGTGCCGACCTCGGCAACCGTCATGCTTGCGTCAAAGTTCTCGATCTGGGCCCGGATAATCTCATTTATCTCGTTGGCCTTAATTGCTTCCATATTCTTTTCACCCGTCGTTCCGCCGTGCGGTTACGAGTCGATCATCTGTTGTTTCAATAATTCCAGTTGGGTCTTGACGGAACCGTCATAGATCGTGGATCCGAGGCGCGTAACGGCGCCGCCTATGACGTTCGCGTCGATATTGAACTGAAGATGGACCTGTTTGCCGGACATCTTCTCAAGATTCTGTTTGAGTTCAGCCTTCTCCTGCTCGGCGAGTTCCCTCGACGAGGTAACGGTTGCGGTAGTCACGCCGCGGCGTTCGTCAAGCACCTCGTTGAACCGCTCGTTGATTTCGGAAATTTCGGTGAGCCGGGAGTTCTGAAGCAGGACGCGGAGAAAATTCGCGGTCGATCTGCTGGGATTTGATCGCGAGATAAGCTCTTCCAGAAGCCTTTCCTTGCTGGCGTGCGCGATCGACGGGTTGCTGAAGGCGTTGAACAGATCGCGGTTGCCGGAAAGCATCGCTTCCCAGGCGCGGAGCTCGTGCTGGACAGGGTCCGCCTGTCCGGTCTGCATCGCCACGTCGGCGAGAGCGCTTGCGTAACGCCTTGCTACGGTTTCGACGCTCATCCTAACGCATACCTCCGATCGACTCGATGTTCGCCTTCACAAGCTTCGCGTCCGTTTCGGCGGACATCGCCAGGCGGATCTTCTCTTCCGCGAGCCTTATGCTTTCTTCGGCCGAAAACCGCTTGAGCTGTTTGCGTACCTGCTGGGACTTCCTGAGCACTTCGCCTTCGGCCTGGGTGCGCAGGCGCCTGCTTTCGCTCTCTATCTCTTCCCTGATCCTTGTATTCTCCGCCGCCGCTTCCGCGCGGGCTTCTTCGACAAGCGCCGCTTGCTCGAGCTCAAGCCTCGCGAGCTTTGCCTCGGCTTCCGAAAGCTTTGCGACCGCCGCCTTCTTCTCTTCTTCCGCACGGATCAGTTCGGCTCGGATCCTTTCGCGTTTCGCCTTGAAAGCCTCGCTGAGCGGTTTCTTGATCAGATAAAGCAGGACGCCGAAAAAGATAAGAAGGTTGATGAATCTCCAGGCCTCAAAGCCCGGGTAGTTCATATACGGGTCGACGTTCTCGTACCACCAGGCGAGCCAGCCGCCCCCGTGGTCGCCTCCCGCGGCGCTCTCGGCCAGGATATAAAGAAAGCTGATGGCGAAACCTAACATACTAAAAGATTCCCGGATCCCTCCTCTCGGCAGTCACCGGGCCGTTTTTCTATAAGTTGTTGAGATCCTGTTGCCGGGCCTAAGCGGCCTTCAAAATATTCGCGCTGATCTTGTCGGCCATCTTCTCGGCCTCGATCTTTATGTTCTCTTCCGCCTCGCGGGTCTGCCGGTCGAGTTCCGACAATTCCTTCTCGAGGTAATCGGCTACCTCGCTCTTCACCGCGGCAACCTCCGCGTTCTTCTTCTCGACCGCGGAAGCGCGCTCCTTTTCGATCAGTTCGTAGCCTTCGTTCCTCGCTTCAAGCAAGCCCGCGTTGTATTCGGCCTCTTTGTCCGAAACCTCGCGGAGGATGTCTTCCGCTTCGCCCCCGCGTCCGCCCTTGTTCCTTTCGCGGGCGTCGAGGATACGGTTGATGGGCTTGAAGAACGTGCGGTTCAGGAACCAGATCATCACCAGGATCAGGGCGATGTGAATGAACATCGTCAGATCCGGCACAAGCTGAACTTCGGCTAATACGAACGGGGACATAATTCGGTAACTCTTCTGATAAATTCAGCCGCCCTGTACGGAGGCGGCAAAATCAACCGTCACTACAAAAGGTAAGAGAATATCACGGGCATTTTGGGCGGTCAAGCGAGGTTTCGGGCACGAAAAACCACGGTTTTCCGGGCTTTTTCGGGCGGCAAAGCTTGACACGAATTCGGCGGGGAGCGTAGTTTATTCGGAAGAGAAAATCCTTTCGAGTTCCAGCCGCACGGCTGCCCGACCTTCCGGCCGAAATACCTCATAATCCGAACCGGATCAGCGCATCCGGAGGCGAATCCGTTCTGGTGAACGGCGCGGTCTTCAAAACCGTCTGTGAGATTGCGAGAGTAAGCTCAGGTGGGTTCGATTCCCACACGCCTCCGCCATTCCGCGAGAAGAGGACCCTCCCGGCGCGCTTCCGCCTACTCCCATACAAAAGGCGAAGCGAGTAATGAAAGAATGGATCTCCCTGAACATGACGCCGGGGGTCGGCCCCCGGAAGGCAACCCAGCTTCTCGAGCGTTTCGGCTCTCCGGAACGTGTTTTCAACGCATTGAGGACCGAGCTTGAAGACCTCAGGCTTCCGCCCGAGACGGTCCAGAGCATCCTCAGGCGCGAGTTTCACGACCGCGCGGAAAAGGAGCTGGACCTTGTAAGGAGGATCGGCGGCGACGTCCTGATCCTCGACGACGGCGTTTATCCGCAGTACCTTCGCGAGATACACGATCCCCCGATCACGCTCTATGTCGCCGGCGACTGGCGGACCTGTTTCGAGATGCCGGCCGTCGCGGTCATCGGCTCGCGGCGCTGCACGACCTACGGGAGGAACTCCGCCGCGATGCTTTCCCAGGACCTGGCCGAGCGCGGGATCTGTGTCGTTTCGGGATTCGCCCGCGGGATCGACACTTCGGCACACAACGGGGCGATGCGCGGCGGCGGCAGGACGATCGCGGTGATGGGCACAGGGATCGACGACGTTTATCCGGCCGAGAACCGCCGCGTCGCCGACAAGATCCTCGAGACCGGCGGCGCGATCGTTTCGCAGTTCCCGCTCGGCACGCCTCCGCTGAGGGACAACTTCCCGTACCGCAACCGGATCATCTCCGGCCTGAGCCTCGCCGTTTTGGTTATCGAGGCATCGGAAAGAAGCGGCTCGCTGATCACCGCCAGGCTGGCGATGGAACAGGACCGGGAGCTGATGGCGGTGCCCGGCAACATCACTTCCAGGAACTCGTACGGCACGAACTACCTTCTGAAATCGGGGGCGAAACTCGTCCAGCACTGGCAGGATGTCGTCACCGAACTTCCCGCGGAGATCGCGGCCGCGATCATCCCCGAAGGCGGCGACGAAGACGCTTCCGAAAGGCGGCAGAGGATGCCTTCCGGTTTGACCGACAACGAACGCAGGGTGTACAAGTTGCTGACACCGGACTCGCACGTCCACAAGGACGAGCTTCTGGAGAAGAGCGGCCTTTCGTTCGGTGATCTGAACTCGGCGATCGTCGGCCTCGATCTGAAGGATCACATCCTTCTGCTGCCCGGCGACAACTATGCGAAGAGGCGCTGATTGGCGACCGAGCAACCGGCCGGCCGTGAGGTGTCATCATTTCCGGCCCTGTTTGGAGAATGCGGCGCCGTTGGGTTAAGTTGAAAACGAGAGACAATCGACGGCCCCTCGCGTATGTCAGACTCGCACCGTCTGGCATTTTCTTTCGTTTCGAGAACACGGTTTGATCAAATGAGCAAGAATCTAGTCATCGTCGAGTCGCCCGCAAAAGCGAAGACGATAAACAAATACCTCGGTCCCGATTACAAGGTTATGGCCTCCATCGGCCACATCAAGGACCTGCCTTCGAAGGAGCTAGGCGTCGATGTCGACAACGACTTCGAACCGACCTATGTCGTCATCCCCGACACGAAGAAGAGGAACAACAAGAAGACCGTCTCGGAACTGAAGAAGGCCGCGAAGGTTTCGGAAGCCGTCTATCTCGCCGCCGACCCGGACCGCGAAGGCGAGGCGATCTGCCAGCACCTTGCGGAAGAGCTGGTACCGAAGAAATCCAACAAGGCCGTTTACCGCGTGATGTTCAACGAGATCACGAAGAAGGCGGTCGAAGAGGCGTTCAAACAGCCGAAGGAAGTCAATCACCATCTGGTCGACGCGCAGCAGGCGAGGCGGGTTCTGGACAGGCTGGTCGGCTACAAGGTCTCGCCGATCCTCTGGAAGACGATCGGTGGAAGGCTGTCCGCGGGGCGCGTTCAAACGGTCGCAGTCAGGCTGGTCGTCGAACGGGAGCGCGAGATCGAGGCGTTCAACCGCACCGAGTACTGGTCGGTGATCGCCAACCTCGCCGCGGCGCTTCCGCCGCAGTTCGAATCGAAGCTCCGGACGATCGAAGACAAGAAGGTCAAACTGGGCAAGTTCGACGAGGACCTTAAGGACGACGAGGTCCATATCAAGACGGAAGAAGAGGCCGCGGCGATCGTCGAAGAGGCGGGCAAGGAAGAGTTCGCGGTTGAAGAGGTCAAGCGCAAGGAAAGGAGACGAAATCCCACGCCTCCGTTCATCACCTCAAAACTTCAGCAGGACGCGTCGCGAAGGTACGGATTCTCCGTCAAAAAGACGATGACCGTCGCCCAGAAGCTTTACGAAGGTAAGGAGATCGGCGGCGAGGGCTCGGTCGGCCTCATTACATATATGAGGACTGACTCGACTCGCATCTCGGACGACGCGATGAACGGCGCACGGTCCTTCATCGACAAAGAATACGGCGCGGGTTATTTGCCGGAGAAGCCTCGGTTCTTCAAATCCAAGAAGGACGCGCAGGACGCGCACGAAGCGATCCGTCCGACTGACGTGACGCTCACGCCCGATGCGATCAAGAAATACCTTTCGCCTGACGAACTGAAGCTCTACACGCTTATCTGGCAAAGGTTCGTCGCTTCGCAGATGATGCCGGCGGTGTTCGACCAGACGACGATCGATATCCGCGCCGGACGTTTCGGCTTTCGCGCTACGGGATCTGTTCTGAAGTTCGACGGGTTCCTGAAGGTCTACGAGGAAGCGAGGGGCTCCAGCGAACGTTCGAGCAAGGACGACGATGAGGGCCGGACGCTTCCCGCGGTCGAGGAAGGCGACAAGCTTGCCAACGAGGGCATAGTCCCGAACCAGCATTTCACGGAACCGCCTGCAAGGTATTCGGAAGCCACGCTGGTCAAGGCGCTTGAAGAGCTCGGCATCGGCCGGCCTTCCACGTACGCGGCGATCATGACAACGATCCAGAACCGGGAATACGTCGAGAAGATCGAGGGCCGGTTCCATCCGACGGCGCTCGGCACAACGGTAAACGATCTGTTGGTCGAAAGCTTCGACGACCTTTTCAACACGGACTACACGGCGAAGATGGAGGACCGCCTAGACGAGATCGAAGAAGGCAAGCTCGACTGGCGGGAGGCGATCCGCGGTTTTTACGAGCGGTTCGCGGTCGATCTGACGAAGGCCGAGGAGAACATAAAAGGCAAGAAGCGCCAGGCGATCCCGACCGACGAGACTTGCGAAAAATGCGGCGCCGGGATGGTGATCAAGTTCGGCAGGTACGGGCAGTTCCTCGCCTGCGAGAATTATCCCGAGTGCAAGAACACGCGCGAGGTGGCGAGCAAGCGCGACAAGGAATCCGAAGGAGATTCGGAAGGCGAGACCGAGGTCGAGCCGTGCGAGCTTTGCGGCAAGGAAATGAGCCTCAAGCGGGGCCGCTTCGGAGCTTTCTACGGATGCACCGGATATCCCGAATGCAAGAACATCCGGAAGATCGCGAAGGGCGACCAGAAACCCGCGCCGCCTCCGGTGGAACTCGACGAGGAATGCCCGAAGGACGGGGCGAAGCTTGTCCGAAGGACGGGAAGGTTCGGAGAGTTCGTCGCGTGCTCGAACTATCCAAAGTGCCGCTACGTCAAGCAGGAGAAGATCGGGATGGACTGCACGCGCGAAGGCTGCGAAGGCGACATCGTCGTCAAGAAGTCGAGGCGGGGAAAGCAGTTCTACGGCTGCAGCGAGTATCCGGACTGTGATGTGGTCTTCTGGAACAAGCCCGTGATGCAGGAATGCCCGGACTGCGGTGCGCACTTTCTCCTCGAGAAGACGACGAAGCGCGACGGCACTGTAAGGTATTGCCAGAACGAGGAATGCGAGTATAAGATTCCGGTCGAAGAAACAGCGCCCGAAGAAGGATCCGGTGCCGAAACCGTAGCGCCCGCGAAATAAGTTCGCGCCCCTTTCCCCGCTTATGAACGAAAAGGTCGAGTTCCTGAACGCATTCCTGAAGAATCCGCTTTCGGTAGGCGCAGTCGCGCCAAGCGGCCCTGAACTGTCGCGAAAGATGGTGGACGGGCTCGAGCCCTCCAGTGATTCGATCATCCTCGAGCTCGGAGTCGGGACCGGCGCCGTAACGAAGGCCATCAGCGGGATCCTTCCCGATGACGAATCCTACCTGGGTATCGAACTGAACAACCGCTTCGTCGAAGGGCTTCGGAACGACTTCCCAACCCTGAAATTCGTGCAGGGCGACGCCGGCGAGGCTTCCTCGCTTCACGAGGATTCCGGACTCGGAAAGGTAGGCTATGTCATCTCCTCACTGCCTTTTGTCTCCTTGCCGGGCGAGGTCACGGAAAAGATCCTCGGGGAGATCGAGAAGTTCATGGAACAGGGCTCCATTTTCCGCACGTTTCAGTACGCTCACGGTTATTACCTTCCCGCCGCACTGAAACTCCGCGAATTTATGCGGGAACGGTACGGCGTATCCGAGCGGAGCCCCCTCGTGATGCGGAACGTTCCCCCTGCCTACACGCTCACCTGGCACGGACCCGCGAACTGATCCGCCGGCATCCGTGAATTCGGATACCGTTGAAACTCTCGGACGGTTTGTATGGTATAAAGAACGCGAACTACTTCCTTAAACAATCAGAAGTTCAGGAGAAATGAATATGCTACGACGCAAGTTCTTTGCTGCGGCAGTGCTTTACTCTCTGATCCTTCCGGTCACCGCATTCGCGCGGACGCCGGATGCAGAGATCTACGAAGCGCCGCAGGAAGTGATAGAGAAGATCAAGGCGGAGGGAATGGGCGACAACTCTCAGGTGATGAACACCCTGAGTTACCTGGTCGATGTGATCGGCGGACGCCTCACCAATTCCCCGTCAATGAAGCACGCGAACGAATGGACGCGTGACACGATGGCGAAGTGGGGAATGCAGAACGCCAAGCTCGAGGCCTGGGGACCCTGGGGCCGCGGTTGGTCGCTAGAGGATTTCTCGGCGGTCGTCGTCGAGCCGGAGAACTTCCCCGTGATCGCGTATCCGAAGGCGTGGTCGCCTTCGACGAAGGGCGAGATCACAGGTCCCGTGATCCACATGAGAGTTGAGACGGACGCCGACCTTGCAAAGTACAAAGGTAAACTGAAGAACGCGGTCGTGCTTGTCGGCGCCCCGCGAGACATGTCGCCCGATTTCGACGGAATGGGCAGACGGTTCTCCGACTCGCAGCTGCTGGATATGGCGAACGCGCCGGATCCCGCACGGAGCGGACAGCGGGGAGGATTCAACGCCTCGCCGGAACAGCTGAAGAGGTTCATCGAAGGCCGAGCGCTTCAGATCAAAGCGATGAACATGCTGATCGAAGAAGGCGCCGCGGTGATGGTCGATAACAGCAGCAAGGGAAGCGGCGGGACGGTCTTCGTTTCGGGCGCTGCCGTCGCTGGCGATCCTCCGACCTCTCTTCAGGACCTTTTCCAGGGAAGCGTAAGCGCGTGGGACAAGGGCGCCGAGAAGCGGATGGTCCCGCAGATGACGATGTCCACCGAGCATTTCAACAGGCTTGTGAGGATGATCGATCACGGCAAGAACGTGCAGATGGCGGTCAACATCAAGGCTCAGTACCACGAAGAGGACCTGATGGGCTACAACACGGTTGCCGAGATCCCGGGGACCGATCCTGAATTGAAGGACGAGATCGTGATGCTGGGAGGCCACCTCGATTCGTGGCACGGAGCGGGCGGAGCCACCGACAACGCTTCGGGCTGCGCCGTGGCGATGGAAGCGGCACGGATCATCCTGGCAACGGGCCTCAAGCCGAGAAGGACCATCCGTGTCGCTCTCTGGAGCGGCGAGGAGCAGGGACTTAACGGATCGCAGGAATACGTCAAGCAGCACTTCGGCGAGATGCAGGGCGGCGGAGGCCGCTTCGCGATGCTTATGGGCCAGGGCAGCGGGACGCTTGTGAAGAAGCCGGATTACGAGAAGTTCTCGGCTTACTACAACATGGACAACGGCACGGGCAAGTTCCGCGGCGTTTACCTGCAGGGCAATTCGGCGGTGGCTCCTATCTTCCGAGCGTGGCTGCAGCCGTTCAAGGAAATGGGAGCGGGGACACTGACGCTCAGCAACACGGGCGGCACGGACCATCTTTCGTTCGACGCGATCGGCCTGCCGGGATTCCAATTCATACAGGACCCGATCGAGTATTCGCCTCTGACGCACCACTCGAACCAGGACAACTACGATCGCCTGATCGCTGCGGACCTGAAGCACAACGCGACGATAATGGCGGCGTTCGTGTACCAGACGGCGATGATGGACGGCAAGATCCCGAGAAAGGCGCCTCCGGGCGGGGCTCAGTAGAGGTACGATAGGCTTTAGCCTGTCGAATTTAGAGGTACGATAGGCTTTAGCCTGTCGAACAAACCACGGAGAAACACAAAGGGACACGAAGGCTGATAATGAAGTCTTCGTGTCCCTTTGTGCGACTTTCAATAGTGCTCTCACGCAATCGCTTCGCGATGCGTGCATCGTCGTCGATCCGACCGTGGACTTCGCCCTTCGGGCTTGTCCACGGCTAAAGGCAGGTCGTCGCTTCGCGACTCTTGATTGGGCAATGGCCATTGGTCAATGGTCATTGGTCATTGAGCGGCCTGCCGACCAGCCTCTCCACGTACTTCGCGATCACGTCCGCTTCCAGGTTCACAGGATCGCCTTTTTTTAATGTAGACAGGTTCGTCAGCTCCCACGTCTTCGGGATCACGGCTATATCGAAGCTCTCCTTATCCAGCTTCGCGATCGTCAGCGAGATGCCCTCCACCGCGACCGAGCCCTTGTGAACGAAGTACTTCGAAAGCTCTTCCGGGAACCCGATATTGACGGTCCAGAAATCGCCTTCCTGATCCGCGCTTAGGAACGTACCGCGGCCGTCAACGTGGCCCTGCACGAAATGTCCGCCGAGCCTTGTCGAAGGAGTCACTGCGCGTTCGAGATTCACCTTCGATCCCTCCGAAAGACCTCCGAGCGTCGAGCGGCGGAGTGTCTCGCCGGAAACGTCGGCAGAGAATCGGCCGTCTCCGATATCGAGCGCGGTGAGGCATACGCCGTTGACAGAGATCGAATCGCCCTCCGAAGCGTCCGACGTCACGAGCGGTGCGGACACGGTTATGCGTGCTCCGGTATCCGTCACCCCGATCGCCGAAACTTTTCCAAGCTCTTCAATTATTCCAGTGAACATCAGGATCGCCGCGCGGTTAGAACCAGGGTTTGCGGCCTACAACATAGGTCTGGACGAACTCCTCGTCGGACTTCGTCAGGTACATGATCCCCTCGATCAGCCCGATCACAGAGATCACGATCGAAGGGATACCGCAGAGGAACCAGCCGACTACCTGCACGACAAGCATTATCACGCCCTCGTTCGTGTAGCCCAGTATGAACTTGTGGATCCCGAGTCCGCCGAGCAATATCCCGCAGATTCCCGCCACTACCTTCTTGTCCGCCCCCGGAACCTGTCCCGAACCGGATCCCGACCGCTGCATCTGCTGATTCTCGTAAGAGTTCGTCAGAAGATTTCCGCAGTTCCGGCAGTAATTCTCAAGTCCCGTGTTCTCGGCTGAACAGTTCGGGCATTTTACGGTTTTCGTGGCCATAGTTTTTCCTCTGCAGGGTGGTGAGTTCGTGAACGATATTTATGCAAATGGCATTGTTTGTCAACACATACGCCCGGGCGCAGGAAGGGTTCCCGAGTGCGCTGACACGTTTCCGGCGGGGCTTTCGCGTTAGGCTTCGGGGCGGCATTCTGCGGCCCGAATTTCATACCTGGAGACAGCCATAATGAAGAACCTGCTCACGATAAGCATTTCGTTGATGATCATACTTGCCGCCGCACCTGCGTTTGCGAATGTGAAGGTAAAGACCGAGCGAACGACCGCGGGCCAGACATACGAGGATTCGGTCTATATAAAGGACAAGCGCCGCCGTACGGAATCGATGAACGGCGCGATGGTGAACATAACCCAGTGCGACGCCGGGCGCGACATCTCGCTGAACCCTGCGCTCAAGACCTACTCGGTGTCGGAATTCGGGAACACAGGCCGGGCCGGCCGTACTGCGACGACGGCCGCACCTACGGGCGGCGCACCTGCAACGAGGGGCGGGACCGTGACGATGACCTCGACCCTCAAGGACACTGGCGAGCGAAAGCAGTTCTTCGGCTACACGGCGAGAAGGATCAAGACGGTCGTCGTCATCGAATCGTCGGCCGATGCCTGCGCGGTAAACAACTCGAAGTTCGAGACCGACGGATGGTACATCGACGAGACGTTCGGATTCGACTGCGGCGGTGCGGCCGGAGCGTATCAACCCCCGCCTGCCGTGAACGGAGGCGGATGCCGTGACAATTTCGTGACGAAGACCAACGGGACCGCCAAAAAGGGCTTCGCTGTTTTCGAAAAAACGCTTATCTACAACGATGACAGGGAGCCGTTCGAAATGACGACGGAAGTGAAGGAGATCTCGAAGGAACCGCTTGACGATTCGCTGTTCGAGGTGCCCGACGGTTACAGCCTTGTTAGCGACCGTTCGCAGCTTTACGCGGCATCGCCGGCGATGACAGGCAATTCCGGAAGGGTTCCCGTTTCATCGCCTACATCGTCGCTTCCCACGCCGAACATCGATTCGCCGGAGCCTGCAGCCAATACCATCGCCGAGAAGAAGCCGGGCGTGGTGAGGATCGGCCTCGCGAACATAAAGGTTGCTGCGGCAGGTGAGAACATGCCGGCGCAGGACCTTGCGGTCGCGTTCCGGAACACGCTCGCCGAATACCTGAAAACGCCCGACATCGAGATCGTGCTTCTCGAAAGCAGGCTGCCGCAGGCGATCCAGTCCGAAGCAGCGAAACTCGAATGCGACGCGGTAATTTATGGGACCGTCACTCATAAGAAGGGAGGCGGAGGCGGATTCGGCGGGATGTTCGGAAAGGTGATCGCGCCGGCGGTTGGAGCCACGGGGATCGGGCATACCGGCAGCGTGGCGGGAAACATCGTGGGCCAGGCTGCGACCATCGCGATCGTGAACGCGGGGAACGTCGCCGCGAACACGAAGGCGAAGGACGAGATCACTTTCGACCTGGACCTGACCAGGACGGGAGCCGCGGGACTCAAGAAGCAGTACAAGCGCAAGGCGAAATCCGCCGGCGAGGACCTGATCACGTCGATCGTCGAGCAGGCTGCGACGGAGATAGTGGAAGCTCTCTCGAGATGACCTGAAAACCGGCGGGCCGGCGTCTTTATCTAAAAC
>JAGFIQ010000053.1 GCA_024103495.1 Aridibacter famidurans
TGACGATCTCGGGAGCCGGCAAGATGGTGAACATAATTGTTCTCGCCAACTCCGATGCCTATCAGGCCGACATATCGGAGTTCCTTGGATCTGTAAACCTGCCGAAGATCGATCCCAGACCCGAAACCAGCACATCGCCCGGCGCCGGAGATCCCCAAAGCGGTTCGGCCCGTCGAGCGAAAGACGAAGGTTACGCATTCAACACCACCAACTGGGACGACGGTTGGACGAGCGTTGTTCAGGACGACTGGGTCCTGGTTCACAAAGGGCAGACAAGAGTTTATCTGCTGTACGCCCTTCCCTATAACGCCCCGCAGTTCTCGGGCACCGGCGTCCGGGCTAGGGATTTCTATTGGGACACGTACGTGTCGAAGTATTTCGCGATCCAGTCAAAACAATACCGGGATGAAAGCAGCATCGGCTCATTCAACGCCGAATATGTCGAGGGTTGGGCGACCGAAAGGCAAACGGGCGACAAGAGGTTTGTCGCGATGTATCTGAACATCGCCCCGAACACGGCGTTCCTCAAGATCGCCTCCGCTCCCGACGAGAACACCCTGAGGCAGCAGTTTCCGAATTCACACAAGATCGACCAGTCGGACCTTTCGGCGATGGACCGCTACAACCAGTTCCCGGTCTCTGCAAGCGACATCGTCGGCAATTGGACCGACGGAGATACATCGACAGCTCATTGGTATTACGTCTCGCCGGCCGGGTACGAGACCTATGCCGGAATGACCATCGCTTCAACAAGCGCTGCTTTTAACTTCGCAAAGGGCGGGAACTACACAAGCCAGCACCGTGGAACGACCGGGTCGGTCGGCAACCTGAACAGCTTCAAGCAGAGCTACAAGGGCACTTATAAAGTTTCGAACTGGTCTGTTTCCGCCACCAACCGCTGGCAGGGAAAAACCGACGAGTTCAAGGCGTATTTCAAAGTCGTCCGCGGCGGCAGGATCCTTGTCCTGGATTCCGGCGGCGCAACTTACAATCTGGTGAGGGCAAAATAATGGGTCTTCGAACGAATACAGAGCTTTTCCAACGGTTCGTCAACCGTGAAACTTCTTTCTCCCTTCGCAGACTGCAAGCCGCGGCTGCGCTTTTGCCGGCGGTCCTCTTTGCTTTCGCGGGCCCGGCGGAGACCTATTCACAAACGAGCGAGTTTCGCCTGGGAATAACCTACGCAAGCAGCCTTCGATCAAACAAGGAGCAGTTCGAGTTCTCGATCGGCCGTGAAAGGGTGGTATTGAATTCGTCGAATCCAAAAGTCTATTTCAACGCGAGATTCGCGAGAGGTCAAAGCTATCAGGTAATCCAGATCTCAGGTCCGCGGACCTGCAATTTTTCCGGCCAGAATCAGGGTGTCTTCGCCGGTCAGGATATTCTCTTGCTTGTGTCCTGCGGCACCCCTGCGACATCGCTGTCGAAACTGGAAGTCTCCGGCATAGAACCCGGCGAGGTTTTCAATTTCAGCGATGAGCACGGCCGCGGGCCGGCCCAGATACGCTTCAACACTACGATCAACTGGGGGGCGTTCCCGCAGGGCGACGACTACGCGATCGTACAGACCGGCGGGCCAAGGCAGTGCAGGATGACGAACGCTCAGGGCGTCGTCCCCGCTTCGCCTTTGACCGTAAAGGCCGATTGCGGCAAGACGCCCTCGACGACTCCCGGGGAATTGCCCCCGCAGACCGAACCGCCGCCTGTCAGGACATTCAAGGGGATCGAACTCGTTAGCCGGAGTTCAGACGACAAGATCATTGCTTCCTTCTGGGAGTCGTTCACGCCGGTCATAGGCGGAATTGGAGCAGATGAGGGTCGCTATGTCGCGTTCGTGACATACACGGTCGGCCTGGGCGGCAGCGGAAAATACCGCCAGGTCGTCTGGCGCGACCGAAAGACCGGAGAAACGCGGCTCGTAAGCGTCGGAACGAACGGTGTCGAGGGAAATCAGAACAGCCACAATCCTGCGATCTCGGCTGACGGGCGATCGGTGGCTTTCGAATCCTACGCGACGAATCTGGTTCCCGTTGACTCGAACAACGTCCGCGATGTTTTCGTCTGGAATGCCGATACGAACACCGTTTCCGCCGTGAGCGAGAATCGAGGGACCGAGGCGAACAGCGAGAGCTTTGAACCTAGCATCTCTGCGGACGGAAACCTGATCGCCTTTTCATCCTCCGCCGGAAATCTTGCTCCGGGTGTCGATGGCACCTCAACGGTCAACGTCTACCTGAGGGATATGAGAAGCGGTCAGGTGACGCTCATCAGCAAGGACGAAAAGACCGGTAAGGGAGGGGGCGGCTCGAATCCCTCGATATCGGAGGACGGCAGGCGCATCGCGTTCTACAACTATTTCCCGCTCACAAAAGAAGATCAGAACAACCTGTGGGACATATACGTCTGGGACGCCGGAAATCCGAAGCTGAAGAGGGTGAGCAAGACCGAAGCAGGCGGCGACAAGGATCAGGGCGAGGAGAGTTCGAGCCGCGTCGTCGCACCCTCGATCTCCGGCAACGGAAAGTACGTCGCTTTCGCAACGACGGCGACAAACATGGTCGCCGGCGACACAAACGGGCTTCAGGACGTGTTTGTAGTCGAGGTCGACACCGGCAGGCTTGTCCGTGCGAGCGCCGGTGATGAATACCTTCAAGGCGATGGCGACTCCCCTTTCGGACAGGGCGAGAGGATCGCGATCTCCCGGGACGGAAGCTGGGTCGCGTTCAGCACCAAGGCGAAGAATCTGGGCGGGAACATCCTGATGAAAAACATTCTGACCGGACAGATCATAAAGGTCTCAGCCGACGTTGATTCCTCGGTCGGCCAGCCCTCGATGTCCCGGTCCGGGAGTTACGTCCTTTTCGGTTCGAACCGCAATCTGGACAGCCGTTTCCAGTCGACGGGGATCTTCGCGGCCTCTACGGATTTCTAGAAACGGCCCGGGGCGACGGGACTCCTTCTTGCCGCGGAACTCGCGGATAAAGCGGAAAAAGGAAAGGACACGGATTAACACAGATATTTGGGATTAACTCGTTCGACAATCGTCAGAGTCTTCTTCAGGATACCTGAAGATTCACCTCTTCATCCGTGTTTATCTGTGTCCTTCTTCTCTCCGCATGTTTGTGCCTCTGCGGTCGATTCTTCTGCTGCGGATTGCACGGATGGCGCGGAGAAAACAAAGGAAACGGATAAACACAGATGGAAAGGGTTCACTCTCTTCCGAATTGCGCAGGAATGTCCATTCGAACCTGTGGCTATCCGTGTCCGGATCCGTGTTGATCCGTGTCTGTTTTTTTCCTCCGCGCCCTCGCCTTTCGTGAGATTCGTGCGATTCGCGGCCTTCCCTTCCCCGCCTTCTGATACCCGTTCGCGCACCTTCCCGGGACGACAGCCGAAATCTCGGCACCATTATTCAGGATACCAGCGGAAGTTCGGCGTCTCGAACCGTTTCACCGAGCCCCATTCGCCGTCCCTGAAGATCACAAACGCGTCGAACGACATTATCATCCGCCTGAGTTCCGGGTTCATTGCCTTGTCCCTGCGCGCGTGATCGAACAGTGGTCGAAGATCAATCACCGCCCCGTCGCCTCCGGAAGCAAGACCCGCCTTTGCCAATGCGCCAAACGATCCGGTCAGGCTGTACTCGCTGTTCACCGCCGAGTA
>JAGFIQ010000063.1 GCA_024103495.1 Aridibacter famidurans
CTCGTCTCGCAGGTCTTTGAAGACGTTCCGCGGGCCTTCGAGCGATGGTCCTCCGAAGCCGAATCGGTGAACATATATTCTTCCGGAAGCGCGCTTGCCCAGGTACTTCTGTTCCGGCACACGGATCACGGAGATCTGACCGTCTATATCGACGATTATTTCGACACGAACATCGGGCACAAACGCGAGCAGGCTTCATACGCGGCCATCGCCTCGAGGCTCCATTCGGAACCCTCCGAGGTCGTGTTCGTGTCCGACGTCGATGCGGAACTCGATGCCGCGAAATCAGCGGGTATGCAAACGCGGCTTTCGGTCCGTGAAGGTAATCCCCCGCAGGCGAACGAGGAGGGCCATCCCGTGATCCGTTCGCTCGATGAGCTCTTTTGAGGAATACATTCCCGCCCGTTTGAAATAAACTTGGCTTATGGAAAACAGCAAGCTTGAGACCGCCACGCTCGGAGGCGGATGTTTTTGGTGCACGGAGGCGGTGTTCGACGCACTCAAGGGCGTCGAGGAGGTCGTCTCCGGCTATTCCGGCGGCCACGTCGAAGACCCCTCGTATCAGGAAGTGTGCACGGGCTCGACGGGACACGCGGAGGTGATACAGGTCCGTTTTGACCCCGAGGTGATCTCTTTCAAAGAAGTTCTCCAGATCTTCTTCGCGACGCACGACCCTACTACTCTCAACCGCCAGGGAAACGACGTCGGGACGCAGTATCGTTCGGTAGTCTTCTACCATTCGGACGACCAGAAGAATGCCGCCGAACAGGTGATCGAAGCGATCGACAACGAAGGCATCTACGACGATCCGATCGTCACCGAGGTCGCCGAGTTCTCAAAGTTCTACCCGGCCGAGGACTATCACCAGGAGTATTTCGAGAACAATCCGAACCAGCCCTACTGCACGGCGGTCGTCGCACCGAAGGTGGCGAAGTTCAGGAAAATATTTTTTGATCGGCTGAAAAAATGATATAAATTCAGATCATCGGATTCCGTCCGAATCCCCGAAATAGAGGCTTGGCTATGTTTAGAAGTTTTTTCAGGCTGGCGTTGCCCGCGCTGGTCTTTTTCTGTTTTGTTTCCGCGCAGTTCCCTCAGGACTGCAAAACGCCTGAGATCGTTTTCAACCGTGATACCGGCAACATTTTCACGGAAGAGCAGGAGATGTACCTCGGCGACGCGATCGCCGAACAGGTCCAGAGGGATTTCCGTGTTCTCTCGGACCGGGAGATAAACGCGTATCTGGAGAAGATCGGCGACAGGCTGATCAGGCATCTTCCTCCGACGAGCCTGAAGTTCCGGTTCGCGGTCGTGGACATACCTGACGTGAACGCGTTCGCGATGCCCGGCGGCCGGATATTCGTTACGCGAAAGCTGATCGCGTTCGTCCAGTCGGAAGACGAACTCGCGGGGATCCTCGCACACGAGCTCGGCCACGGGATCGTGCGCCACGGCGCGCAGGACCTGAGCAAGGTCTTCAAGGAAGTGCTGAAGGTCGAATCCTTCGGAGACCGGGCCGACGTCTTCGCAAAGTACAACGAGCTTCTCGACAAACAGAATACGAAACGGGTGAGGACGAGCCGGAGCCACGAGGGCGATCAACAGCTTGAGGCGGACCGGATCGGTGTGTTCGCGATGACCGCCGCCGGGTACAACCCGGACGCGTTCACCAGCGCGTTCGACCGACTCTTCGAAACGGAAGGCAAGACCGGGAGTTGGTTCTCGGACCTGTTCGGATCGACCACACCGGAGCAGAAGCGCCTGAGGGAGATCACGGACGCGGTCAAGCTTATGCCCAGGGACTGCATCGAACGCGGTTCGGTCGGAACGGCCGAGGACTTCGCAGACTGGCAGACCGCCGTGATCGCGATCTCTACCGTCTCTGGAGAGGAGAATGTAAGCCATCTCGTGCGTAAGAAAGGCCTTGCGCCGAGGCTCAGGGACCAGATCAGGCACCTGAAGTTCAGCCCCGACGGCAAGCACGTGCTTGCCCAGGATGAGTCGAGCATCTTCGTCCTTCAAACCTCGCCGTTTAAGTACCTGTTCAGGATCGACGCGCCCGAGGCGCTCGATGCGACTTTCTCACCGGATTCCTCAAAGATAGTGCTCAGCACCGAGAATCTCAGGGTGGAAAGGTGGGATATCGCGAGCGGCGAAGCGGAAATGATCAGGGAGGTGTACAACCGCCGGGAGTGCATACAAAGTGCGCTGTCTGACGATGGACGAACGCTGGTCTGCTTCTACCGCAACGTGAACCGCGGCGAGTTTTTCATCGATGTGAAGCTGATCGATGTCGAATCGAATTCGGTGATCTTCGAGCGCGAAAAGTTCTTCCGTCCGGATCCCTTCGACTATCTTTTCTTTCAGCTCCTGAACGCAGCGGATATAGCCGGGAACGGAGAGATGTTCCAGACCGCCTTCTCGCCGAACGGCAGGTACTTTGTCGCGGGCCGAGTGTTCAAGAATGCGTACCGGGGCTTCTCTCTTACCGCGGGGATCAGAGGCAGCGCCGTCGTAAGAGCAGGCAAGACCGGAATACTCGGATTCGACCTTGTCGCAAAGGAAGAGATTAAGATCGGGAGCGACCTGCGTAACATCATTTCTTCGCCGTTCGCTTTTCATTCCAACGACCTGATCATCGGGCAGGACTCGAAAGACGGCGAAAAGTCGGGAATCTACGAATTCCCGAGCGGAAAGCAGGTGGAGCGCTTCGAACTTCTCGCCGATTCGCTTACGAAGCCGTACCTTGGAAACTACGTGCTGGTCAGGCCGATCAAGGTCGCGCCCGTAGGCGTCTACGACCTCTCCGCAAAGAAATTCGTCATCGCGAACAACAACCCGGCGCTGGATGTTTACGGCAGCATGTTCGTTTCCGAGAACAAGGACGGCGAACTGGGCCTGTTCAGGCTCGACAAGGACGAGACGATCGGTACGGTCGAGCTCCCCGAGAGCAGGTTCGGAGGCATCCGCGCGCTGGATGTTTCGCCCGACCTGAACTTCCTCGCCGTTTCGAACCGCGAAAGGGGTGCGGTATGGAGCCTCTTTTCCGGCGACCGTATGTTTTACGTTCCGCCGTTCTCGTCCGCCTACTTTGACAAGACCGGCAAGATCTACGCCGATTTCACCGGATCCAAGGAATCCGCCAGGCAGTTAGGCGTGATGGATATTCCCAGCAAGCAGATGCTGCCGGGCAGGGCGATTCCGCAACGTACCGCGACTCAGCACGGTGAATATCTGGTCACGCTCGATGCTGAGAAATCCGGATCCACGACAAGGGTCGATGTCCCCACCGATATTCGCTCCGGCACCCGTATCTTCAGTGAACGTGTGGAACTGGACCGGATCTATCAGGTGCGGGATGTGAAGTCGAATGACCTTCTGTGGGAACGCACGTTCGAGAAAACGATGCCGCGCGCTTATTTCAGCTCGCTGAATGACACGATCTCATTTGTCTGGTCGGTCAACAGCGACGGGGCGAAGGAGATATTCAAAGAAGACAAGGCGTTGAAGGACAGGGCCGACGCGCTTGGCGACAAGGACGGCGACTATTTCATACAGGTCGTCGAAAGCGCCACCGGAAAAGTGCTCGGGAATGCTTTTATCGAGAGCGGCGAGGGATCTTTCCGCGTGCTCGAGGCCGAGGCTGCGGGCGATTACCTTGCGATCGCAGACTCCGAGAACCGGATCCAGATCTATTCGCTTTCCACGGGCGAGCTTGCCAGCAGGTATTTCGGACGGAACTTCGCCTTGAACAGGGAGAACGGCACGATCGCGGTCGGAAACAATTCGGGAAGGCTGGCGGTGTACGAGATCGCGTCGGGCAGGACTCTCGAACGTATGTCATTCACGTCGCCGATCGCGTACGCCCAGTATGACAAATACGGGAAGAAGCTCCTTGTTCTCACGAGCGATCAGGAAGTTTACATTTTGGACTGCACTAAGTTTGGAGTAGAGTAGCGCAGTCGGGTCTGAACAAACTACAGGGTCTACCCAAGTTCAGACTGACCCGCGGTCTTACCGCAGTAATGTGCTGTGAGCTTCTGGTTTACCGGGAGCCGGCCTTGTTGCAACTCTTGCGGCTCCGCCGCCGTGATGTGCGGTAAGCCTTTGGCTTACCGAGAGCCGGCCTCCTAAGACCCGCGCGGAGGCTCAGCCTCCGCGCGGAAAGTTATATAGTTGCGTTTCCCGGAAAGGCAAGCCTTTCCGCACATCACGGCGGGTGAGCCGCAAGAAAAGATCGCGGCTCACCCGGAAAGGCAAGCCTTTCCGCGCATCACGGCGGCGGAGCCGCATCGCAGATTCACAGAACTCACAAAACTCACCAAACTCAGTAAACTCGCGAAACTCTAACAGAAACCATTTCTCGCTCAGCTCCGTAGAATCCCCGCCTGCATAGAGACCGTTCAAGAACCGGAGAATCAAGATATGACATCCATCAAGGCCGCCGTGCCTTTCGCGCTGTTCGTCCTTTTCGCGTTCCCGATCATCGCCTGCGCCCAGGGAGCGGCGAAGAACGAGATACTCATACTCAACAAAGCCGAGGCGACGATGGTCATCGTCGATGCCAACACCCTCGAGATAGTCGCCAAAGTGCCGACCGGCGACTTCCCGCATGAGGTAGCGGTTTCCGCCGACGGAAAGACCGCATACGTAGCGAATTACGGCGCCCAGCAGCCTAACAATTCGATCTCCGTGATCGACATTCCTGCACGGAAAGAGGTCAA
>JAGFIQ010000079.1 GCA_024103495.1 Aridibacter famidurans
GAATGCGCGACCTGCGCTCTGACAACGTCATTATCAACCCTAGTATGCCTGTTTGGCACTCTCCTATCAAGAGTGCTAAGGCGTTAGGGGGACAGTATAGCGCGGGGCGGGGAAAGAGGGGGAGGGGGATGGGGGGTTGACCCGGCGGCGCACTCGTGTATTTTGAGCCGCAATATTGCTAAGGTGCGTGCACGCATGAGCGAGATTAGGGATTCGTTGCACGGGTTCATTCACCTCAGCGATGTTGAGCGTAGGCTCATCGACAGCCCGCCCATGCAGCGACTGAAGTACGTACATCAGCTTGCTCTCACGTACTTGATTTACCCCGGTGCTACGCACTCTCGTTTCGAGCACGCAATCGGCACGATGGAACTCGCCGGACGGGCGTTCGACTCAATCATTCGCCACAGCCGGGGCCTAGCAAGCGAGGTGTTCGGCGACGACCATGAACACGGTCGATGGCGGGCGACGATTCGGGCCGCCGGACTACTCCACGACGTTGGACATGCGCCGTTCTCTCATGCCGGGGACGCTCTTTTCACAGGCAAGTTCAAGAACCACGAGGAAATGACCGCAGAACTCATCAGGTCAGACCCCATCGCGGAGATTCTGCGGTCCACCGGAGCGTTCCGTCTGGATCCCGACGAGGTCGCATATGTTGCCTCGGGCCTTGGCATCGCAAACGGACAGGCGCAACTCGTGGCCAAGGAACTCATCGCGGGGGACCTGGGAGTCGACCGCATGGACTATCTGCGCCGGGATTCCGTCATGTGCGGCGTGAGCTACGGCGTGTTCGATTTGCCCCGGTTGGTCGAAACGCTCATGCTTGCTCGCAACGACGACGGGCAGATCACGCTGGCACTGGAATACGGGGGCATGCATGCTGCGGAAGGACTTCTCACGGCCCGCTTCTTTATGTTTTCCCAGGTGTATTTCCACGACATCCGTGTGGCGTACGACGAACACCTGATTCGGTTTCTGAAGCAGCATCTTCCCGACGGTCGCTACCCGGACGACCCGACCAGCTATCTGGAGTGGGACGATGTAAAGGTACTGGGACTCATCCGTGAACAAGGTGACGACCGAAACGGTGCCGCGATCACCAAACGGCGACACTTTCGAAGGGTTTACGAACTCACGCCGAACGATCTTCGGGTCGATCTTGAGCTGGTCGACCGGATACGCGACAAGATCGACGCGAAGTTCGGAGAGGGGGCCTTTGTAGGCGACAGCCGAAAGAGCTCCAAGAGCTTAACGGTCGGGCAGGTGCTGATCGTCGACCCTGAGACCGACCAGAACGAGGACATTATGTCCCGCTCCACGACGATTCGAGCACTTCAGCCTATCTGGCTTGCGCGAATCTACGCCGACGAGCAAAATAGAACAGATGTTCTAACTCTGGTCAAGGGGGAGCTCCCTCCTCGAGGCCATGAAGGCGGCGAATCATGAAAACCGGCGAACTCACAGATATCGTTGTTTCTCTGCGGCTAATGAACTCGGTTTCACCCCGAGTCGGTCGTACGCACATTCATAAGTTCCTTTATCTTGCCGAAGGCTGGCGGCTTCTCCAACCGCGGCATGAATTCGAGCTCTACCTTCACGGGCCCTATTCGCGAGAGTTGGACTCAGAAATCGCAGCCTTGCAAGGGGTTGGGGTCATCCTCGCAGAAGCCGATCCCGCTGGTTATGGCGCCCGGCATTCGTTACAGGAACCATACTCATCATTGGAAGCGATCGACCTAGTCGGAGAAGACGCCGCACGAGGTCTTCGGGCGCTGGCACAAGGCATGGCGACCAAGACGGTACGTTCCCTCGAAGCGATCGCGACAGCTGAGTATGTTCGACGCACCTTCGGTGTGTCGGAGCTTCCCCAAGTGAGGGATGCCGTCATAAACCTAAAGCCGCATCTGTCTAAGGAAGAGGTAGAAAGGGCTATCCTCGAACTGGACGCACTTCGACGTGACGTCGGGGTTTAGGAATTGCCGCCATGGCCAGCGGACAAGCCCTCATCGACCTCTGCAAGACCCACCTGATTGAGACCATGCGCACCCTCCCAGAATGCGCTCCGGACGGTCCCGGCCTCGGACAGAAGGCGATTGAGGACGCGGCGGGTTTCGCGCTTCACCTCCCCGAGTACGACGGGTACTTCACGTGGTCGCTGCTCGTCGCGCTAACGCTTGACGACAAGGTCGAGGCCATCCAGCCCGGGAAGCGCAACAAGAAATACCGCCTCACCTGAACCGATCGGTCGTCAGTCCTCGGTCCTCAGCATTGGAATTGGCGACAGGCGCCCCTACGGGCTGCGCCGCTCCGCCTGCCACGCTGCCCGTATGACTGTCCCGGCGCATCCGCTGCTCCTGGACCCCTCGCACCGACCCAC
>JAGFIQ010000081.1 GCA_024103495.1 Aridibacter famidurans
CGCCCGCCGATGACCACTGCGTCTTTCGGAGATTCGAGACCTCCCTTTACCGAGATCGTGCCGGACGGCTCGCCGCCTTGCTCTGCCGTTACCTCAATGTCGATCGAGGCACCCATCCTTCGAAACGAATCGATCACTCCCAACCGTGTCGGGTTCAGGCCGACTTCCCGTATCTCTAGAAATGACCCCTCGAGTCCGGCCGCGGCAGCAATGAAGAAGGCCGCCGAAGAGATGTCTCCCGGAACGGATACCTTCCGGCCCACGAGCCGCGAATCGCCGACGATCGACACCGTGTGCTCTAAGTGCTCTCCGGTACGGATATCACCTTCGTCTATATCCGCGCCAAATGCCCTAAGCATCAGCTCGGTATGATCGCGGGAAACGGGTCCCGGCTTGTCCGATCGGGGTTCCGTCACGGACGTCGTCCCCTCGGCGTAGAGGCCCGCGAGAAGCACGCCGGACTTGACCTGTGCGGATGCGACGGTCTGCCGGTGGCTGATCGCGGTCAACGGCCGGCGTCCCCTGATGGCGAGGGGAAGCATGTCGTCGACGCATTCAACGACAGCGCCCATTCTGCCGAGCGGCGATATGATCCTGGCCATCGGCCGAGAACTCAGCGACCTGTCTCCCTTGAGGACGGACTTGAACTGTTGTCCGGCGAGAACGCCCGCCAGGAGCCGGGCTGTCGTCCCGCTGTTCCCGCAGTATAGCTCGCCACGAGGTTCCCAGAGACCGTGTTTACCTTCGCCGGAGATCCTCACGATCGTTCCCTCGCGCTCGATCCGGACCCCCAGTGCCGAAAGGCATTCGAGGGTCGAAGCGCAGTCGGTGCTGGTTGCGAAGTTGCAGATCTCTGTCACGCCTTCGGCGACCGAGCCGATGATCGCCGCTCTGTGCGATATCGACTTGTCGCCCGGAACCCGCGCGGTCCCCCTGATCTCCCGTGCCTTTGTGATCCTCATATCGAGATTCAAAACATTAGCAGAACGGCACCCGGGCAGGAAGCCGGCCGGACAGCTCCGGGAGCCGACGTTCTTGACATAAGCCTTGGTAAAAAGCTAACTTGTGGGGAATCCAAACATACATCAAGGGGCATTCTTTTAGTACAGGTGTGGGCGAGAAAAGGGAGCAGATCACCATTTCCAGCAAGATCGAGGCGATCGACGAAGCGGTGACCAAAGCGGTCACGTACGCGAAGGGCCTGGGTTTTTCTGACGACGCGATCTTCGGCATCGACATGGCCGTGCGGGAAGCCGTCGCGAATGCCGTGAAGCACGGGAATGGCCTTGACGAGAGCAAGTCGGTTGAGATATCACTCGCTGACACTTCCGCAGGACTCGAGATCACGGTCCGCGATTATGGGAGAGGATTCAACGTTGAGGACGTGCCGGACCCTACGAATCCCGAGAATCTGCTGAAAGAAAACGGCCGCGGAATACTGTTCATGCAGAACTTCGTTACCACGGTCGAATGGCATAACCATCCGGAAGGGGGAATGCTTGTCCGTATGGTAAAGGAGTTTTGAAAAGCCTGCGGTGCTTGGATTTTTCGGCGGGTTTCGCTTAGAATCTGCGTTTACATTTTCAAACTAAATTCCAGGAGATAAAAATGGCTGAACTCAATATTTCGGAACGTCAGGCCGGCGATGTCACCATACTCGACATGAGCGGCAAGGTGACGATCGGTGAAGGAAGTGTCGCACTCCGCAACACCATTCGCCGCCTGCTCGGCGAGGGCAAGAAGAAGATCCTTTTGAATCTTTCCGATGTCGGTTACATAGATTCGAGCGGCATAGGCGAACTGGTATCGAGCTTCACAGCCGTCAACAAGGAATCCGGAAGCCTGAAGCTCCTGAACCTGACCCAGAAGATCCAGGACCTTCTGGCGATCACGAAGCTGCTCACGGTCTTCGATACGTTCGAAGACGAAGGTGAAGCGCTCGCCAGTTACGAATAGGCACGCGGCCAGGCGCCGCGCGGGTTTTCGAACGACGAAGGACAGGGGATGCAAGGCGATCCGCTGTCCTTCGTTTTGCCTTTGGAAAAGCATCTATTGACGGCAAGGCCGCATCACCGTCAGTGCAAAGACACAAACAGACATCGGTTGCTTTTACCCCCCTTGTTTCCCTTGCTCCGTTTGTGTTCTTTGCCTTTTTCCTTTCTAAAGAAGACAGTCAAGATGAAGAGAGCAATATCGATCTTCGTGCTATTCGCGCTTTCGGTCTGTGCGTTCGCCCAGGACACTGCGCTGTTCGACCTTTCGAGTTACGGTGTCCGCATCGAGCCGGACAAGCGCCTTATCGCGGTGCTGGCGACGCTTGAGGTCGCGGGAATGCAAACGGACCTCACGCCCCGTGGCGAAGAGCTGCGCAAGAGGCTCCGGGAAGCGTCGAAGGGTATCGATCCGGACCTTAGGAACAGGATCGAGATCTTCGTCAATCAGTACAGGAAGCGGAATCCCGATCTGACGCCGGCAGAGCTCGAAGCTCCTTTCATCTCGATGGCATATTCGCTGTCTCCCGCACCCGATCTCGCTGAACCCTTCCGTTCGATCGACCTGCCCGACGACCTTCTCGAAGTGCTTGATTTTTCGGTCCTTGTCCGCGAGTACTACAGATCGGCGGGAATAGCCGCCGAGATCGACAAGATCCACGCGGAATACGTTGAGATCTCTGAAGAGCTTCGTCCGTCTGCCCGCGAGATGGTTACGGACGTCCTTGACTACCTGAATACGAGGCCCGCGCTTACCTACATCGACCGGGTGAAGGTCGAGACGAAGAAGGGCAAAGAGACGATCACGACCTACGAGCCCAGGGAACGCGAACGCCGGTTCACGATCGTGCCGGAGATGCTCAACGGCAAGGACACGATCAACTTTCTGAACATCACCGACGATTATTACGCGGTCGTTCCCCCAAACTCGAACCTGGGCACGTCGCAGGTGCGGCGCGCTTATCTTCAGTTCGTGCTGGATCCGCTGGTGCTTCAGAGTTCCAGGGAGGTTCGTGAAAAGCAGGAGGCGATCCGGTCGCTGATCAGCGATCGAAGAGACGCGGGAGGAAATGTTTCGCCGGACCCGTTCCTTACGATCACGCGTTCGCTGGTGGCCGCCGTCGACGCCCGCGAGGAGCAGTACCGCAAGGAACAGCTCGCGACTTCGCAGGCACGCCGGAAGATCCCCCTTATGAAGACCGACGCTGAGAAACAGGCGGTCGTGGCGGAACTGGATCGCGTGAAAGGGATCCTCTCGGACGAGGCTGCACTGAGGCTCTCGGAGAGTTATGAGGACGGTGCGCTTTTGGCATTCTACTTTGCGGAGAAGCTTCGCGGGATCGAGGAATCGGGGTTTGACGTGGGCAATTCGCTGAAGGACTGGGTCCTCTCGATCGATCCGGCGAAGGAAAAAGGCCGCCTGGGAAGCGTCGCCGACGCTCGGAAGAGGGCGATGGAAGAGAAGGCTCGTCGTGGAACGACCCTGGTCATCGAGACAACGCTTGTGGAAAATCCTTTGACGACCAGATTGCTCGATATCGACAAGATGGCGGACGCCGGAAGGTTCTCGGACGCAGAGCAAGCCCTGAAGGTCCTGCTTGAAGAAATGCCGACCGAATCGCCGAGGATCTACTACGCGCTGGGCCGCGTTTCGAGCCGTTCGGCGGAAGGCGTCAAGGACCCTGAGGAACTCAACGAGCGGCTGATCAACGCCAAGGCGTTCTACGAGAACGTGCTGCGGAACGCGGATCAGGAAACGGATCCGGGACTATTGTCGTCGACTTATTTCGCTTTGGGCAGGATCTACGAATTCTACAAACAGCCGGACTACGCGGTGAAGATCTACGACGCCGCGCTGAGGCTCGGCAAGGTTGAGGGCGGCGCGTACGACGAAGCGTTCGAGGCGAAGAAGGCGCTGCTGGAGAAGCAGGACTGATCGGAAACGGAACCCCAAATCGGAACCCCGAGCGCAAGCAAGGGGCATAACAATCGGAATTTCGAGCGCAAGCAAGGGGTATAACAATCGGAATTCCGAGCGCAAGCGAGGGGCATAACAATTAGCACCCCCGAACGCAAGCGGAACCCCGAGCGCAAGCGAGGGGCATAACAATCAGCACCCCCGAACGCAATCGGAACCCCGAGCGCAAGCGAGGGGCATAACAATCAGCACCCCCGAACGCAAT
>JAGFIQ010000101.1 GCA_024103495.1 Aridibacter famidurans
TGATGATCGACGCCGTAATGTAAGGCATCACTCCGAGAGCCAGAACTGAGATCGTGCGGAAGTTTCCGCCCGAGAAGATATCCAGGATCCCGAGGAGCGTGCCGCTGACCTGCTGCCAGACCTGCTCCAGCCGCTCGCTGTTCACTCCGGGCGCGGTGATGTGCGCACCGAGACGATAGACTGCGAGCAGCAGCAGCGTAAAGATCACGCGCTTACGGAGCTCCGGGACCTTGAAGATGTTCTGAACTGCAGAGAAAAACTTGTCCATAATGCTCCCGATCCTTCAATCAGCGATTCCGGAGCGCGCAGATCGGCGCGCGCTCCCCCGGCCCGGGCTATTCCTCAGAAGAACCCTGCTCCGTTTCGTCAGGCCCGGTCTTCTCGATGAGATGGGCGGTCCCTCCCGCCTTCTCGACCTTGGCCCTCGCGGACTTCGTGAATCGGTGCGCGTAGACGTTGAGCTTCTTCGTGACCTCACCGTTTCCGAGGATCACAAGATCGTGCTTCGCCTTCTTGATAAGTCCCCTTTCGTGAAGCACTTCCGGTGTAACGTCGTCGCCCGAATTGAAGTTCGCTTCCAGCGTCGAAAGCCTTACTTCGATCCACGCCTTCTTGAAGATGTTCGTGAATCCGCGCTTCGGAAGACGCCTCTGCAGAGGCATCTGCCCGCCTTCGAACCCCGCGCGGCGTGAGTATCCCGAACGCGACTTCTGACCCTTGTGTCCGCGCCCGGCGGTCTTTCCGAGCCCGGAGCCCGGACCGCGCCCGCGGCGCTTCTTCTTGTGGGTTGACCCCGGCGGCGGCTTAAGATTGTTGAGTGTTAATGCCATTTTCTTTTCCCAATAAACCGAAAAGCGAAAACTCCTGGTTTTCGCCGGTCCGGTAACTATTCGACGATCCTGAGAATGTGCGGGATCTTGGCGACCACGCCTCTCATCGAGGCATTGTCGGGCATCTCCTTGACCTGATTGAGCTTCGAGAATCCAAGACCCTTAACCATCGCCTTCTGCTTTCCGGGATAGCCGATCACGCTCTTGTAGTACTCGACCCTGATCGTCCCGCCTTTGTTTTCTGCTTTCTTAGCCATAACGTCAGCCCTTCCGCGGAGCAGAGGCCCTATCTTGAGCCCCTCCGCCAAAAACTAGACCAGCTCCTCGACCTGCTTGCCGCGGAGGCGCGCCACTTCGTACGGGTCCTTCATCCTCAGAAGTCCGTCGAAGGTCGCACGGATCACGTTGTGCGGATTGCTCGAACCGAGGATCTTCGTCCTCACATTCTGGACGCCAACCGCCTGCATCACGGCGCGGACCGCTCCGCCCGCGATAACTCCCGTTCCTTCCGCAGCAGGCTTGATCAGGACCTTGCCTGCGCCGTAGCGTCCGAGGATCTCGTGCGGGAGCGTGTTGTCGATCAATGTCACCTTGATCAGGTTGTTCTTGGCCGATTCGATCGCCTTCTTGATGGCACTCGGGACCTCTTTCGCCTTGCCCGTCCCGAATCCGACGTGGCCGGCCTCGTCGCCGACGACCATCAGCGCGGCGAACGAAAGGTTTTTACCGCCCTTGACCACTTTTGTGACCCTGTTGATCGAGATCAGGTGTTCTTTGAGGATCAGCCCGTCAGGTGAAATTCTGTGTTGGTTGTTCATTTTCTGATTATTCTTCTTCGGACTCGGCAGCCGCTTCTTCCTTCTTCCCTCCGGCGGCATCGGACTTCGTTTCTGCCTTTGCGGCGTCGCCATTCCCGTTCCGGTTCAGGCCGGCCTCGCGGCTTGCGTCGATCAGCGCCTTGACGCGGCCGTGGTAAACATAGCCGCCGCGGTCGTAGACGACCTCGGAAACGCCGGCTCCCTGAGCCCTTTCGGCGATCATCTTGCCGACAGCAACTGCCGCATCGACATTCCCGCCGGTCTTGCCCTTGAACGCCTTCTCGAGGGTCGAAGCCGAAGCAAGCGTCTTTCCGCTGAGGTCGTCGATGACCTGCGCGTAAATGTGGTTCGTGCTTCTGTACACCGCGAGCCTTGGCCTCTCGGTCGTGCCCTTGACCTTCTTCCGGATCCGCGTGTGAACCGATCTGCGGACATCTGCTCTGCTCTTCTTTGCCATATCTGCTTACTCCGCACCCCGCCATGCGGGGGCGCAAACTGCGCGGGGTCTTACGCCGCGGTCTTTCCTTGCTTCAGCCTGTAGTACCTGTCGGCGTAGCGTATACCCTTGCCCTTGTACGCGTCGGGCTTGCGGAGCCTAGCGAGTTCCGCCGCCACCTGACCCAGAAGCTGCTTGTCGATACCCGAAAGCGTGAGCGTGGTCTGGTACTGGTTGATCGAGGACTTGGCAGGGATCCTCTCAGCCGATGCGTCGATCCCGTCCGGGAGAACGTATTCCACCGGATGCGAATACCCGAGCGCGAATACGAGCTTCTTGCCCTGGACCTCAGCCTTGTATCCGACGCCGACGACGTCCATCTGCCTGGAAAAGCCTTCCGTGACCCCGACGACGGCATTGCTTGCGAGAGCCCTCGCAAGGCCGTGCATCGCCGAGTACTCGTCACTCCTGCGTTCCGCGGTCAGCTGGCCGTCCTCAAGCTTGAACTCGACGCCGTCCGGGATCGGGGTCGTCAGAGTGCCCTTCGGACCCTTTACCTCGATCTCGCCTTCCTTGACCGTGACCGTCACACCCGACGGCACTTCAATTGGTTTCTTTCCTACGCGCGACATAGTTACCTCTTTGCGGAGCGCACGCTGCGCCCGTTCCGCATCGCTGCGGACTAATAGATATTCGCCAGGATCTCGCCTCCGACGTTCTCGCGGCGGGCCTGCTTTCCGCTCATCAGGCCGCGCGAGGTCGAAACGATGTTCACTCCGTAGCCTCCGAGCACGTTCGGGATCTGTGTCGCCCCGACGTATACGCGCCTTCCGGGGCGCGACACCCTCGACAAGTGCGTGATCGAAGAGACGCCCTTGGCGTCGTAGCGGAGGAAGATGCGGATCGTGAACTTCGGCTTCTCGCCCTTGGTCACAAAATTGTTGATATAGCCTTCTTCCTTCAGGATCCGAGCTACTTCAAGCTTCAGCTTCGATCCGGGTATATCCACACGGGAATGATTCGCGGTGATAGCATTGCGAATCCGTGTGAGCATATCTGCTATAGGGTCTGTCATTACTAGTCTCTACTCCGTAAAATGGTCGTCGGTCCTTGCCCAAGGGGCGTCGGCTTCCTACCAGCTTGATTTCACAACGCCGGGAATCTGTCCTTCGAGGGCGAGTTCCCTGAGCGCGACGCGGGAAATGCCGAACTTCCTGAGATATCCGCGGGGTCTTCCGGTCTGCGAACAGCGGTTCACGACACGGACAGGGCTCGCGTCCCTCGGCAGCTTCTGGAGGCGGATCACCGCTTCATCGATCTCTTCCGGGGTGGATTCCGGATTGTTGATGATCTTCTTCAAAGCCTTGCGCTTCCCGGCATAGCGGGCGACCATCTTCTTGCGTTTCTCGTTCTTAACGATCTTGCTGACTTTTGCCATAACGATTTCCCTTTTCGGGTCTAAATTCTCTGCTAGTTCTGCCGGAAGGGCATTCCCATCGACTTCAGGAGGGCACGGCCCTGCTCGTCGGTCTCGGCCGTCGAAACGATCGAGATATTCAACCCCCTCGTTTTGTCGACCTTGTTGAAGTCGATCTCCGGAAAGATGAGCTGCTCCTTGACTCCGAGCGTGTAGTTCCCGCGGCCGTCAAAAGACTTCGCGGAGATACCCCGGAAGTCGCGAACCCTTGGAAGCGCGACTGCGATCAGCCTGTCGAGGAACTCGTACATACGGTCGCCTCTCAAGGTGACCATCACGCCGATCCGCATACCTTCCCTGAGCTTGAACGCCGCGATCGATTTCTTCGCTTTTGTGATCACGGGCTGCTGGCCGGTGATCTGGCGAAGCTCTTCGACCGCCGAATCAAGCAGCTTGGAGTTGGCGATCGCCTCGCCGACTCCCATGTTGACCACGATCTTCTCGAGCCTCGGGATCGCCATAGGGTTCTTGATGTCGAATTCCTTGGCGAGGGCCGGAGCCACTTCACTTCTGTATTTTTCCCTCAGTCTTGCCATCTTCCAGAGTTCTCCTCGAATACGTCCCGGGACCCGTCGAATCCGCTTCAGCGGAGCACGTTACCGGGACTCAAACTCCCAAATCCTATTCTTCCTCGTCAGCCTTTTCGGCCGCCGCCTGCTTTTCAGCGTCTTCCTTGACCGCCTCTTCCTGGGCCGCTTCGGTCCTGGAGATCCTCGCAGGTTCAGGGATAACGGCGCCGCTTTTCGCGATGCGGACCTTCTGGCCGTCGCGCAGCTCGAACTTCACTCTCGTCGGATCTCCGGTGTCGGGATCGATCAGCGCCACGTTGGACGAATCGACCCACGCCTCCCGCTTCTTGATGCCGCCTTCGATGTTCATCTGCGGCACGGGTTTCTGGTGCTTCGAAACGATCATCGCCCCTTCCACCTTCACGCGGCCCGCTCTCGGATCTACAGCGATCACCTTGCCGCGGTACGGCACGCGCTTCGCCTTTCCGTCCTCGCCCTTTTCGTAGCGGTTGTATTCCTTGCCGGCGATAAAGACGACCTCGTCGCCTCGCTTGATCTTCGACCGGACCGATCCCTGTTTCTTCTGCTTGATCATCGTCTAAATAACCTCCGGGGCGAGCGAGACGATCTTCATAAAGTTCTTCTCGCGAAGCTCGCGCGCCACGGGACCGAATACGCGGGTCCCGATCGGCGTGCCGTCTTCCTTGATCAGGACAGCGGCGTTCTCGTCGAATCGTATGTACGTGCCGTCCTTGCGCCGGACCTCTTTGCGGGTCCTTACGACCACTGCATCGTAAACCTTGCCCTTCTTGACGGTGCCGTCAGGCGAGGCCTCTTTGACCGTGATCTTGATCTTGTCGCCCAGCGTCGCGACCTTGCCGGTCGATCCGCCGATCGGCATGATCATCTTGACCCTCTTGGCTCCCGAATTGTCCGCCACCATAAGGGCGGTTTGCATCTGAATCATCTCTTTCTACTCCCTACGACGTTGCTTCCGAGCGGCGAGCCGCCGCAGGCCTTCCCGGGAATCTACTTCTCAGCCTTTTGAATGATCTCGATAACACGCCAGCGCTTTCTTGCGGAAAGCGGGCGGGTCTCGACTATCTTCACCTTGTCGCCTTCAGCGGCGCCCAGGCCGTTGTGAGCCATGAACTTCTTCCGTCTCTTCACGTACTTGCGGTACATCGGGTGCTTGACCAGTCGGTCGACGCGCACGACAACCGTGTCGGTCATCTTGTCCGAGAACACGATCCCGATACGCTCCGAGCGCTTGTGGCGCTTGTCCTGAGGACCGTCCGCATCTTCGGTTTTGGCCTTCTTCGCCCTCGAGCGTGCAGGCTTCTTCGACTTCGCCGCGGGTTTTGCCTCTTCAGCGGCCGCTTCCTTCGCCGGAGCTTCCGTTTCCGCGGTCTCTTCCGCCTTTACTTCGGCGGCGGTTTCCTCAACCGCTTCTTCTGTCTTTTTCTTCGCCATTTTCTTCTAATATCCCGACTATTTGGCCTCGGCTTCCGCCGCGGTCTCGCGTTCCTTGATCAGCGTATAAACCCGGGCGAGCGTCTTTTTCTCGCGTCGTATGTCCGCCACAACCTCACCGACCCCGAGCGACTTGCGGAACCTTAGCCTGAAGAGCGACTCCTTCAGCGCGTCCGCCTGCTCGCGGAGTTCGGGCAGTTCCATCTTGTTGAGCTGTTCGAGCTGTTCCTTGCGTTTCATCTCTAAACGATCCCCCCTTCAAGGTCCGCGCGGGTCACGAACTTGGTCTTGACCGGGAGCTTCTGCGCCGCGAGCCTCATAGCTTCGCGAGCCAGGCCTTCCTCGACGCCCTGGATCTCGTACAGGATCCTTCCGGGCCTGACGACCGCAACCCAATGGTCCGGAGCCCCCTTGCCCTTGCCCATTCGGGTTTCCGCCGGCTTCTTTGTGATCGGCTTGTCCGGGAACATACGGATCCAGATCTTTCCGCCGCGCTTGACGTGGCGGGTCATCGCGATACGCGCCGCCTCGATCTGCCTGTCGGTGATGTATCCCGGCTCGAGGGTCTTTAGCCCGAAATCCCCGAAGTTCAGCTTGCTGCCGCGGTGCGCCTTTCCGCGCATCCGGCCCTTCTGCATCTTCCGGTACTTGACCTTCTTCGGCATCAACATAATGTTTTGTTCCTCTTAAATACTCCTGAGGTCCGTTTACCGGCCCCTTTCCGGCCTGCGGGGCCTTCGGCCGCGCCTTCCGCCGTCCTTGATCTTGGGTTCGTTTATAGGGTCGGTATTGGTTCCCCTCGCCATGTTCGCGTCCGGATCGAGGATCTCGCCCCTGTAGATCCAGACCTTCACGCCGATGATGCCCATCGTCGTGTTGGCCTCGGCGAGACCGTAATCGATGTCCGCGCGCAGTGTGTGCAGCGGAAGCTGCCCCTGCAGGGACCATTCGGTTCTGGCGATCTCGGCGCCGTTCAGACGGCCGGCTACCATCACCTTGATACCCTCAGCGCCGAAGCGAAGCGATTCTTCCATCGTCTTCTTCATCGCCCGGCGGAACGCGATCCTCTTCTCGAGCTGGTACGCGATCTTCTCGGCCTGAAGCTGCGCATTGAGCTCCGGCTTACGGATCTCCTGGATCGAGATGATCACGTCGCGGCCGGTTTTCGTCGAAAGGTCCTCTTTAAGCTTCTCGATCTCGGTACCCTTGCGGCCGATGATGATGCCCGGGCGCGAGGTGTAGATAATGATCTTCAGCCTGTTCGCGGCGCGCTCGATGTCGATATGCGACACGCCCGCTCCGGAGAAACGCTTCTTCAGGTCGCGCTTGAGCGCAAGGTCCTCTGCGAGGTATTCGGCGAACTCGTGCTTGGCGTACCAATGCGAGTGCCAGTCCTTGTTGTATCCGACCCTGAATCCGTAGGGATGTACTTTCTGACCCATAAAAAAATCCTTCCAGCTCGGCTGGAACTATTCCTCTTCAGATGACGCCTTATCCGCGTCCTTGGAATCCTTCGCTTCGGTCTTCTTCGAGGGCTTTCCTTCAGCCTTCGCTTCTTTCTCCGAAGGTTCGGCGTCTTTCTTCTTCGCCTCAGCCTTGCCTTCCTTCTTCTCTTCGGCCTTGTCCGCCTTCGGCGCTTCCTTTCCTGCCTTGGGCGCTTCCTTCCCGGCTTTCGCCTTCGCGGCGGGCTTCGCCTCTTCTTTGGCTTCCGCCGGAGCCTCGGCCTTGGCCTCTTCCGCCTTCTCCGCCTTCGCTTTCTTCGCCGCGGGCTTATCGGCCTTCGATTCCGCCTTTTTCGCGGGAGCCTTCTTAGCCTTGGTCTCTTTCTTTACCGGCTGTTCTTTTTCTTCCTGCGGCTCGCTGGTCACCTCGATCGTGATGTGACAGTAGTGCCTGCGTTCGAAGAAAGCCCTTCCCTGCGGGGCGGGGCGAAGCCGGCGGCGGTTCTTTGTCGGGCCCATATCGACGAAACACGTCTTGATCCAAAGATCGTCCGGATCGATCGCGATGTTCTCCTGCTCGGCTTTGTAAGTCGCGTTGGCGATGGCCGAACGGAGGCACTTGGCGATCGGATCGGCGGCGCGCTTGTTCGTGAACTTTAGGATCGCGAGCGCATGCGAGACGTTTTTGCCCCGGACCAGGTCGATAACCAGCCGCGCCTTGCGCGGCGAGCCCTTCAGATATTTTGTCTTAGCTACAGCTTCCATAGTCTTGGTGAAACCGTTAGTTTCGTCCGGGCCGACGCCTCGAAGGCGGCTCCCGGTTCAGATCCGGACTACTTCCTGCGGGCGGCTTTTTCGGCCTTCGTCCCGGGATGCCCCTTGAAAACCCTCGTCGGCGAGAACTCACCCAGTTTGTGCCCGACCATGTTCTCGGTCACGTACACGGGGATGTGCCTTCTGCCGTTGTGGACGCCGAAGGTCATTCCGACCATGTCGGGCGTGATCGTGGACCGCCGCGACCAGGTCTTGATCGCCTGCGGTTTCGCGCCGCTCTCCTGGATCTTCCTGAGCGTCTTCAGAAGGCTCAGGTCGACGAAAGGTCCTTTTTTGATTGAACGTGGCATAGTTCCTTAATCCTTTGTTCTCAGTGCTTTGCCGCCTTACTTGCGTCTGCGGTCGCGGACGATCATGTTCTGCGTGCGCTTGTTCTTCCTGGTCTTGTAACCCTTGGTCGGCACGCCCCACGGCGTCACCGGATGGCGTCCGCCGGAGGTCTTGCCCTCGCCGCCGCCGTGCGGGTGATCGACCGGGTTCATCGCGACTCCGCGTACCTTGGGCCTGCGGCCCTGCCAGCGCTTCCTTCCCGCTTTTCCGAGCGAGACGTTCTCGTGCTCGCGGTTGCCGACCATTCCAACGGTCGCCATGCAGACCACGGGGATCTTCCGGACCTCGCCGGACGGCATCTTGATAAGCGCGTGCTTTCCTTCCTTCGCGACGAGCTGTGCATATCCGCCTGCGGCGCGCACAAGCTGGCCGCCCTTGCCCGGGCGCATCTCGATGTTGTGAACTTCCGTTCCGAGCGGAATGTTCACGATCGGAAGCGCGTTGCCGGGCAGAATGTCGGCTTCAGGGCCGCTCATGATCGTCTGTCCGACCTCGATGTTGGCCGGCGCAAGGATGTACCTCTTCTCGCCGTCGACATAGGAGATCAGTGCGATGTGAGCTGAGCGGTTCGGATCGTACTCGATCTGCGCTACTCTGCCCGGAATGCCGATCTTGTCGCGCTTGAAATCGATCCTGCGGTAGAAACGCTTGTGTCCGCCGCCGCGCCTGCGGACGGTGATGCGTCCGTCGCTGTTGCGTCCCGAAATGCGCTTCTTCGGCTCCAGAAGCGACTTCTCAGGCTCGGCGCCCTTGGTCAGCTGCTCCCGCTTGAGGAACGTCTGATACCGCCTTGCCGGTGATGTCGGTTTTACCTTTTTGATAGCCATAATTCTTTTCGGTGAGCTGTGAGCTGTGAGCTGTGAGCTGTGAGCTGTGAAAATGTACCCGCTCACCCAAACCTGTCAATCTAACCTCTAATTCTTGCTTCCTGCTTGCTGCTCACTGCTCACCGCTCACTGCTTACCGCTTCCTGCTCACTGCTTACCGCTCTCTGCTCTCTGCTCACCGCTTCCTGCTCACTGCTTACCGCTCACTGCTCACGCTATATCGCTTCCGCGTAATCTACGTGCGGCTCGCCCGCCCTCAGCGTCACGTACGCCTTCTTCCAGTCGGCGCGGCGCCCTTCGTGGCGTCCCTGCCGCTTCATCTTGCCTTCGTAGTTAAGAGTCCGGATCCGCGCCACCTTGACGCCGAAGATCTCTTCGACTGCACGGCGGATGTCGTCCTTCGACGCCTGTTTGGCGACCTTGAAGGTCAGCACCTGAGGCGATTCGCCCAGTTCGACTGATTCCTTCAAAAGTACCGATTTCTCGGTGACCACGGGAGCCTTGAGTACTTCCCAGACATTCATCTTCTCGCTCATCTTACGCAGCCTCCTTCGCGCCGTTCTCGCGTTTCGGGTCCAGAATCGCCGCGAGTTCTTCCGCCGCGCCTTTCGAGAGCACGATCTTCTCGTGATAGACGATGTCGTAGACGTTGACGCCGAAGCTGTTCACGACCTTCGTCTTCTGCACGTTGCGCGAGGAGAGGACCAGGTCCCGGTTGTCAAGCGAATCGACGAGCAGGGTCTTCGCCTGCTTCTTCCCGTCGAAGAACCCAAGCTTGGCCATCACATCGACGAAGCCCTTCGTCTTCGGCCCTTCGAGCTTCATATCCTCGACGACATAAAGATTTCCTTCTCGGAGCCTTTCGGAAAGCGCCGCGCGGATCGCGCCCCTGCGCATCTTCTTCGGCATCTTGTAAGACCAGTCTTTCGGAACGGGGCCGTGGACACGTCCGCCGCCTCTCCAGAGAGGCGACCTGATCGAAGCGACCCGGGCACGTCCGGTACCCTTCTGGCGCCAGGGTTTCTTTCCGCCGCCGCGCACGTCGCCGCGGGTCTTTGTCTTCGCGGTCCCTTGACGGGCGTTCGCCAGGTAATTCCTGACCGCGGCGTGGATCAGCCCTTCGTTCATCTCGACGCCGAACACTTCGTCCGGCAGTGCGATCTCGCCGACTTCCTTATTCTTCAAATTGCGAACCTTTACGGAAGGCATAATCTTTCTCCCGGGCTTCCGGCCTCGTCCGGCCGGACGCCTTTAACCTTTCTGCTTCTCCGATTTCTTGACGACCACCAGGCCGCCGTTCGGCCCCGGAACGGAACCCCTGACCATGATCAGGTTGTTCTCCGCATCCACCTTCGCGACCGTAAGGCCGCGCGCGGTCACCCTTGCGTCGCCCATATGTCCGGACGACTTGGTGCCTTTGAGGACCCTCGAAGGGCTTGCCGACTGGCCGATCGAGCCCGGCCTCCGGACGTTCATCGAACCGTGCGTCATTGGGCCTCGCTGAAAATTGTGGCGCTTGATCGTGCCCGCAAAACCGCGTCCCTTCGACTTGCCGACGACCTCGATCATATCGCCGTCGCTGAACACGTCCGCCTTGACCTGTTCGCCTATCTCGGCTTCCGGCTCTTCAGTGAGCCTGATCTCCCTGAGGACCCTGGTCGGCGGCAATCCGCCCCCGGTCTTCTCAAAGTGGCCGCGCATCGGCTTGGTGACACGCTTCATCTTGATGGGCTTGTCCTCGACCAAACCGAGCTGAACGGCGTTGTAACCGTCCCTGCCCGACGCGCTCTTCTTCTGGACCACCACGCACGGGCCGGCCTTGATGACCGTCACCGGTGTAACGGTTCCGTCCTCAGCGAAGAGCTGCGTCATTCCAAGTTTTCGTCCGATGATTCCGTTAATCATATTCCTGTTAGCCGTGTGTTATCGGCCGCCGGTTGTTTCCGCCGCCCTTCGGGACGGCATTCGCCGGCTGTTCAAACTGCGAATCGGCTTTCCGAACTAGGTGCCGAACGCCTTGATCTCGACGTCGACGCCTGCCGGAAGGTCAAGCCTCATCAGCGCGTCAACCGTTTCCGCCGTCGGATCGAGGATGTCCATCAGCCGCTTGTGCGTCCTGATCTCGAACTGCTCGCGCGACTTCTTGTCCACGTGCGGCGAACGGAGGACCGTCCATTTGTTCTTGACCGTCGGCAGGGGGATCGGACCCGCGATGCGGGCTCCCGTCCTTTTCGCCGTCGCGACGATCTCTTGCGTGGACTGGTCGAGGACCCTGTGGTCGTAGGCCTTCAGCTTGATTCGTATCTTTTCGTTAAGCATATCTCTTGTCCGAGAGTGCCTTCCCTTCTCCCGCAGGCCGACCGAAAGCCGGCCCGCAGGTCCGGGCAGGAACTATTCAACGATCTCGGTGACGGTGCCGGCGCCGACGGTCCTTCCGCCCTCGCGGATAGCGAACCTAAGGCCCTTCTCCATCGCGATCGGAGCGATCAGCTCGATCTCCATCTGGATGTTGTCGCCC
>JAGFIQ010000102.1 GCA_024103495.1 Aridibacter famidurans
AGAAGGACCGGGTGATCGCGGATCACCTCTTCGAGGATGTCCCAGACGATCGGTTCCTGTCGCTCGACCATCTCGCGCGCCTGCTTGATAGTGGCGGCGTGAAGGTCCTTCTCGAGCTTGTTGTAGATGAACGGCTTGAACAGCTCCAGCGCCATCTTCTTCGGAAGTCCGCACTGGTGCAGGTTCAGCTCCGGACCGACGACGATCACGGAACGGCCCGAGTAATCCACGCGCTTTCCGAGAAGATTCTGGCGGAAACGTCCCTGCTTGCCCTTCAGCGTTCCGGACAGCGACTTGAGAGGCCTGTTGTTGGCGCCCCTGAGCACGCGCCCGCGTCGGCCGTTGTCGAACAGCGCATCGACCGCTTCCTGAAGCATTCGCTTCTCGTTGCGGACGATGACCTCCGGAGCGCGAAGCTCCATAAGCTTCTTCAGGCGGTTGTTCCTGTTGATCACGCGGCGGTACAGATCGTTGAGATCGGACGTCGCGAAGCGTCCGCCGTCGAGCGGCACAAGCGGCCTGAGCTCCGGCGGAATGACCGGGATGATGTCGAGGATCATCCATTCGGGCTTGTTCTGCGACCTGAAGAACGAGTTCGCGACCTTCAGCCGTTTGGAGAACTTCAGCTTCTTCTGCTGCGAGGTTTCCTCGCGCATGCTGGTCCTGAGCTCATCGACGAGTTCCGGAATGTCGATCGCCATCAGGAGTTCCTTGATCGCCTCGGCGCCCATCTTGGCGACGAAGCCGCCCGGATGCTCCTGCATCTTCTCTCGGTACTGCTCGTCAGTGAGCAGGTCCTTGACCTTCATATCGGGCACGTCGCCCGGATCGATGACGATGTACAGCTCGAAGTAGAGGATCTTTTCGAGGTCCCTCAGAGTGATGTCGAGCAAATGCCCGATCCTCGAGGGAAGTCCCTTGAAGAACCACACGTGCGAGCACGGGCTCGCGAGCTCGATGTGGCCGAGCCGCTCGCGCCTGACCTTCGACTGCGTAACCTCGACGCCGCACTTGTCGCAGATCACTCCGCGGTGCTTCATACGCTTGTATTTTCCGCAGAGGCATTCCCAGTCCGACACGGGTCCGAAGATGCGGGCGCAGAAAAGCCCGTCGCGTTCGGGTTTGAAGGTCCTGTAATTGATGGTCTCCGGTTTTGTGACCTCGCCGTGCGACCACGACCTGATCTTCTCAGGCGATGCGAGCGAGATCCGGATTGCCTCGAAATTCGGACTCAGTTGCGTCTTTTCGTTTTGAAATCGAAACATTTATTTCTCCAGAAATAAGGCCGGTGCCGGGCATGGTGCGCCCGGCGCCGATTTGTTAACCACCAACAAGTTCTTCAACACCGGCGTTCTTCGCTTCCTCGTCGACGTCGTCCTCGGTAATGAGCTCGACATCGAGACAGAGCGACTGCAGCTCGCGGACGAGAACGTTGAACGACTCCGGAATTCCGGGCTTGAAGTCCGCCGCTCCCTTGACGATCGCCTCGTAGATCTTCGAGCGTCCCGCCACATCGTCCGATTTGCAGGTCAGAAGCTCCTGAAGGATGTGGGCCGCGCCGTAAGCTTCGAGCGCCCAGACCTCCATCTCTCCGAACCTCTGTCCGCCGAACTGCGCCTTTCCGCCCAGCGGCTGCTGGGTGATAAGCGAGTATGGGCCGATCGAACGGGCGTGGATCTTGTCGTCCACAAGGTGCGACAGCTTGAGCATATAGATATACCCGACGGTCACCTTCTGCTCGAACTGCTCGCCTGTCAGGCCGTCGTAAAGCCTGGTCTTGCCCGAAGGGCCGACCGAAGGCGGCAGCTTCAGCTCGTCGTAGCGGTCGTTCGCCGACTTGATGTGCTTCTTGATCTCCTGCTCGCTCGCACCGTCGAAGACGGGTGTCGCGAAGTGGAGCCCGAGCACGCGCGCCGCCCAGCCGAGATGTGTCTCGAGGATCTGGCCGACGTTCATTCGCGAAGGCACTCCCAGCGGATTAAGCACTATATCGACCGGGGTTCCGTCCGGAAGGTACGGCATGTCCTCTTCCGGCAGGATCCTCGCGATAACGCCCTTGTTTCCGTGGCGTCCGGCCATCTTGTCGCCGACGCTCAGCTTGCGCTTCATCGCGACGAAGACCTTGACCATCTTGATCACGCCCGGAGGCAGCTCATCGCCCTGCTTGATCTTTGCGATCTTCTCTTCGTAGATATCGCTGAGGATCCCGATCTGGCGCTCGGTGCGCTGCATGTAGTCGTTGATCTCGGCCTCGATGTCGACCGAGCCCGCCTTCACGCTCGCCTTGCGGAGTACCTTGATCGGCACGTCCTTGAGCATCTCGCGCGTCAGCGTAACGCCCTTCTTCACGAGCACGTCCTTGCCCTCGGTAAGGTCCTTGGTCAGGCTGCGTCCGGAGAAAAGCTCGTAGATCCGCTCGTCGCGCTGTTCGGTCAGGATTCGGATCTCGTCCTCAAGGTCGCGCCTCAGCGCGTCCTCTTCGAGACCCTCGATCGCGAGCGAACGCTCGTCCTTCTCCTGCCCCTTGCGGGTGAAGACCTGGACATCGACAACGGTGCCGTCGATTCCCGGAGGCGCCGTCAGGCTCGCGTCCTTCACGTCGCCGGCCTTCTCGCCGAAGATCGCGCGGAGGAGTTTTTCTTCCGCGGTCAGCTGCGTTTCACCCTTCGGCGTCACCTTGCCGACGAGGATCGATCCGGGAGCGACGTGCGCGCCGATGCGGATGATCCCCGATTCGTCCAGATCGCGAAGCATGTTCTCGCCGATGTTCGGGATGTCGCGCGTGATCTCCTCGGGACCGAGCTTCGTATCGCGCGCTTCGACCTCGAGCTCCTCGATGTGGATGGACGTGTAGTAGTCCTCCTTCACGAGACGTTCCGAGACGAGGATCGCGTCCTCGAAGTTGTAGCCGCGCCAGGGCATGAACGCGACCAGCACGTTCCGTCCGAGCGCTAGTTCGCCCTTGTCCGTGCACGGCCCGTCGGCAATGACCTGGCCCTTCATCACGCGTTCGCCGACGCTGACGATCGGCCGCTGGTTGATACAGGTGTTCTGGTTCGATCGCTTGAACTTGACCAGCGAATAGATGTCCGCCGTGACCTCGCGCGAGATCATCCCGCCGACCTGGTGGTCCGCCTTGACGATGATTCGCTCCGAGTCGACGTAATCGACCACGCCGTCGCGCTTGGCAACGACCACCGCTCCGGAATCGCGGGCGGCGATCTTCTCCATTCCGGTCCCGACGTACGGGGATTCGGCGCGGAGAAGCGGAACGGACTGCCTCTGCATGTTCGAGCCCATAAGCGCGCGGTTCGCGTCGTCGTTCTCGAGGAACGGGATCAGCGATGCGGCGACAGATACGAGCTGTTTCGGCGAGACGTCCATATACTGGATCTCGTCGCGCGATTCGACGATGAACTCGCCCGCTTTTCTCGCGGCGTTGCGCTCGTTGACGAGATTGCCTTTCTCGTCGAGCTCGATGTTCGCCTGGCCGATCACGTACTTGTCCTCGTCCCAGGCGGTCAGGTAGAACGGATACGGCTCGTACTCGGCTGCACGCTCGCTCTTCTTGAGCTTGTTGTTCGCCTTGTCCACGTCTTCGAGCGGAATATGCTCGCCGTACTTCAGTCCGGTGTCGCCTCCGTTGAGGACCTTTACGTACTCGATCACGCGGCCGTCCTCGACCTTTCGGTAAGGCGACTCGATAAACCCGAACTCGTTGATCCTCGCGAAGCACGAAAGAGACGAGATCAGTCCGATGTTCGGACCTTCAGGCGTTTCGATCGGGCAGATGCGCCCGTAGTGCGTCGGGTGGACGTCGCGGACCTCGAATCCCGCGCGCTCCCTTGAAAGACCGCCCGGACCGAGCGCCGAAAGACGGCGCTTGTGGGTGATCTCGGAAAGCGGGTTCGTCTGGTCCATGAACTGCGACAGCTGCGACGATCCGAAGAACTCGCGGACCGCGGCAGTTACAGGCTTGGCGTTGACAAGGTCGCGCGGCATTGTCGTGAACATGTCCTGCTGAATGGACATCTTCTCCTTGATCGCGCGCTCCATCCTTTCAAGCCCGATCCTGAACTGGTTCTCGAGAAGTTCGCCGACGGCGCGTACGCGCCGGTTGCCGAGGTGGTCGATGTCGTCCTCGTAGTAGTTGTCGGGATCCTTCTTCATTCGGAAGAGGTAATCCACAACCTCGAGGAAATCGCGCGCCTCGAGCAGCTGATTGTCGATGTCCTCCATATCGGGACGGCCGAGCTTGATGTTGAATTTCAGCCTTCCGACACGGGACAGGTCGAATCTGCGCTTGTCGAAGAACATACCCTCGACCAGCCTGTAAGCGGTCGGGACGGTCGGCGGATCGCCCGGACGCATTTTGCGGTAGATCTCCAAAAGCGCGTCGACCGGCTTGTTGATCGTGTCCTTGACCAGTGTCTGCGAAAGGATCGGGCCGATCACATCACGGTCCGGAAAACAGACCGCGAACGAGATCTCGCCCTGCTCGATTATCTCGAGCATCTTCGCCGAGGTGATCTCGGTGTTCGCCTCGATCACGACCTCGCCTGTCTCCATATTGACGATGTCGTCCGCCGCATAGGCGCCCACGAACTCGGTCTGGTCGATCTCTGCCTCTTCGACTCCTTCCTTGCGGAGCTCCTTGAGGCTGAGCTTTGTGATCTTCTTGTTCTCCTTGACGATAACTTTCCGTCCGGACTTGATGGCGTCGCCGGTTCGCATCCCGACGAGGTTCGAATCTCCGTCCTTCTTGATCTGAACAAAGAGCTTGCCCTTCCGGACGTTCACCTCGTCGACAGTGTAAAACTCTCGGAGCAGATCGGCGTTCGTGAACTCGGCGTTCTTAACGACCTCTTCGAGGATCGCGTCGGAAGCCGTTGACATGTCGATCTGCGGCCTCAGCCAAAGGCCGAGCGCGCGGAGAAAGATCGTCGCCAGAAGCTTCCTCTTGCCGAGCCTCGAATGGAGGATGCCCTTGTGGTCGTACTCGAACTCGATCCAGGAGCCCCGGTACGGGATGATCTTCGCACTGAACGCTTCCTTGTCGCGCTTGAAGAACACGCCCGGGCTTCTGTGGAGCTGCGAAACGATGACACGCTCCGTCCCGTTGATGATGAACGTTCCGTTGTCCGTCATCAGGGGGATCTCGCCGAAGAAGACCTCCTCTTCCTTGATGTCGCGTATCGTCGCGACCTCGGTGTCGGGGTCCTTGTCGAAAACGGTCAGGCGGATCTTCACCTTCAGAGGCACGCTGAACGATACGCCGCGCTCCTGGCATTCCTGCTGGTCGTGCTTGTGTTTCAGGCCCACCGGCTCGCCGCAGTTCGGGCAGAGCCTAGGCTTGACGATGTTGAAGGTTCCGCAGTTCGAGCAAAGGACCTCGGTAGAACCGAACGGATCGACCTTGATCTTCGCCGAGCACTCCTTGCACTCCTCGCGCAGGTGCTCAAGGCCTTCGAGGTTTCCGCATTTGCACTGCCAGTTGCCGATCTGGTACTCGACGAACTCGAGCATCGCAGTTTCCCTGAAGTCCGAAACCGGGAACACGGTTTCGAAAACGGACTGCAGACCGACCGACCTCCTTTCCTCGGGGATAAGGTCCATCTGCAGGAACCGGTTGTACGATTCGCGCTGGACCTCGATCAGGTTGGGGATCTGCGCGGAAGTCTGGATCTTCGAGAAATCCACGCGGTCGGGAGCCTTGCTCGTCCGGCGCCCCAACCCTGTTGTGTTGTTCTGTAGCGGATTGTTGATCATATTCTTGAAATTCCCAGGGGATTAAAGAAGCAAAAAACTGTTGCCAGATCCAAAGATCGCTGATAGTATTCCGAGAACTTTCCGTGCCGGGATCGTTTCCGGCAAAAGACAGCAACGGCGGTCAGGGCGCACGAGCCCCGAACCGCTTTTTTAGTCAGCAGCGCTGAAATCCGAACTAGTTGTCGAGAGCGTCATTAAGGACAATTACTCTCCGGCGTTTGGCGGCGCGATATGCCCCGCAGGTACACGCGTAAACCTATCCGAGCTTCCGTTAACTGAATTAAGGCAGGCAGGCGCCCCGGCGCAGGGCCGAGGCGCGTGCCGCCCGTACAAACAAACCGGTTACTTGAGTTCGACCGTCGCGCCGGCGTCGGTGAGCTTGGTCTTGATCTCTTCGGCTTCTTCCTTCGAGACCCCTTCCTTGATCACCTTCGGAGCGGCTTCGACGAGCTCCTTGGCTTCCTTCAGTCCGAGTCCGCTGACGATCTCGCGGACGGCCTTGATCACGTTGATCTTGCCGGCGCCTGCGGAAGTGAGTTCCACGTCAAACGTGTCTTTTTCTTCAGCAGCTGCCGCACCGGTGTCGCCCGCTGCAGGAGCGGCTGCCATCATGGGAGCCGCCGCGGCCGCGGCCGAAACTCCGAAAGCCTCTTCAAGGTCTTTCACCAGGTCTGCAACTTCGATAAGAGGCTTGTTCTTCAACGCCTCGACGATATCTTTGTTATCCATTATTAAGTATCTCCTCCTAACTGGGGTTCGTGTGTTTAGTTGTCAGCCGCGAGAACCCAGCGGAATGCCTTCGCGTTGCTGCATCACAGCGCTCTTGCATCCGAGCCGCAAGGACGACCTGACACATCGTCCCGCCCGTTTTACCTTGAGTACGGCCTACTTGGAAAATCTTCAAAGTGCCTGCGCGGCGCCCTGCCTATTCGGCGGGCTTTTCCTCCGCTTCGGCTTCAGCGGCATCGCCCTCGGCTTCCGCCTTGGGTTCTTCCCCGCCTTCCTCTGCCGCGGTCTCGGCTTTCGCCTCTTCCGCGGTCTCTTCTGATTTCGATTCAGGAGCCTCCGCCGTTTCGGAATTTGCCTCTTCGGCGGCTTCCTCCGACTTGGCTTCCGCAGCTTCTTCAGCCGCTTCCGCCTTTTCCTCTTCCTTGGCTTCCGCTTCCGGAGCCGCGACGTTTCCCTTTCCGTCCGCTATCTGCTTCAGCACGATCGCAAGGTCGCGGGGAACGGCGTTAAGCACGGTGGCAACGCGCTGAGCCGGCGCCTTGAGAAGGAACAGGAGCTTGGAAATAAGCTCTTCCTTCGAAGGCAGGCTCGCGATGGCCTTTACCTCTTCGATCGTCACGACCTTGCCGTCGACGACGCCGGTCTTGAACTCGAAAATCTCCGCCTTTTCCTTGACGTACTTCGATATGACCTTCGAAAGGTCGACCGGGTCGCTCTCCGTCCAGGCTATCGACGTCACGCCCGTGAAATGCTCTCTCGCATCTTCGAACGGGGTGCCCTCGACCGCGCGGCGCGCGAGCGTGTTTTTGACGACCTTGTAGGTCGCTCCGGTTTCGCGCAGTTCGTTCCTGAACTGCTGGTCCTGTTCGACCGTCAGCTTGCTGAAGCTAAGGACGATCGCCGATTTTGCGCTGTTGAACTGCTCCGTGAGGGCGTTCAGGTCTTCCTGTTTTCTTTCTCTGGTCTTCATTTCAATTCACGCTCCTCACTTACATCAAGTTCCCTTCGTCAATAAGGATCCCGGGGCTCATAGTCGCGGCAAGGCAGACCTTCTTCACATACCTTCCTTTTGAGGTAGCGGGTTTAGCCTTGATCACCGCGTCGAGCAGCGCCCTCGTGTTCTCGAGCAGCTTCGATTCGTCGAACGAGACCTTTCCGACCGGCGAGTGGACGACTCCCGTCTTGTCCACGCGGTATTCGACCTTGCCGGCCTTCGTCTCTTTGATCGCCCTCTCGACATCCATCGTGACCGTTCCCGTCTTCGGGTTCGGCATCAGTCCGCGGGGACCGAGCACGCGGCCCAGGGGACCGACCTTGCCCATCATGTCCGGGGTCGTGATCAGGGTGTCGAATTCCAGCCATCCGCCGTTGATCTTTTCGACCAGGTCGTCGCCGCCGACAAAATCGGCGCCGGCGTCTTCGGCTTCCTTCGCCTTGTCTCCGACCGCGATCACGGCAACGGACTTCGTCTTGCCGAGCCCGTTCGGAAGCACGATCGTGCCGCGGACGAGCTGGTCCGCCTTTCGGGGATCGACGCCGAGCCACATCGTCAGCTCGACCGTTTCGTCAAATCCCGCGAAGGCTATTTCCTTCAGCGTCGATACGCCTTCTTCGAGCGAGTACTTCTTGTCCCGCTCGATCTTCTCCAGCGCCTCTCTGTATTTCTTTCCTCTTTTTGGCATCGTTGTTTGTAAGGTACTAACGAAACTCCCTTTGAATTGGCGGCAGGCCGCCGGAGTTTCTCCCTCGCCGGCCGAAGGCTAGCCTTCGACCGTAAGCCCAAGGCTCTTTGCCGTCCCCTCGATGGTCCGCATCGCGGACTCGAGGTTCGTCGTGTTAAGGTCCGGCATCTTCGTCTTTGCTATCTCCATGATCTTTGCCCTGGAGATGGTTCCGACCTTTTCCCGGTTCGGCTCGCCGGAACCCTTGGGAATTCCGGCGGCCTTCCTCAGAAGATCTGCCGCGGGGGCCGTCTTCGTTTCAAAAGTGAACGAGCGGTCCGCGTAAACCGTTATGACGACCGGCACGTTCAGGTCCGGATCGCCGTCTTTGGTCTTTTCGTTAAAAGCCTTGCAGAACTCCATTATGTTCACGCCGTGCTGTCCGAGTGCCGGACCGATCGGCGGCGCGGGATTCGCTTTTCCCGCGGGGATCTGCAGTTTGATATAACCTTCTATCTTCTTAGCCATTCTTCGATTTACGATCCCGGCGAAAACCGGCCGGGAATGTCCTCATATATAAAATGGTGTCTGGCCCGCCTTCCGGCGTAAACCCTATTCGTCCTCGCTGAACGTGACCTTCTCGACGTCCAGGAAGTTCAGCTCGACCGGTGTCGAACGACCGAAGATCGTCACCGTGACCTTCAGCGTGGTTTTTTCTTCGTTCACTTCCTCTACCTTTCCGGTGAAGCTCGCGAACGGACCCGACTTGATCCTGACCACCTCGCCGACGTTGTAGGTGAACTTCGGTTTCGGCTTCTCGGCCGCGACCTCGACATTGTGGACGATCTGGTCCACCTCTTCCTGGGTCAGAGGCGTCGGGTTCTTGCCTCCCAGGAATCCCGTCACTTTCGGGGTCGATTTGATCGCGTGGAACACGTTGTCCGGTATCCGCCCCTGATCGTTGCATTCGATCTCGACCAGCACATAGCCCGGATAGAACATTCTCGTGGACTCGATGCGCTTGTTCCCTCTCATCTCGACCACGGTCTCCTTCGGAAGCAAGACCTCGGTGATCTGGTCTTTCAGCTCCATGTCGCGGATCCGCGCGTGGAGACTTTCGACCACCTTGTTCTCATGGCCGGAATAAGTGTGTATGAAATACCATTGCCTCATTGAACTTATCCCTTAAACTCCGGCTAACCAGTTCACCGCCCCTGTCAAAGCGTCGAGCGCAAGCACCCACACCTTGTCGACCAGGAAAAGGTAAATCGTGAAAAAGATGACGCTCACGATCACGATCAGCGTCGTGTTGCGGACATCATCCGAAGAAGGAAAGGTCGTCTTGTCCCATTCCGCACGGGTCTCGCGGACAAACTCCCCGACCCCGCCGGACTCCTCCTTACCCTTCTTCTGAACTTTTTTTACTGTGTCGGAAGATGTAGACACTTCGATCTCTCCTAAAAAATTATGGCAGGGGTACCAGGACTTGAACCCGGACTTTCGGTTTTGGAGACCGACGTGCTAACCATTGACACCATACCCCTAAGATTCAAAAACCCAGATGCGGATTCCGGACGTCGAATCCGGAATTCCAAATCTGGAAATTTGAACTTTTCCGCTACTTGTTCTCTCGATGAACCGTGTGCGTTCGGCAACGGCGACAGTACTTCTTGAACTCCAGCCTGTCAGGCGTGTTCTTCTTGTTCTTGGTCGTCGTGTAATTGCGTTCCTTGCACTCGGTGCACTGCAGTATCACGTTGTCACGCGGCATAACTAAATCCTCTTAAACCTATTCAACGATCTCGGTGACGGTGCCGGCGCCGACGGTCCTTCCGCCCTCGCGGATAGCGAACCTAAGGCCCTTCTCCATCGCGATCGGAGCGATCAGCTCGATCTCCATCTGGATGTTGTCGCCC
>JAGFIQ010000103.1 GCA_024103495.1 Aridibacter famidurans
GACTCAAGATGAGTACTGTTGGTCGACGAATGACGCACGCACTCTTCGCTGTTGCCGCCGCACTGGTCGGACTGATGGCGATCCCAGAATTCGCAACCGAGCGGGCGGATGCCGACGAGTCCGAGTATTCCGCCTGCTTCGCCGAGCTAGCGCCGATCGTGAACGATCAGGAGCAATCGGATGTCGTTCAAAAGGACTGTTTCGACGATCCGCTGGAAGCCGAGGCTTTTGCCCAGAACCTCCATAGCCTCGATTCGGTGTACGTCCTGTTTACTATCTGGGAGCACTCGAACTTCGGGGGCTCGTCATACGAGTGGTACTCGACTTCCTCGTGCAACGGCGACTACGGATACAACGACTTCAACGTGATCGGTTGGAACGACAAGGCCGGTTCTGCCAGATCAGCCTGCGGACGGACGGTGAACCTCTGGGAACACACCTACCAGATGGGAGCCAGCCTTCTCATCAACGGCTATCACTCCTCGCTGGGAGTGATGAACGATGAGTCATCTTCCTGGGACACGGCGAACTAAGGAGGCGGGAATGTCACCGAACAGAGAAGAACTGACAGCTGCTGAGCGCCGCGTCCTTGCTCTGGCTCAGCGAGGGCTCACCAATCACCAGATAGCCACGGAACTTGGAATCTCTGAGAACGGGGTGCGGTACCACTTGAAAGAGCTGCACAGCAAGCTCGAGACAGGGGGAGATCGTGCAGTCCTGAGCACCGGCAGGTGGAGGGTTTCGGCCCTCGTACTTCTCTTGAAGCAGCACGCTGCGACGGTTGGGATCGCCGCCGGCGTCGGGGCAGTGTCGCTCGGAGGATACTTTGCGATCCAATTCGCTCACGAGTCCCGCGCGGATGACGCGCGCATGAACTCCGGGGGAACACTGCATTGCGTCGCAGAACTCGCACCGACCGTAGAGGCTGGAACGGCTTCGCCGGGTGTAGTTGGCGAGCGCTGTTTTGACACGCCCGAGGAAGTCCAGGCGTTCTATCAGTCACTTCGGTAGATCGAGTTTGGGAGGCAGTGCGGGCCTCCCGAGCGGAATGCTAAAGCCGTCGGGCACGGTCCGCCCGCCGCCTCAGGCGGAACCGGCGTCCCGCCGTCGGGGCGACCGCGAGGAAGAACAGGGCGGTCGCGATGAAGCGGCCGGTGCCAGAGACGGCGAAGACGGTCTTGTAGCCCCACGTATCGATAATCAGGCCGCCCAGGAAGGGTGCGACGAAAAGGGCGAAGAAGATGCTCGCGTGGAAGAACGCGACGTAGCTTTCACGGTCTTCTTCAGGAGTGACTTCGAGCAGGGCCTGGAAGTTCGCAAGGTTGAACGCGGCCCACAGGAGCCCGCCGGCGATGTTCGGTAGCAAGACCATCCACGGTTCGGTGATGAATACCCAGATGATGGGGAGTGCCGGGAGCATGAGGACGGCCATGCGCGTGAGCCAGAGCGAGCCGCGCCGCGCCATGAGTTCGCCGAAGAAGAGCTGCCCACCGAGGGCGGCGACGGCCGATGACGTGGTAAGCCAACCGACCTCGAAGTTCGATGCGCCGAGGTTTTCCTTCAAGTGCACATTGAAGAACGGGCCGGCGAACATGGTGGTGAAGTGAAGGGAGAACGTGGCCGCCACGAAGAGACGGAACCGGCGGTTCGAGAGGACCTGGCGGACGCCGGGGGCCGGGGTGGCGGTCTTTGGTCGGGGCGGCGGTTCGGGGATGAAGGCATAGGCGATGGTGGCGCACATCCCAAAGGCGAACGAGATGCTCAGTGCTGCGACGTAACCTCCGGGGAACCCGCCGTAGTCCAGGAGGAGGCCGCCGAGCGGGGTAATGGCAAGCAGTGCCATCTGGATGGCGAAG
>JAGFIQ010000078.1 GCA_024103495.1 Aridibacter famidurans
CGCTCGCCCACCGCTTCCCGCCTATGGTCTCTCCGCTGTCGCCCGCACTCGTTCTCCTGTGTCCTGTCGCCTGTCTCCCGTCTCCCGCCTCCCTTCTCCTGTCTCCTGTCTCCCGTCTCCCGTCTCCCGTCTCCCGTCTCCCGTCTCCTGTCTCCCGTCTCCCGTCTCCCTTCTCCCTTCTCCCTTCTCCCGTCTCCCGTCTCCCGTCTCCCGTCTCCTGTGTCTTATCACATCTCCAAAATGCAGGAAAGCCGCCGCAGCGCTAACGCGCCGTGGCGGCCTTCCGCTTCTCTCCCCCTCAGGAGTGAATTCACATTCCGGTCGCGACCGGCAAATCCTTGTGGTTAGAGTATTCCGCCCAGGACCCCTCATAGGGCCGGACCTTTGGGAACTTCAGTACGTGCTTGAGGACAAGGTATTCGAGGCTCGCCTCGCGGCTCGTGCCGCAATAGACGATTATGTCGTCGGACTCCCGTATCCCTTTGTCGGCAAATACCTTGCGGAGCTGGTCGAGCGGTTTGAACTTGTGTGAGTTGTTTTCCTCCACAAGCGTCTTCCAGGGAATGTTCACCGCGCCCGGAATATGCCCGTTCCGGGTCCAGATCTTTACCTCTCCGGCGAAGACGTTCGGAGGACGCGCGTCGATGAACTTCACGCCTTCTTTTCCGATCGCGTTCTTCACATCTTCCGTCGTCGCCGCGATCGTGTTGTTGTCGCGCGTGTCGTACGAGGGCACCTGGCCGTACTCGGGATACTCCTGAACCGCCCTCTGCGAGACCTGGAAGTCGCGGAACCCGCCGTCGAGGAAATAGATACGGTTGTGGCCGATCCGCTCCAGTATGTACGCCATCATCGTGGCCCCAAGCACGCCGTCGCCGTCGGAATAGACCGCGACCTTGTCGCTGTTCTTCACACCGGCTGACATAAGCAGACGCCCGGAAAAGAACGGATCCAGGTACTGCGTGGGATACCCGTTCCGCGGAGCACGCATCGCGGCGTCGGCAAGATGCACGGCGTTCGGCAGGTGGCCGGTGAAGTAGTCGTAAACATTGAGCCTTACATCGAGTATCCGCAGATCGTCGTCCGCGACCCGCGCCGCGAACCATTCGGGCGTGACGACCTGGACCTCCGCCGTCCGTTTTCCTTCGAGAGGATCATCCAGCGGGAGATCCCTGTTCGCGCTCCATTCCTGGAACGAGCCGTCGTAGAGTTTCACTTTGTAGCCCAGTTTTCGCGCCGCGAAGTAGACAAGCGACGCCTGCTGGCCGATGTGGCAGTAGGTGACGACGGTGTCGTACGGCTCGACTCCGGCATCGGTGAACAACTTCCTCAGCGTCGCTTCATCCTTGAAGCGGTTGTTCTCGTCGACGATCGAGTTGAAAGGGATGTTCTTCGAGCCCGGAATATGTCCGGCACGCGGATGTCCTCCGACCGAGGTTCCGTCGTAGAATCTGGAGTCGCGGGCATCGATGACGCGCACGTCTTCGCTCTTCAGGTTCGAATTCAGCCAGTCAGCCATCGCGACCTTGTTGCGGTCGGTGGTGAATGAAAGCGATCCCCGCGCGGGTGATGGAACCTCCTTCGAAAGGCTTCCGCCCGAGGAGACCCAGGCGGGCATCCCCCCGTCGAGTATCGACACGTTGTTCTTCAGCCCCATCGCGTCGAGGGTGAAATATATCCGCGTTGCGGAGGTGACCCAATCCTTGCCCCAGTACACGATTATCCTTGAATCGTTGCTCACGCCCGCCTTTTCGAACGTTTCCCTGAGCCTGTCGTCCGAAGGCAGTTGAAGGGACAGCGGACTCTCATCGGGGGTCGTCGAGACCTCACGGTTTCCCATAAGCACTGCCCCGGGAATGTGTCCGTCGGCGTACTCCTGAGGACTTCCGACGTGTATCAGCACCATTTTGTCGTGTCCCACGTGCTCATTCAGCCATTCGGCGGTGACGGTCGCAGGCGTGGTCTCGGTCACGGCACAGAGGTCCTGCGCGGCCGAAGGAACCGAAAGCGCGAGTGAGAGCATCAGGAACAGCGTCAACTTAATTTTGGAATTTATATCTAAGAGTTCGAGTTTCATATTTAAGAGGCTCCTTGCGATCCGTACTTTCGTCCGGCCGCGGCGCAGATCCCTTCCCCCGCATAATTCACGGGAATGATCAGACGCGATCGACAGTCTTACATACAAGAGGGCCGAGAGTATTGCACGTTTGAAAGGTCGATGGAAACATTTGAAGGCGGGAGGCGTAGAAAAAAAATGACCAGAACCTACGTTCAGTCAAATCACCTGACACCCGGACAGTTCTACGGATCGGTCGCCGAGAAGCGCTCGGTGAGCTCATCGATCATCTCCGAAGTAATCCATAATTCGGCGAAACGCCTTCCGAGCCATTCTCACGAGCTCGCGTTCTTCTGCCTGCTTCTCGACGGCAGCTATTCAGAATCGCTGGGCCGCCGCAGTTTCTTTTATCGCCCGTTCTCTATCCTTTGGCATCCATCCGGGATCGAGCATAAGGACGAGATAGGCAGCAAAGGCGGCAAGTTCTTCGGGATCGAGATACGCAATTCGGGCCTCGACACGCTAAGAGAGATCGCGAACGTTCCATCGCATTTCCACGAAAGGGGCACGCCTTTGGTCTGGCTTGCTTGCCGGCTTTATCACGAGTTCCGGAACTGGCAGCCGTGCTCGGAGCTTGTCGCAGAAGGGATAACTCTGGAGATGCTGGGCCGTTCGGCACGGAAGCAGACCGCGCCGCAGAAAAGGCCGCCCGCCTGGCTGAGAAGGGTCGTCGAAAAGCTGGACGCGGAGTTTCGCGAGAGCCCTTCGTCGTCAGAACTGGCCGTTGAGGCCGGTGTTCACCCGGTCCACCTTGCCGCCGTGTTCAGGAGATTCAAGGGAGAAACCGTCGGGGAATACGTTCAGGCGCGCAGGATCGAATTCGCGTGCGCGCTTCTGCAAGAAAAAGAAATGCCTCTTGCTGACATCGCGGTCGATTCGGGATTCTCGGACCAGAGCCACTTCACGCGGGTGTTCCGCCGTTTCACCGGAATGACGCCGGGCTCTTTCCGGGCGTCGATCTGACAAGTTACTTCGTTTTCCTCAACCTTTCCTCGAAGAGACGCGCGGAAACGGTAAGGAAGTCGTGGGCGGTCACCATTCCCACCAGTTTTCCGTTCTCGATCACCGGAAGACAGCCGACATTCCTGCTTCTCATCAGGCCGAGGGCCTCGAGCGTTTCGGTCCCGGGCTCGATCGTGATCAGCTCGGTCTTCATTATGTCCTTGACCACGATCTCCTCCGCCTTCCTGAACCTGTCCTTCGAGAGCACCTCCAGAAGGTCTCGGTGCGAGACCACACCGACGAGATTACCTCCGTCGTCCTCGACCGGCACGTGGCGGATGTGCTTCCAGTTCATAAGGCTCGCGGCCAGATCGATCACGTCCTCCGGCCGGACGGTGAACAGGTCTTTCGACATTAGCCGCTCGACGGTTTGGTAATTGTCGATCCAGTCGCTGTGATCCTCCAGCTCGGCAAGCGGCCACGTGTGCATCGGTTCGCCCGTCCTCTGGTTCTCTTTCAGCTGAGCCGTCAGCTCGCGCAGTTTTACGCTCATCTTCTCGGTCTTGTCCATTTTCGAAAGCGATTCGAGCATCCAGCCGGACGAGGTCCTCTGGATCTCCACCCTTTCCCTGATCACTCCCAGGTATCGGTCGATGTCTTTCGCGTCGACCTCGAACTCCTGCAGTCCCTGCCTTGCGATCGGTAGCAGTTCGTCGAGGATCAGCCTCTTCGCCCTGTAGCCGCGGCCGTCGAGCCACGCGAACTGCGACTTCAGCCCGAACCTCGCCGCACTGAAGAAGTTGTCCTTCGCATCGTCGAACGACATCTTCTCCGTCACATCGCCGTAGATCTCCGGAAGCGCCGTCATAAGGCCTATGAAGAACGCGGCATTCGACACTTCGTCCAGAACGGTCGGCCCGGACGGCAGGAAACGTGCCTCGATGCGGAATCCGGGCTTGCCGTTCAAGACCCCGTAGCACGCACGGTTCCAGCGCCAGATCGTGCCGTTAAGCATCTGCCAGGCAGCGAGCTTGGGGATCTTCCCTTCTTCGAGAAGCCGGATCGAGTCCTCTTCGATCTCGCGCGTGAGGATGATCCGGAACCTCGCCACGTCCTCGTGGAAGGCGTCCATCATGGAGGTCCTGATCCAGTCGTTGCCGAAGTGGACCCTTGTCGGCTGTCCGCGCTTCTGAAATGTCTTCGATCGGGAATCGACAGCGTGCTTGAAAAGCGCGATTCGGGTCTCGAACCAAAGCCTGTGGCCTAGAAGGATGGGCGAGTTTGCCGCGCTCGCAAGAACCGGGCCGGCGATCGCCTGCGCCCAGTTGTAATGCTTCATAAAACTGCTTATCGGAACCTGCAGATGCACCTGGAAGCTCGTGTTGCAGAACTCCATGAACGTGTCGGCGAGGTGCAGGGTGAGCTCGTCGAGGCCCTTTATGTGGATCAGCCGCTCGTCCCCCTGCAGTTCTGTAAGCACCCTGTTGAGTTCGAGATACCTTGGGTACGGGGTCAGGTTCTTTAGCACGAGGTCCGACTGCTGGATCGTCGGAAGAATGCCCACAAGAACGACGTCGCCTCCGGACTTCTCAGCAGACCGCCTTACGACCTCAACTAGCTCGTCGATCTCGTTCTCGAGTTTCGAAAAACAGTCGCCGCCCAGTTCGGAAGGGCTCAGGTTGGCTTCGATGTTGAAGAGTCCGAGCTCTGTCGTCAGGCGTTCTTCGTTCGCGTCCTCCAAAACCCTCAAAGAGATCGGTGCGGGAGTCATCGAGGAGTTCACAAGGAACATTTCCTGCTCGGCGCCTATGCGGAACGCATCATCCTCAAAAAGGCCTAGCTCGAGCATCTGCTCGACCGCCTGAAGGTCATTTAGTACGGCTCGGGTGAACTGACGGATCTCGCGGCCAGTGGTACCAGAAGATACTTTGTGTTCTCCCATTTCTTGATTGGCGGAGGCACCTGCGCGTGCCGGATTCTTGATTTAGGGGGTCGGTAGCTAGTATAAAGCAACCTAAATCTACACCAAATGTCCCGGCGAGTTTGTGATCCGGGTCATGTTTCCAGCCAGGGCAGGCAGGTACTCTTCAAATGGCCGGGGAACCGGCGATCCAACCAAACTTGAAACGAACACGCGGTTTGCCGTGACCTCGCGGCGGATCCGCACGGAGGAATATCTGGATGAAGAAGCTATGGCTGGTTTTCGGGATCATTATGGCGGTCTCGTTCGGGACTCTCTTGTGGATAGGCACCGAGATCTTTCGAGAGGCTCCGCCGATACCCCAGAGGGTTGTCACGACCGCCGGCGAGGAGGTGATCGGGCCCGAAGAGATCTCGGACGGCCAGAACGTCTGGCAGGCGATGGGCGGAATGCAGGTCGGCTCCGTATGGGGCCACGGCAGCTACGTCGCCCCGGACTGGACGGCGGACTACCTTCACAGGGAGGCCGTTTACCTTCTTGACCAGATAGCCGCTGACGAATACGGAGGCAAATACGAGAGTGTCGAAGCGGACAAGCAGGCGCTTGTCCGGCAGCGGATGCAGTCGATGCTTCGCGCGAACAATTACGACGCGTCCACAGGAACGCTGACGATCGAGCCGGAACGCGCCGAGGCGTTCCGCGAGAACCTGGAGCATTACAGGCAGGTCTTCGGCGAAGGAAGCGCCGAGTACGCGATCCAGAAAGGCGCCCAGTCAGACCCCGAGCGGCTTCGTAAGATGGTGGCGTTCTTCTTCTGGACATCGTGGGCGTCGACGGCGCACCGTCCGGGCGATTCGATCTCCTACACAAGCAATTTTCCTTCAGAACCGCTGGTCGGGAACATACCGACCAGCTCGACGATAATCTGGACCGGCGTCAGCATCATCATGCTGCTCGCGGGGATCGGCGGAATGGCGTGGTATTTCGCGAGCCTTCACGAGGAGGCGCCCACGTAAGGCGCTCCGGATTCCGATCCCTTGATCGGGATCGACCTGACTCCTTCGCAAAAGG
>JAGFIQ010000149.1 GCA_024103495.1 Aridibacter famidurans
CGATCGCACACAACCTGCAAAGATACACTCTCGCCGTGACCGGCTAAGCAAAGATCTGTCCTCTTTTTTTCTCCGTGGCAAAACCACGAAAATCGTCGTTCGGAGGCGTGCTTTTGGGACAGCCCCCGAAGAAGATCGGCCTGAAGAGTCGGCAAGCTGAACAAACCTGATCCATTCTTCGACTGCTGCCGTCATCTGGATCACGCTTTCGGGGGCTGGCGCGATGGATAGATCGTGGCGGGTGTTTGGGAGGATCCTCAGCGTCGGTCCCACTGTTACCAGGAGAAGAAGTACCGATTCTCAAGAAGCCTGGAATACCAGCATTCGAACACGACCGGTTATATCGCTCAGGTCGAATTTCTTGTGTTTCTGAGGTTTAGGCAGTAAGTTCGCACAAATGAAAAAATCCGCTGGGATTTAGGTCGCATAAAGGAAGCAAATAGAAAAGCCCAACGAATAACCGACCAGGCAGAAGATGTTGAACACAAGATGTGAGAAAACAGGAAACTCGTTTCTGGTAGTGTCGTTTGTATTGTCGATCCTTCTCGTGGTTATCCTCGGATGCTCCGGAGTAACCGATCTCATTGAAACCTCACAACCCGATTCCAGTCCAAATCAAGCTGATGCGAATTCCTCGCCGGAAATGAATTCCGGGAACGGGATCGCAACGGTCGCCAAGTCGTCACCCTGCTTTCACAAGTACTACCCGATCGATACAAAGACCGTTAGAAAATACGGGATCTTCAACGAACAGCAGGTGAGGGATAAGGAGTTCGGTGAACCTTCTTCGACATACGAGCTCAGCCAGGACTACGACGGCGGAAAGACGTTTACGGATCTGAGCAAGTTCTCGACCGGGTTAACGCTTACGGTCCGTTGGGAATGTACGGCAGACGGATTGAACAACAATCAGTTCGTAGGAGATCTTCAGCAGCAGGAAAATCCGCTGGATTTCAAACCGCTGAAAAGCGAGGGCGTATTTTTTCCAACCGAAGAATGGACCGTGGGTAAGGAGTGGAAATATGAACTTACGGCTCTCATGGCAGAGAAGGGAACGGCGGATTCTGAAGGAACAGAAACCAATGTCGTGTCGACCGTCAAGGTGCTGGCGATCGACGAAGAGATCGAGGTGCCCGGCGGGACATTTTATGCCGCAAAGCTTGATATAAATACGAAGTTCAAGCTTGCATTTCCAAACGGACGGACGACAAACGCTGACCTTAAAAGCACAGCCTGGTATTCACCGGAAGTCGGTCTTGTAATGATCTCCCAGGAAGGATTCGCGAAGCAGACGAGCGTTTATCTGGGTAATGAGTAAAACGCTTCTGATTAAATGGGTGCCCGCGGGATCCTGACTGCACAGAGAGATAGAATTAAAAAATGGAATTGAAGACAGGCATCGGAGCCGTCGCCAGTGCCGATATCGCCGTTCCCGAGCACGAGCGGGAGCTCGGTTTCTATTCGCGTGTACTCACAACCGGAGGAGATCCGCTTTGGCGTGAGGATCTTATGAACAACCTGGGTATGCCGGTCATCGGCCTGGGCGAACGTATCCCGGAGTATGAGAAATTTCCGCTCCAATGGATGCCGCACATACAGGTCGCCGACGTAGAGGCCAGCGCCGCGAGCGCGCTCGAGATGGGCGGGAGCGAGCTTATGCACGGCAAAGACGACGATGGAAACAGCCAGTGGGCGGTCCTTCTTGATCCGAACGGAGCGGCGTTCGGTATCGTCCCGGTCGTTCCTGCGGATCAGATTCCCCCAGCTGAAGGCGATGCCTCCGGCGGTGCGGGGTGCATCGCCTGGCTCGACCTGACGGTCCCTGACGCCTCGGCAACCCGAGACTTCTATCGAAAGGTCGTCGGCTGGACGGTGGAGGACGTCGATATGGAGGACGGAGGCGAGCGCTACGATGACTACAATATGTTAGGCGGCGATGGAAACCCGGCGGCCGGGATCTGTCACGCGCGCGGCGTGAACGTGGGGCTTCCCCCTGTCTGGATGATCTACCTTCCGGTCGGTGACCTCGCCGAGAGTCTCCGGTTCGTGCAAGAGGAAGGCGGTAAGGTCATCAAGGCGACGCGCGGGGCGGATGGGGAGTACGCGTATGCGGCTGTCGAGGATCCGGTCGGCGCGTGCCTGGCGCTGGCGGCCGGTTAGAGAAGGGCGTGCTTCATCGTCCAATGTTCGAGGATCAGGTTGTCCTTTGATCCCCCTGTTGAAACGGGGGCCAACTGATGGAGACGAAGCCCGCGAAATGCACCGCGCTCCGAAAGGAGCGCAATGTCTGTAGAAGCGGCCGACACAACAATATCGCGGCCCCTTTAGGAGCCGGAGAAGTTCAGCCTCGCTGGCTGAACGCGTTCGCATTCTTCCGGATCCATTCCTGGACCGCCGGTGCGGTTTGGAGCACGCTTTCGGGGGCAAGAGCGATGGATCGATCGTGGTGGGTGAGCTAGCCTCGATCTTTGGTCCAGACTTAAAGTTGCAGGAATGCCCAGAACAATTAGATCTGGAACCTGCCGAAAACTCTCAGCCTTCGACTTCTACTACCACCCTGTCCCTTACCTCCCGGCCTTCGACCGCCTGATGAGCGCCAGCGATCTCTTCAAGCCCGAAACGGGCGCCGATGACGGGGCCGCTCCAGCCGTCAGCGAGTGCGTTGTTGATCGCGCGCGCTCCCGAGCCTTTTGCCTCACTCTCAAAGTCGTCGCTTCCAAGGAAATATACAGACACATTCTTGAAGACAAGCGGCCAGAACGGGACTTTCGGTTCGGGGACGCCGGAAGCGAAGGTCGCAATCGAGCCTCCCTGACGAAGCAGTTTTTCGTCTGCTTCAATGTTTGTATGAAATGCCACCTCAACGATGTGGTCGACGCCTTCAGGACATAGCTCTCGGACCGCGACAGACAGGTCTTCGCGGCTCATCGACCCTGTATCGAACACTTCATCAGCTCCGGCCAACTCTGCCTTTTCGACGTCGTCGTCCGAGCGGACGGTCGCGATCACAGTCGCTCCCAGGCTGTGCGCCAGCGCCACCGCGCACTGACCGACCGCCCCCGCTCCGCCCTGGACCAGGATCCTTCTTCCTTTTGGGTCACCGGCGACCGTGACCGCCCGGTATGCCGTAAGCCCGGGAATGCCGAGACACGCTCCGACTTCGAAAGAGACGCCGGCGGGAAGTTTCACGGCCTGGTCCGAAGGCACGACGCAAAACTCCGCCGCGGTTCCAAAAGGTCTGTAGGACTGGGCTCCGTAACACCAGACCCGTTCTCCGATCCTCGTCTCCTCAACGCCCTGGCCTACCGAGTCGATAACGCCCGCTCCGTCGCTGTGGGGAATGATCCTCGGAAACGCCATCCCGACTCCGAAGGTATCCTGGCGTTTCTTCACGTCACCGGGATTGATTCCCGACGAGACTATCCGGATCCTGACTTCGCCTTCGCCTGGATCAGTGTCAGGGATCTCTCCGACCTTCAACACTTCACCGGGTGGGCCCGTCTGTTCGTACCAGGCAGCTTTCATGACCGATATCGTAGCAGAGTTGATTCAGAAGGCAGGAGGTTATTGTCGCGGAAGCTGCCCGAATTGTTGCGGCAGTTCGATCCAACTCGGCTCCGACAAACTTTTCAAGAACCCAGGGCCACCATCGCGGTCGCCGTTTCCGCTGGGCAAAAACCGCAAGTGTGTTTCTTGACCTGCAGATCTTCCGGCTCCGTAGGAGCCAAATGTCAATAGCACGGCTTCGCCAAAGAAAAACCCAGCCCCATCGGGGCTGAATGTCGCATTTGTGAATTGCTCCAATACGAGGCTTTGGTCCCTACAAGAGCCGGCTGAAGCCGGCGGGTTGATTTATCGGCCCTTTCGAACCCGCCGCTGAAGCGAGGGGCAACTGATCATTGTGCAATCTCCGCCCATGCAGACTCGCTGTAGACGCACTAGTTGCTGGCGCAATTTCTCGCACAAAGAAAGAGGCCGCCTTTTCAGACAGCCTCATTTCATGTTCTTGACTACAACCAGGATCAAAGGCAGAGCGCTCCTGCCCTAATCTGCTTTCTTCGTTTCGACCTTGAAGGCCGCAACGCCCATCGCATTGTCCCACGCGATGCCCAGTACGCCGCCGCTATCCGTGACGTCCATGAAGACGATCGTGAACTGATCGATGGAGTTCTGCAATGTCTCGACATTCATCGGCACCCGGATCACGTCCTTTGAGCTGTCATAATTGTAAGAACCCCAGATCCCGTCGCCCTGTTCGCGTCCCGAGTTCTTTGCCGCGTGATTCGAGAAGATCAGCGTCCAGCCGGATTGACCCAGCTCGGCGAACATGCTGTATTCCCCGGCGGGGAGTTTCTTGTCGCCGAACATCAGGTCGACCTCGGTGTTTATCCGCGTCGACTTGTTCGCGCCGAGCCGCCAGACAGGAGCTCCCGCGTACAATTTCTTTCCGTAATCCTCAGCCGCGGTGAATACCCCGCGGCGGCCCCGAAGGATCGGACGTCCGTAATCGACGACGATCCATTTGCCGCCGATCTGCGTCGACGCCTCCCCACGAGGCGACGCGGGCCGCTCGCCCTGAGCAAAAACGGCGCCTGCGCCGAGAACGAAGACCATCAGGATCAGTACTAGTTTGTTTATGCGCATCTTTTCCCCCTTAGATTATTGAGTAAGGACAGTATAGCGATTGGCGCCGGCAATTTCACGAACCGGTTCTGTTTATCCGGAACTGAATCTGCTTGCGGACGAAGTGCGAACTCAACGCTTATATCAAGGATCCACTATGAAACGCTTTATATTCCCGTTGATACTGCTGGCCTTTTCGTCGTTCGCGGCGGCTCAGGAGGCTAGTCCCTTTAAAGAAGAAAAGAATACCGTGCCGATCGTCAGTTCGTCTCCTGCGCCGGCCGCAGATAAATCCGATACTCCGAAAGCCGCCCGGTGTTCTGATCAAGGCCAAGAAGATCGCTGCTATGAATTTCCAAACAAGTCTAAGCGCTTCAAGCGGTACTTGAACCAGGCGTTTGGTCCGACGTCCTACATCGGTCCGGCGGTGGGCTCAACCCTTCAGACCTTCCGCGAGAACCCGCCCGAGTGGGAGAAGAACGGAAAAGGCTTCGCACGCCGGTTCGCCTCGAACGTGGCGGAGAATGTGATCGAAGAAAGCGTGATCTACGCGGGGTCTGAGATCCTGGAACAGGATCCGAAGTATTACAAGAGCGAGAGCAAGAACATAGGAAAGCGGGCCTGGCACGCATTGAAGTCGGGATTCACGGCGAGGAACAGGAGCGGCAAAACGGTTTTCGCGCCGCAGAAGGTCGCCGCGCCGTTCGTTTCAAACGTGACTTCTACGACGGTCTGGTACCCGGACAGGTACAGCGCGCAGGACGGACTCCGGCAGGGAGGATACAGCCTGCTGTTCAGCGCCGGATTCAATCTTCTGAGGGAGTTCGTGTTTTAGGGATTGGACCGGCTGAAGCTCGACAGCGTTCAGTTGCCCCTCGCTTTAGCGTGGGGTCAACGGGTCTCGCAACGAATCTCGGGCCTTCAGCCCCGGAATAGCCGGCTGAAGCCGGCGAAATGATCTACAGGGCCTCACGGTCCCCCCGCTGAAGCGGGGGGCAACTGAGAAGAGAGGGATGTCCTACAGACCTTTGATCGATCGGAGGCTACCGGCTCAGTCGGAGCCAGATGTTATTAGCAAAGGCTTGAAAGAGAAACCCGGCCCAATGGGGGACGAAGGAGATACCAGAAAGCGATACGCGTTACAAGAGAAGAGAACAGGATAAACAGGATCTTCAGGATGGCTGGTCAGAATTTGAAGCGTTGCGGTTTACCTTGCAACGTACCGTGTCGGTAGAAGCCATCTTTCCTATCTTGCCTATCCCGTCGTCTTCTTTGTTATGCCTGTCGCTAGCGCTCCTGACGGAGCAGACGAGGATCAGCCTGCCAAGCGGAAAATCTCTTCGCACCGTGCCCTTCAGCGCTTCGATCTCCCCGGCTTCTCTTATCTCTTCAACGATCCAGGAGGGTGACCATTGCGGTCGCCCTTTTCTTATTCATAGTAAGAGTGGTGAGAATTGTGATGCACGTCTGGTATGGTTACGAGTTTCTCTGAATCGAAATTCAATTTCAAACAACGATCGCCATGCCGATCAACAATACTTCGATCGCCGTCGCACCAATTAGCGAATTCCGTGTATTGATCGATCCTGATGATAATGGCACGACGGCCAGCACCACCAAAGCAATGGACGCGATGATTGCCGCACCGATACTCCAGACAAGCAGTTCCGCTATATAAGCTCCGGTGCTTGCCATCTCATCAGTCGGGATCGAGCTGTTTGGGCTAACCGCTTCGAGAACCAATAGGTGGGCTTTCCAATAGAGCCAAGTGGGAAGTAAACAGAGAACGCCGGCAGCCACAAAGAACCAGACCGGCGGCGGTGCAGTTTTGGTTGGAATAAAGGTCCGGCGCACCAGAACGACGACAACGACAAGTCCGCATACTATTGCCACATAAAGGAAACCGGTAGCAGCGAACGACGCACTGGTCATTACTTCCATGACCTGGTCGGTTCCTGCAGATTCATCCGCACTCATCGCAACAAACATCTCCGATACGAGCATTGAACTCACGACCACACCGATTATCGGCAAGATGCAGGAGAGAGCTGCGAGCAGACGAATAGGAATCGAGACTCGTAAACGTGGCTCGGCTTCAGGTGCATTGAACAATGAAACGTCCATGTGGCTCTTTCCTTAAAGCAAAGATCTGGTTCGGGTGGCTGACCTGACCTGCACAATTGGTTCAACTTGAAAATTAGAATCTTCCGCAGTCATAAGGACTGGGATCAGGTATCAACGATCATGCCTCAATTCTCCGCGTCCGAATGAAGGAGGACCGCTTGATTCCGAGGTAAGCGGGACTACCTTCACCCCAGATCGACCTCGGTTCCGATGGACCTTTCTCTCGCCCTTCGGTAGATCTCGTTTCCCACGGCAATGTCGAGAGCCGCGTTTCCGACCGACTTGAAGAACGTGATCTCTTCCTCGCTTTCCCGGCCCCCTTTCTTCCCGAGCACGATCTCGCCGATCTCGCAGTTGATATCGGATTCGACGATCAAGCCGGCGTCGATCGCCTGGATCAGCTCGCCCGCTTCCGTCATCGCTCCCGAAACGGAATCGACGACGATCTTCGAACACCTCCCGATCGCTTCGAAACCGACCTCCCGCATTTCCGGCGTGAACGAGCCGATGCCGTTGATGTGCGTTCCGGGCTTGAGCCTGTTTCCTTCGAAAACAGGCTCTGCAGATGTGGTTGCGCAGCAGACGATGTCCGAATTCGCGACGGCCTCATCTGCCGAACCCGCCCGCTCGATCGGGAACGCATCCCCGATCTCCGCTTCGAACCTTTCGAAAGCCGACGGATCGCTGTCGAACGCGTAGACCTTCTCGATCTTACGGACCGAGCAAACCGCGGGAACGATCGTCCTGCTTTGGGCGCCCAGCCCGATCATCGCCATCGCCGAAGAGTTTTCGCGCGAAAGAAGCTTTGTCGCCAGTCCGACCGAGGCGCCCGTCCTTAGAGCCGTCAGATACGCGCCTTCGATCACCGCCAAAGGCCGCCCGTCCTTGGGATCGAAGACGGTCACGATGCCGTAGATCGCGGGTTTTCCCTCCGACCGGTTTCCGGGGTAAACAGAAACGGTCTTCACCGCCAGCGCTTCCTCGCCGGAAAGACGACCGGGCATCACGAGCGTCACTCCGTCCACCGTCCGCAACGCGATGCGGTCCGGAATATTCGCCGTCCCGCCGGACAGCTCGGCATACGCCTTTGCAACGAACGGGATCGCTTCCCCGACCGGGAGCAACCTCTCCACTTCTTCTCTCGAAATTACAAGCACTCTATCTGATCAGGAACCCCTGCCGATCTCGTCTTCCGGGTCGATGACGAGCTCGTGCCTACCCGTGATGAAAGCGCGCCGTTCGGGCGGAGTCGCTATTCCTCCAGTTTTGGGTTCAGGACGATCTTCGAGATGAATGCGTCCGCAGCGTATTCTCTGGCGACTGAGCACTGCGCCGGATTGTCGTATTCGCAGTCCGGCACCGGCACGTAAGTTCCGGCGGTATCTTTCGTCTTTGAAGCAAAGATGAAATTCAGGCCGGGCGCTTCGGGGCCGTAAGGTCCCCACTCGGGCAGCTTGCTGAACCTGCCCGTTTCCCCGCGGCCTGGAATGTTGTACATCGACTCAAGCTTCCCGAAGACCTTCTCGGCATCCACGACGGTGGTTCCGACACCAACACCGCCCTCGGTCCGAAAGGCCCCGTCGAGAACCACGATGAGGAAGATCTTGCCGTCTTCATCTATCGGATGAGTTGTCGCATCGGGATCATACTCGCCTTCAAAGGCCTTCAGGATCAGTTTCGTTTTGCCTTCCCTTCTTACCTCGACCACCAGGGGGTTCGGAAAGTCTTCGTTCAATGCGCGGACAAACTCCCAGTCTTCCGCTGCTTTCCTCGCTTCGCCGATGCTCATTCCGAGCTTGATCGGTCCGGCGGCTTCCGGTGTCAGCAAGTAGCTTTCCTGCTCCTGAACCGCGCTTCCCGCACCCGTACAGTTTGAGACAGCTACGAGAGCCGCCATCGCCGCAATTGCAGCCCATTCCCGCATTCCGTTTTTCATACCTTTCAGCCTGTTCAGTTCGACGTCGGTGAATCCCTGATATCCCGGCATTACTTATACAGCAACAGCGCCATTTTCGTCATAGTCCAAAGCAATGTATACCGACGAGGCCAGAACGTCGTCGAAGTTGGCCGCTTTGGAGATAGCGCCCCCCCCCCGATAAAACGCGGCCGGATCCCACTTATCCCGTTGAAAACACTGGCTAAACCGCGCCTCAGATCGAACTTAAAAATCATATTGCTTTGAGTGATTCACCGGTGCTAGACTGCTTCACCCTCACTTTCCAAAGTGACGTACGGGCATACATCCCGGGAACGTGATTTCGTCGACGGCCCGGACGAACTCGCGAAAGATCACACTGAAAATCCAGGAGCATTAAACAAAATGGTTCGTCTTTCTTGTGTCTGTCTTTGCGTCTTGTTGAGCGTTGGAATTCTCGTCGCACAAAACACGGAAAAATTCGATATCGTCAGCTACAAGCCCCCTTCGGGTTGGCAGAAAGAGGTGCAGACGCACGCTGTCCAGTACGGAGCCGAAAATTCAGACGGCGGGATCTGCATCATCACGATGTTCAAACCGGTTCCCGGCGGCGATAACCCGAGAGAGAATTTTAACGCCTCGTGGGAAGCGATAGTCAAAGAGGCCGTCACCGTTGAGGGCGCGCCGCAGATGGAGCCGGCCACGATCAAGAACGGCTGGACGGCCGAAACGGGAATTGCGATCTATGAGAACGATGGAAAGAAAGGCGCGGTGATGCTGGTGTCCATCAGCGGCGGCGGCAAGCTGGTGAACATCCTTGTTCTAATGAACAGCGAGTCCTTTCAGCAGAGTGTCGCGGAGTTTCTGGGTTCGATCGATCTGCCGGCAGTGAAAGCTCCGGACCGGACGACGGCTCAGAACACTTCAAAACAGCCGCCCAGGAAAAGCAGCTTCAAGTTCAACGAATCGAATTTTGACGACGGCTGGACAAGCACCGAACAGGAAGACTGGGTCGAGGTTGTAAAGGGGGATCTGAAGGTCCTGCTTCACTATCCGAAAGAGGGAACGATCTTCCCCGCCGACCCCGAGCCCCTTACAAACGCCGCATGGAACATCCTTGTGGCCCCTAGATACAGCAAGCTGAAAGACTACAGAACCGCCTACATCACCTCATATGACAGGCCCTACCTGGGGATGGGATACGCTACGGACAACGCTTCCGGGGATTCGAAATTCGTCGTCCTGTTTAGACAGGGCGACAGCGGATGGATCGAGTTTATCGCGCCCGACAAGAGCGGTTTTGTGAAGCAGTTCGGGTTCGATCCGGAGGCGATCAGGTGGGACAGCTCGAGCGATCTGATGGTCCCGCTTCGCAAGATGGCGACCTACAACAGATTCGCCATCGCCGCGAGCGATTTCAGCGGCACCTGGACGAGTGATTTCACGGGCGTTCAGCAGCTTTATCACGTGTATACAGGAAACTACGCCGGGATGAACATCAACCAGTCGAAGGAAGAATTCGTGTTCGGCGCGGGCAACAGCTACAGCTGGAAACTGCTGGTCGTGAACGGCATGGTCGGGAATATGAAGTATGCCAACGTAAGTTCGGCAGGGAAGTTTACCGTTCTCAACAACTGGCAGATCCGGTTCTCGAAGATCGAATCCGGCGCGAAGACCTATCACGCATTCTGGTCGTGTATCAAAGGCGCACGATTGCTGCACCTTTTGAACGCGAACAGCCCGGGCAGCGGGATCTACTCTGTCTACGGGAAGAAGTAACGTAATCCAGCAGACGATCGTCCCGGAGTACTACCGGGAACCGATAAGGATCAAGTCCATGAGAGTTCGAACCGCGTGGTTGCTCCCACGATCTACGGTTACGGGAAGTTTGTCGCCTTTGCGACGGCCGCGACGAATGCGGTTTCGGGTGATTCGAAAGGCCTTCAGGATATCTTCGTAGTCGAGATCGATTCGGGAAAGGTGATCCGCGCGAGCATCCGTGCGTATCGAGCAACTTCGGAGCGACAGTCGGTAAACCGGTGATCTCTCGCGAGGGGAACTATGTCGTTTTCGGAAGCAGTCGCAGGCTCGACGACCGGTTCAGTTCGTCCGGAATATTCGCGGTATTTACGGGGAGTATCCGGTGATCTTGCTGCGGGATCACTTAAGACACGGGCGTTCCAATTCTTGAGAGCATCGCGGACCTTACACGGACCTTCATCCAAACGCGGGTGATCAAGACAGGTTTAACTTTGCAGGCACGGTTCCGCCCGCCGACAATCCGAAGTACTGCTCATCGGAAACATTTCCCAGGATTCCAGCAGGGTCTGAGAACACAAATCGTGCTGCCGCGGTGTTTAAGTCTATGTAGGCTCCAAACTCCACGTCCTTGTCAGCAATCAACCCCGCGAGGCCAGCAAGTATGCGTATCCGACCTACCTTTCAAGTCTTTCTATTCGTGCTCGCCCTTTCGCTTCCCGCTTCAGGCCAACACACGCAGGCGGAGATCGACGACTGGTACTTCCAAAGCGAAGACGGAGCGGCAAGGATCTATGTCAGGGAAATCGGCAAAGGAGAGACCTTCGTCGTGCTGCACGGCGGATTCGGCGCTGAACACAGCTACTTGCTCAAAGCCGTCGCCGGGCTCGAGAACCGGTTTCACTTCGTCTTTTACGACCAGAGGGGTTCCCTGCTATCGCCTGCGAAGAATGAGGACATCTCGGTCGCAAAACACGTCGACGACCTGGAGTCACTGAGAAAAGCTCTGGACCTTGAACAACTGAACCTCCTCGGGCACTCGAACGGAACGCGGCTGGCGATGCTCTATCTTGAGAAGTATCCGAAACGTGTCGGCAAGATCGTCATGGTCGGTTCTTTGTATCCGAAGGGAGGCGCCAGGCTTAGTGAAGAAGAACGCAGCCTTCGGAACGGATCGTACAGTGCGTTTGCCCAGTTCATGAAACGTGAGGCTGTTTCTAAGGCATACGGTGAATTCGGAATGTCGGGAGCGGAAAAGCCTGCTTCCGAGAGGACCAGGCAAGAGTCGGAGTCGATGGCGCAGAACTGGCAGAAACTGACTGCCAAACAGAGGGCTCAACTCGACAAGATCAGCAACGCCGCGGCGAACGTTTACCATGTCGATCGATGGAGGATGATGAAGGCAGTCAAACCGCACTTCAATGAATCAGCTGGAAATGCGGCATTCAAGACTGTCGTGCAGGATTACGACTTCGTAAAGGTCCTGCGGGCTCATCCATTTCCGATCACGGTCATCAATGGGGATCACGAACAGCTCGATTTCGGAAACAAGCTTTGGCGTCACATCTCTCCGGAGCTTCCGAATGTCGAGATCCGAGTTATCGAAAAAGCAGGTCACAACATCTGGATCGACCAACCGGCCAGGTTTCAGGAAGAGCTTCGCAAAGCGCTGTCAAAGTAGAGTGCTTTCTGTGACGGTTTGAAGATGATTCGGGTTCGAAACTACGGCGCTGATTAAGGAGCGCAAACTGCGCAAAGGACATTCAGGGGCTGTCTCAAAAGACAGTCTCTTTTTTTGACAAGGCTCGAGAAATTCACCCGGCGGGTTCTGACAAGCTATCAGTTGCCCCCCGCTTCAGAGGGGAGTGCTGCGGAACGGTGTATATGGGGCTTTAGCCCCGAGTTAGCCGGCTGAAGCCCCCTTATTGGTTGTGTGCCCATCTGTAACCCCCCGCTAAAGCGAGGGCAACTGATGTTTCTCAGCAACGCGATTCTTAGTTGGAGACGACTGGGAATGGCTTCCAGCCCTATCTTTCAGACAGCCCCATTGGGACATTCGGTCGATACGATGTTTGCCGCCAACGTCAATCGCTATCAGGCACTCCGGCCCAAAGCACCTGTTCGATCATCCAACCGTCTCCGTTTCTGGACAGCAGCATATAGTCGACGCCCCAGTACGCCGTTACTTTGATCGCCGCGATGTGGTTCATCGCGTCCAGGATCTCTACTTTTCTGGGGGCATCCGCGCCCGGAAACGACTTCTTTTCCGCCACGCTCCTGGCGAATGCGATCGCCTGATCGAATGTCATTCGTGAACCCGGCCGATATGCTCGCAAGTCTTGGTTATAGCCGAACCCGAACTTGAACATCGCGGGCCGCAGACTCCCCGACAGCTTGGCTGTGTCGCCTTTGTAGAATCCGTCGATGTACAGATATCCCGTATTTCCGATCTTCTCCTGATCCGCCGGCGTCGGAGACGCTGTTTTTTTCGGGCCTTCCCATAGGATCTGGCGGATCTTCCACTGCCCGTCATTCTTTGCCAGCAGCATATAGTCGATGCCCCACCAGGCGACGACCTTTGTTATGGCGATCTTCTCTCCGATGTCCAGGACCTCCACGGATCTGGGGGCGTCAGGACCCGGAAACCTGCCGGACTTCTTTACGTCGGCCGCGTAAGCGAGCGCCTCTTCGTAGGTCATCTGCCCGGCATTCTCGTAAGTATCCGAGTCCTTTTCCTGCCAGAATCCGAACTTGTAGAGTTGCGCATCGAGTGCCTCGGTAAGTTTCCCGGGATCACCTTCATAGAACCCCTCTATGTATTGCATCGAAGCGCGTTCAACCGCTTCGCGGTCGCTTTGGGCGTGAGCGAGAACGGAGAACGCGAACGTGACGATCATTGCTGCGAAGAGTGCTTTTATTTTCATTATTGCTTCCTTATATATGTATTGATCGGATCGCCTGCTTACAGGCCGACTGCAAATCCTGCTGTTTCGCAATGTTCTCGCGAATTGAAAAACAGAGATCTTCACGCGGTGGCTGCCGGTCAACGACCGGCGACCTTCAGGAACTTGTCCTGTCCCTCGATCAGCGCAGTGACACCTTCGCGCTCGGTCGATTCGAAGGTCCAGGTCGTCGGGGAAAGAACCAGGAAATCAACTGCGAAAGAGTCCCCGGTCAGGTGAGTCAGCTTTGACGAATGACTCCCGATTCCCGCAAAAAGCGAGTTGTCTCTTAACGTGATCTCGATCTCGCCGAATTCATCGTTGCTGTAAACACCCACGTAATTGCTCAAAGGGAAGCTCGGCTGTTTAATGGACGCCGGCTGCCCGGTCTCCGAATCGCTCGTGTTCGAATCCGAACGCCTCTGTTCCGTTCTTCTCAGGTAGTCATCGATCGCCGGATTTCCTTCGATGCTTAAGTCCCTTTTTCCCAACAGATAGTCGTAGATCTCATTCGCGACCAGGTCCGGAAGAAAGAAACTCTCGACGCTTTCATTCACGAGCACGACCACGCCGATCTTGTGCTCAGGCATAAAGGACGTGTGCGGACGAAACCCTGCAAAGGTGCCGAATGAATGTATGAACTCCTCGCCTTTGTACGTCGCCAGATTCCATCCAAGGCCGGCCGCGTAACGCCGGTATGTGTAAAAAGTGCGGTCCTGATTTATCTGCGGAGAGATGAGTTCCCGGACGACGCGCGGCGAAAAGACCTGCTCCCCTTTGTACTTTCCGGCATTCATCATCACGATAAGCCAATTCGCCAGATCCTCAGCGGACGAAACGGTCCCGCCCGCGGCGTGCATCGTCTTGTCGTCTTTATACGGAAGTTCGACGAAGCCTCCGTCTTCATATCCGTAAGGCAGCGCGAAGTTTCCACTTGCTGTCGCTTTCGACGCGTACGACGAAGTGTTCCGCATGCCGATCGGCTCGAATATCAGACTCTGCGCCAGATCTTTCCAGGACTTGCCCGTCGCTTCCTCAAGCGCCAACCCCGTGACGATATAGCCCAGGTTCGTGTAACGGTATGCGGGCGAGGTGGCGTACCCGTACTTCGACAGATTTTCGATCAGAATGTCCTTGTCGTACTGGCCCGAAAAAGACGTCCTGAACCCGAGCCCGTTGCTCCTCAGTCCCCCGCGATGTGTGAGAAGGTCCCGCAACGAGATCTGCTCCTCGGAAAGCGGCGCCTTCAGCTTTAGGCCCGGGAGATAGGTGCTGATCGGTACATCAAGATCTATCTTGCCGTTCTCCGCCAGGATCTTTGCGGTCGCCGCGGTGAAAACTTTTGTGCCCGATGCGATATAGAACTGGGTCTGGGCGTTTACGGGAAGTCCCCTGTCCAGGTTTCGATAGCCATAGCCTTTTGAAAAAACTATTCGATCGTCCTTCACGATCGCGACCGCCATTCCGGGCGCGGTAGGGAACTTTTCCCTCAGATTCCTGATGTGACTATCCAGCTTCTCTGCATCGACCGCGCTCAAATTCCTACCGCCATCTGCCCCCTGGCTTCTGACTTCGGAAGGCAAGAAAGTCGCGAGCCAAAGGGGCAGGATGGCGATAACCAGAAATGTGCGAACAATACTCATATCAAAACCTCAAGGATATTTGGCTCAAACTTCTAAAGCTGAAAATGTATGGCTTGCTTATTCTCTCGGTATGACCATAATACCATATCAGTCACAGGTCAACGGGTTTATGATGGGTCTGTAAGGGGCTTGTAGTTTCCATCGGCCGGGTCGCGGGACATTGAAGAAGATTCGGCGGAGTGGCCGGCGGGTGAATGACCGGGCAAAGGAACTCTTTCGCTCACGCATTAGGTGACGGATCGAAACATTGCGAGGAAAAACAGATGCAGGTTCACGAAAAGAATCGTATCGAGTGTCTGCACCGAGGAACTCTCAAGCCGGACGAATCTTGTATCGCAGGTCACTTCTCACCCGGCACCTTCGAAACGAACAGATCCAGATCTCCGGCGCTGTTTACCGTGGTGTGACCCGTTACGACACATCCTCCGTCGGATGTCGGCGAAACGGTGTATCCGAAACTTTGTCCGGCCTGTGTCGGCAAGATGTTTGTCACCTTCCTAAGATTTCCATTTGCGTCCGCCTTGAGCAGGATGGCTGCGGTCCCGTAGACGTTCCGGTTTACGGAAAAGCCGGTCAGGCACAAGTTGCCGTCAGTCGTTTCCGTACCTGTGATGGTCCGGTTGTGCCCCTCCATCTTCAGGACACTTGTCCAGATCGTCTTGCCCCTGGCGTCGACCTTGACCAGGTACGGGTCATCGGCGTCCTCGGCGAAACTTGTCGTATATCCGGTCACGAGGAAGCCGCCGTCCTTGAGCCTGGTGACGGAGTGTCCGACGTCAGACGCATCGCCTCCGAACGAACGGGACCAGATCAGTTTACCTTCCGAGTCGGTCTTCAGGACATACATATCCCTGTCACCTGCGCCGTAGGTGTAAGTTTGCCCGGCAATGACGTAACCGTCGTCGTCATCCGGAACGATCGAGAAACAGCGGTCGCCTTTCTCTCCGCCGAATGTCCGGGACCACTTCTCAACTCCCTGATCATCGGTTTTGATCAGGAGGCAATCCGGTTCTCCTTCAGGCAATGCACCGGTTGTTTCGCCAATCAGAACAAAACCTCCGTCAACGGAACGCGCCAGTCCCCAGGTCCGTTCGTCTCCCTTTCCTCCGTATGTCTTCTGCCAGATCAGCTTGCCCTTCAGATCGGTCTTGATCAGCAGAGAATCGAATCCACCGGCTCCGAAACTTTTTGTGAAGCCGCCAATGACAAAGCCGTCTGACACCTCAAGCACAGACCATCCCGCGTCCTCTTCGGCACCGCCGAACGAGGCCGACCATTCTTGAGTTCCATTGGCGTTGATCTTGACAACGTAAACGTCATCCCCGCCATTTCCCTGACTCTGAGTCGCTCCAACTGAAAGGAAGCCTCCATCGGTTGTTTGAATCATAAACACTCCCCTGTCCTGAGCCTTGCCTCCCAGTACGACCTCAAATTTGTCCCCGGATTGATTGGCCGAAACCCTTCTGAAATTGCTTTCGATCACTTCCGCGAGTTCCGCGTCTCCGCTTTCATTAGCTTTCCTAAAGCCCGTCTCGTAGCTCTGCCTCGCGAGTTCTAACTTGCCCGCGGTCTCATACGCCTCTCCCAGGCTGTCGTATGGATTCGCCCGTTCCGGATAGTACTCGGTGTTGAGCTTGAACACTGATATCGCGTCCCTGACCTTCTTCTCCGAAAGAAACTGATAGCCAAGTTCGTTGACGAACTCCTCGGAATCGACATACTTGTTCTTCTTGTCCGCCTTGAACCGCCGAAATAACTTGATCGCCGGCGCCAGGCCATCTTTAGCGATCGTGCTCTTGATCAGGTCATCCAGTGGGGGCTCGTCCGAGAAGTTCAGAATTGCCTCCATCGCCGGATCGATCCCTTTTCTGTAATTCTCTGACGTTAGTTCGGCAGCGATCTCGGGGGCGGTCCACTTTCGCGTGTCCCAAGGCCCCATCTGCTCGAACCTTACGAACGAGGCCCGCACGGTGATCCCGCTGTTCGGAAGCACTATCTTGTAGTTGTCGCCGTACGGATTCACGTGCGAGGCGGTCGGTTCTCCGACCACGATCGCGTTCGTGTACATCTCCATCTCGTTGACGAAGTACTGAGCGGCGGAGAAGGTCCTTCGGCCCGTGATCAAGAACAGCTTGCCACGCTTGTCGAGTTTCGACCTGATGATCCCGAGGAGCAGCGGACGAGAACGCAGATTGCTGCCGCCACGGTTCCAGCGAACGTCGACGACCATCCGTGCCACATCGTTCTTTTCGATGAACTTGAACATACGGTCCGCGAATTCCCGGATGCTTTCATCCTCCTTGTCCTGAACCTCGTTGTATCTGAAGTACAACGTCTTTGACTCCGGGAGGTACTCGAACCAGTAGCTGTCCTCCGGATCCCCTTTCTGCCAAAGCGGAGTCGTAACCGACGGGTCGCGCGCATCGACGAAACTGATCCCGTCGATCCCCTTCTCGGTCTGTGCGTGCCCCTCGAGCAGTAGTTTGCCTTTCGGCTTCAAAGTTATGGTTGCCCGCTTCCCGTCTTTCTCCAGTTCGAATGTTGCGGAACTGGCGTCGTCGGTGACCCGCAGAGAATGAAGGATCTCCGGCGTGGTCAAAAAATAGGGCGCGTAAAACCTGGCCCACATCTCGTTGTCCCTTGAGATAAGGGGTGTAACCGCATCGATCGCTTCGGCGGCAGGCAGCTTTCCGATCCTTATCACACGTGCGCCGGCGAATTCCGCGAACTCCTTCTCGATCTTCTGAACGAACAGGCCGTCCTCGTAAAGGTACAGCCGAATCGGCAGCGAGCTGAACGCGATCTTCGGATCGGAATACAAACGGATCCCCGAATGCCCATCGCCGATCAGCGCCGTGATTCGCGACAGCTCGACCGCCACCTCATGGTCTTCGAGGCTCGGCAATCCTTCGGAAAGCTTGTCGAACGCCTTTTCAAAATCTCCTTTCGGGGTCGTGTGGTACAGGTTCAGGTGTCGCTTTGGAAGTTCGGCCCGCAGGAACTCGATGTCCTCGCGCCATCGATCCGTAGTCAGCCTTTGCTGTGCGAACACTGCGGATTGAAGCAGGATCAGGCAAATGAACGCCATCAATAACCGGTTAGCGGCATACATCTGTTTAGTCTTCATAACCGTTCCTTATCTCTCGCAGCGGGCAGACTCCGTCCAGGCCGATACGAATGCATCGACAGGTTCAGGCAGCCATTGACCAAGATATCGGGAATTAAGGACGCTGCCGTATCCGGGGACCTATTCGCGGGCGCCGATCGATTCAAGATAGGCGGCGACGTCCGAGCGTCCGCCCTTGCGAGCCATTCCGAGCGCCGTTCTCCATTCGGTCTCGCCCGTCTTGTTCGACAGATGCACTTCGAAACGCGCGTTTATATCCGCTCCGCGCGCAACGAGCAGTTTCACAACGCCGAGCTTGCCGGCTCCGCTGGCTGAGATGAGCGCGTTCTCGTCGCCCGGCACATAGAGATCGACGTTCGCTCCGCGGTCCAGAAGAATTTCGACGATCTTCAAATGCCCTTCGCGCGCTGCCGCGATCAAGGCGCTGCCGTCGCCTTTAACCGCCATATTTACGTCCGCTCCACGGTTGAGCAATAAAGTCACAGCATTCGTGTTACCGTTCCGGGAAGCGCCGATCAGAGGGCTTCCGTCGCCGTCGAGCTTGCAGTTGATATCCGCTCCCGCGGCAAGCAGTTTTTTGATCTCGTCTGTCAGGCCCTCTTCGGCAGCCTCGAAGAGCGCGCGATCCAGCGGCGAATCCTTCTCAGCGGTCGTCTCTGCACTTTCATCGTTGAACCCAAGAGCTGTCGAGGTCACCGATTGAGCGACCGCGTGAAGAGGTCCGACCGAGAATACGAGAGCCGTTGCGATGGCAACTGAAGCCGCGGCCGCAAGAAACCCGGCTCTTCCGCGCCTCTGCCCGGAGTCGAGCAACGCGGTCACGCGCCTCGAAAGGTCGCTTCTCGATGCCATGTTGAGAATCGGTCGTGTCCGCGTTTCGGAGAGCTGTTGCGACAGGGTCACGAGCTGATCCGCATATTCGATATGTTCCGAGTTCTGAACCACAGCGTCATCGCATGCGCGCTCGGCCTCGAGGCAGAGCTTTCGCCAGGCCATCCAGACCAAGGGATGAAACCAGTAAAAAGCGCAGGCGGCGCGGGCAGCCAGCTGTGTGGCCCAGTCGCCGCGCTTTATGTGTTCAAGCTCGTGTACGATCGCGCGGCGAAGATCTGCTTCGGCCCATTCCCTTGAATCGATCGGCATCATTACCACTGGTCGGAGCAGTCCATATGTGACCGGCGAGCGTATTTCCTCGTGCAAGAGCACTTCGACCGGCCTATGCAAACCGTTCTCGGAGGCGATCCTTTCGGTCAGGTCTTTCATTTTCTTGTGCGGCAAACCGTTCCGCCTGAGAGCGCGGACACGCCAGAGATCCAAAGCCACCGAACCGATCAGAAGAAGGCTTCCGACGACCCAGACACCGCGAAGTACAAAGGCCGCCGAAATCGAGGACGAACTTTGCGAAGCCTCGGATTTGGAGATCGTGCTGGTGGCCGGAGTATTCACACCCGGGGCTGAGGCAGCTTCAGTGGTGCCGGGAGCAGGTTGTGCAACGGTTTGGGCTGAAGGGATCTCGATACTGAGATATGGAAAAGTAGCGACGATCATCGGCAGCGAGAGCAGCGAGAGAAGCGTGGTCGCCACGATCAAATGACGCGTCGACGCCTTCGATCTAACTGCCAGGGTTGCGATCGCCAGGCCGAGAACCAGCAGAAGGGTAGATTTCGTCAGTATCGAAAGTTCGAACGACTGACTCACAAAAAGCGCCAGTTCCGTGATCATTGAGTTCATTGCTTACTCCTTTCCTTGCGGACCGCGTCGATCTTTGCGCGAAGTTCGTCCAGTTCTTCGTCGGTCCAGTCTTCCTGCTTCAGCAACGCCGTCGCCGTGTCTCCCGGGGAACCGCCAAAAAAGACCCTGACGATCTCATCGAGGGCGTTCCGTTGTGCTTTCTGTCGCGGGATCGTCGGGACATAAACATATTTGAGGCCTTCTTCGTGATGAAGAACGTAGCCTTTCGACTCCAGCTTGACGAGCATCGCCCGCACGGCGGAATAGCTTGGCGGGTCCGTAAGCAGCTGGCGGACGTCCTCAACGGATGCGCGATCCCCGATCGAATAGAGCGCGTTCATTATCTCGCGCTCCCTGCGTGAAAGGTTCTCTATTGGCGGCAGGCTCATGATTTTCTCCTTCCTAGTGTGCTATGAAAGTAGCATAGTGCTACATTTGTAGCATGTCAAGAAGAATATTTTTTACCGGGCGATTGATGTAGCAGGCAGGTACTTAAAAGCGAACTGCCGATCAAAGAGAATCGCGCCTGCTTAAGCTCAAAACCGAAAATTAACTACAGAGATCAAGCATCTGCAAATTTTACAATCTCTTAACAAACATACAAGCGTGTATGTATATAGTGTGATCTATGAAATACATACTTATGTTCATACTCGTCTGCGCCTTTGCCGGATTTATGGGTCCGGCGGAAGCCTACGCGATACCAAACGACAATCAGTCCGGCACCGATCTTATGAAGAAGATGATCGGCGACTGGGTTATCGAGGGGAGGATCCGGCAGGGCCCGAGTTCCGAATTCAGCAGCTTGAACGGCAAATCGTCGATCCGCCAGCACTATTCCGAAGGCCAGCTAAGGGAGGAATTCGTATTAGGGGGCCAATACAAGGGCGAGATCTTTATGAACTTCTCGGAAGCGCACAAGCGGTTCGAACTGTTCCAGATCGACGGCAACTCTTCACGGGCAAGCGCCCTGTTCCTGACAGGCGAGTTCGCTGACTCGCGCCTGAAATTCAAGGGAATGGACGGCTATCCCCAGTGGGGGATAGGACCGAGCCTCGATATCAGATGGGAATATGTTTTCTTTGAGGATGGGACCTATAAGCACGAGATCTACCTGAAGGATCCGAAGGGCGACTATTTTCTGCAGTCCGACTACCTCTATAGGAAGGCCGGGAAGAAATAGTTTTTGCTTCCGGGAGGAAGCAGAGACACAAGGAGAAACGCAATGCGATCCATTGATTTGAAAGTCCTGAAACTGGCGCACGCAGGCATATTGCCGAGCCGGAGCCGGACCGCAATACACATACAAGTACTTATTCTGCTCGCGATGATGGTCTTTCTAAGCACCGAAGCGAGTGCCCAGGGGATAATGTCCGGAATGCCGACGAAGGGAGAGGCCGAGGTAGTGAAGATCTCGGATGATCAGAAACGGGCGGTCATCGAAAAGCTCAAGGAAAGTATTCTGGAAGGTTACATCCTCCGGGACAAAGCCAAGGGAGCGGCAGACCGGATCGGGGAAAAGTTCTCGTCCGGCGCATACAAGGAAACGGGCGACGCCTATGCGTTCGGCAGAGCCTTGACGATGGACCTGCGGGCCATTACAAACGACCCCCATTTCAATGTGCTGTACCATCCCTTGCTGTTTCAAAGGCTGGAACAGATGGCGAGCGCCGCTGCCGCCAACGGCGCCGGTTCGGGCGGAGGCCAAGGCGGCTCTTCCGCGCAGCCTCCTCCGAGCACCGACAGCAAGAAGAACTTCTTCTTCAGAAAGCTGGAGGTTCTCGAAGGGAACGTGGGGTACCTGAAGCTCGAACTGATCCCGCAGATCAACGAGGCGAAGCCCACCCTCGACTCGGCGATGGGGTTCCTCGGGAACACCGATGCGATGATCATCGACCTGCGCGACAATCCGGGGGGCTTTGGAGGTTTCATCTCGTATTTCATGAGCTACTTCTTCCCCGCGGAGAAGATGCTCCTGTTCAAGAGGGAACTTAGCATTGCGGATTCGCAAGAGTTCTACGTCGAGACCGATCTCCCGAACAAGCGACTGGACAAGATCCCTGTCTACATCCTGATCAACCAGAGAACCGGTTCCGCGGCGACCAACTTCTCGTACACGATGCAGAAGCACGGCCGCGCGACCGTGGTCGGCCAGACGACCGGCGCCGGAAGCCTGGGTGCGCATTCCGCCTCGCCGTTCACTCTTGCAGGGGGCTTTGTCGCCACGATCCCGATCGGCCGTGTGGTCCACCCGAAGACGAATTCCAACTGGAACATGACGGGTGTTGTCCCCGACATTCCTACCGAGGGCGATGCGTTGGAGGCCGCTCACGACGCGGCTCTGGAGAAGCTCGGAGTGAAAAAGCCTTCGTAGGGCGTCTCTGCGAAGCCGGACTCCCATTGATCTGAAAGCAGGCCAGTCACCTGATCCGCCGAGGACCAAATGCGAAGGACAAAAGAAGAGGCGATCGAAACAAGGGAAAAGCTGCTGGACGCGGCGCTGGATGTCTTCCTTTCCAAGGGATATTCGGCGGCCACCCTGCAGGACATAGCCGAATATGCGGGACTGACGCGCGGCGCGGTCTATTGGCATTTCAAGGGGAAAGAGGATATTTACCGGGAGCTCTACGAACGTGTCCACAGGCTGGATATGGCCGTGTTTGATGAGGTCGCAGACCTCGGGCTCGCTCCGTTCGAAAAGCTAAGGGAGCTGGTTCACTCGATCATCAGGAATATCTATCTCAACCAGCGGTACAGCGATTACCTGGAGCTCACGACGTTCAAGATAGAGTATGCCGAGTTCGAGGCTATAAACGCTGAAAAGACAGACACTTACGGCTACGCGGTGGTTGTGATGGAGTCTCTCGCCCAAGGGGCGATCGAAGAGGGGGTCATCGCCGACAAGGTCCCTCCAGCACAAGTCGCGAAGACCCTCCTTCTTTTTATAATCGGAGTTTGCCGCCTGAAGTTCACTGCCCCGGACCTCTACGGCGAGGCCGACGACACCCTTGCAATTGTCGACAACTATCTGGATTCGCTTACGTAGGAACTCCCGCCAGACTTATGCTTCCCAATGTCGTGCGAGATCAGTGCGCCGCGGCTTCGCAGCGGCTGCGCAAGGAATTTCAGTTGGCCCCCGCTTCAGCGGGGGGGGGTTAGAGGGTCTCGCAAAGGACATAGGGACTTTAGCCTCGAGTTGGCCGGCTGAAGCCGGCGAAGAATGTGAGGATTCGTTCTTGATCCCCCCGTTAAATCGGGGGGCAACTCATGGGCTAAAGCCCCTGTGTTGTTTTGGTCGCCGTTACCACCCCGCTAAAACGGGGGCAACTGAGAAGCAGTACAAAGCTCACCAGCCGCGGTGGATCTCCCAGCGGCCGACGATCGAATCGGCTTCCATCACGTCGTAGTGATCGAACTGCGCCGCCGTCAGACAGGAGTGATTCGCAAGGATCCTCACTTTCGTGCCGACCTTCAGCTTGTCGAGAAGATCCTGGTCTTCGACCTCGATCTCGCCGTGCTCCTGCGACAGAGAGCCGACGCGCAGGCCCGTTTCTTCGCCCGCAAGATCCAGAACCCTTCCGTAACCGCAGCCGCCATCGAGACCGACCGGGCCCCTGTCCTTCGAAAGCGCGATCGAACCCGCGTCGACGATCACCTTCTTGTTCGAGAAGCTTCGATGGACAACAGACGCAAGCACGGTTATCGCGCAGTCTTCGAACCCGCAGCTTCCGAGCGTCGCCTGGAAGGCGTCGAAGAACACGTAGTTTCCGGGCCGGATCTCGTCGATGCCTTCCAGGTGATCGACGTGCGTCATCGTGGGCGTCGATCCGATGCTTACGACCGGCACCGGAATTCCGCCGGACCTTAGGCCGTCCGCGAACTCGCACATGACGTCGCGCTCGGCGCGTGCGATCCCGGCGATCTCCTCTTCTGATTTACCGTGATACGAATGCCCCGCGTGCGTGAGAATGCCGGCGAAGTTCACACCCGAAGCGTCCGAGATCCCCCGGACGGTCTGTAAAGCTTCCTTCGATCCCGGTTCGACCCCGCAGCGGTGGTAGCCGCAATCAACTTCCAGGAAGACGTCCAGCTCGACTCCCGCGGTCCTCGCCGCTTTGTCGAGCTCGGCGGGCATATCGGGATCGTCGGTCAGAAGGTTCACTTTTGTTCCGCTGGTGAGCAAGCGGATGATCCTGGGGAGCTTCGCGGGAACGATCGGGACCGCGTACGTGAAGTCGTCGAACCCGTGAGCCGCGAACGCCTCGATCTCGGCGATGGTTGAAGCCGTTAAAGCCCCGGAATGCCCTTCGGTAGAGATCCTCGCGACCTCAACGCACTTGTGGGTCTTGATATGCGGCCGAAGACTGACGCCGCTATCGATCGCGAGCGCGGACATACGCTCCGCGTTGCGGCGGACGCGCGTCACATCCATCAACAGAGAAGGGGTTGAAAGCTCTTCTAGCGGTTTCGTCATCTTGGTTCGCGGTTTCGCCACGCCATCCTCTTGATTGTGATCCCGCTTGTCTGATTGAGGATGGAGATCCGGCACGAGTCGACCAACGCATTATACGCTGAAGTGTTCAGTCCCCTCATTCTCTCGTTCACTTCCAAATAGCTGATTCGATCTGGAGCGTGCTTTGGGGGCGATGGAAATGTCGTGGCGGTTGGTCTGATCGGGCAATGAGCGCGGGGCAACTGAAAGTGAGGGGCGGATAGAAGTTGGTCGACGGAAGTTTACCGGCTCCGTATGAGCCCGATGTCTGTAGCACCGATTCATGAACGTTGACCGCAGCCCCATAGGGGCTGAATGCTGTTTGCGCAGATTGCGCTCCTAACGGAGCGTGGCTCATTGCCGGGGCGTTTTGCTATTAACATTAGGCTCCTGACGGAACCGAAGATCGTCCTCACAAGTCGAGATCCTTCTGGGATCGCTTCGCCGAAGTGAACCGGCTCCGTGGGAGCCCAATGTCTGTAGCACCGGTTCGTGAACGATGACCCCGGCCCCGCAGGGGCTGAATGCTCCATAAGAAGATTGCGCTCCTACGGAGCGCGGATCGATCTTTGGAATGTCCTGCTACAGACATCGGGCTCCTACGGAGCCGAAGAAGAGTTTCTTCAAAGCAAGTACTCGGCAGGACACAAGGGCCACCTGAGAGGAAAACGTCTATCTCTAAGACAGGCTCATCAGATTGGACCCAAGAGTTGTGCGGGCTTCAGTCGGTGGATTTTGGGGCTGAAGCCCCATGAATTTTTCCCCCCTTTAACCCCCGTTGAATCGGGGGGCAACTGATAAGCAGTGGTAACTGATAATCGGGGGTCAACTGACGGGCTTCAGCCAACGATCCGGAACGAGTGTTTGTTTCCCGCGGCTTTCCCCGGATTTACTTACGAGCTGCCATTCCGCGCTCTGTCGAAAACCGTTTTCACCGCGTTGACCACAGCTTCGGGCTTATCCAACTGGATGAAGTGCCCGCAGTCATCTACGGCCACGGTCTTTCCGTTCCTGGAAATTTCACCGAGTTCGGTGTGAAGTCGTTTATTGATCTTGAGGTAAGGATCTTCAGGATCCGATCCTTTGGGTCGGGCGCTCAGAACTATCAGGGGCAAGTCGCTTCGAAGGGGCTTCAAAGCGGCTACTTCTTCGGCGCTCTTCAACAGGTTCAGACGTTCGCCGTTCTTGCCGCCTTCGTGCTCCAGGTATCTGGTTCTCTCCTTTCCTTTCTTGAGATCGGCGTAAAGCCGGTATTGCCTCTCGTGCGAGGGATCAACCAATACCAGACCGGAGATCCGGTCGGGATATTTCGCCGCGAAGTATCGGGCGCTGAGTCCGCCGAACGAATGACCGACCAGAATGATCTTGCCGTCGATTCCGGCTGCTTTCAGAAGCCTGGCCAGGTCCTCGGCTACGTCTTCTGTCGTTCTTGAAGATCCGGCCAATTTGCTGGACATTCCAAGACCGAGTCGTTCATATGTGCAGGAGCGTGCGAATTTGGCAGTCTCGTCCGGGACCTTCCCCCAGGATTCGATGGTCTGGTTAAGGCCTTCCTCGTAAATTATCGTGGGTCCGTCCCCGGAGCCCTCGCATTCGATGTGGAGCCTATAGCCGCCCACTTCAGGAAGTCTTCCGGTCGCTATCAGATAGGCTTTGTGCACCACGATTCGGGCGCGGTTCTGGTATTTCTCCGGAGTCAGGCTAAGACCGGTGACAGGAATCCAGAAGAGAACCGCTGCGATCATTGCGAAAAGGCGATTCTCCTTAATCAGCTTATTGCGCCATTCCTTCAAACTGGTCGATCTCATATCTGATCAAACACGGTGACCCGACCGCCCCAAACGTACCCAGTTTTGGGATCGCCGGCAGTTTGCTCGGGGTCAATGCGCCCCCAAACCGAAGATCAGTTCAGTCCGCAATGAAAGCCACGAAGAGAACCATGAAAACAGTCGGCCGAGACTATACCTTACGATGCAGCATTTAGCATAGTCCGAATTGCCCGGGAATTCCGCAGGCAACAGGTGGGAGTGAGGTATGTCTCGATATTCTTCAGCGTGAACCACGCGTTTTTGAATCTTCTCTTCATGTACAGCTTCGCAAGTCCATATGGCGAGGGGGCTTCGGGCAGGAGTTGGCTCGGAAGGGAGTGAAAGGAGAGGTTTTCCGACTTCGGGAGATCTAAAGGCCGGTAGATTCGAAAAAAAGGCCGCCTTCCGTTCGGGAACGGAAGACGGCGTTACGTCTCTTGGAAGGTTAACGTCGAGGGGTTTCAGCAACGGCGCAATGCTCGCCGGCCTAGAACGCCCTTGAGAAGACCTGGCCGTTCAGGTTCACACCCCAGACCAGGCTGTTGTCCGCCACCGAGATGCTGCTCAAACCTCCGGGTATCGTCTCCCAGGAATTGCCCGTCCACCTCAAGATCTCGTTGTTAGGGGTCAATCCCCAGACGCTGCCATCGCTACCGACGGAAACCTGTTTGAGGCTTCCGGGAACCAGGGTCCACGTCTTTCCGGTCCATCGGAATATCTCGTTCGAGTCATTGACGCCCCAGACATTGTCGGCGTTTCCGACCGATATCTGGTTCAGACCTCCCGGTACCTTGACGGGAGATCCTCCCGAAAGGCTCACCGCGCCCTTGATCGGCACGTCCCAGCGGTAGATGTTGTCGGCTGCATCTACCGCCCAAAGCTGTCCGTCGCTTCCGACCGATATCTGTTTCATATCGGGAACCGCGAGTCGGCTCCAGTGACCGGCCAGATATCTGTACACGTGGCCCTGCGGATTTACGCCGTAAACGTAGTATTCGCTTCCGACGGATATCTGTTTTAGCTTGCCCGGTATCCCGTTCCATCCTCCCGACCCCAGCTGTCTTCCTGTCCACTGGTAAATGTTATTGTCCTTGTCTATCGCCCACGCCGTGCCGTCGTTGGCGACGGACACCTGAACGAGGCTGCCGGCCATAAGGTCCCACCTCGTTCCCGAGGGAGAAGGCGCGTTTCCGCCGTCGATCCGCACGACCCTCGGGAACGGAGTTCCGCCGGGAGGCGGGCACATCGGCTGAGAATACGCATTGATAGTCGCGAGGAATCCGGGATCGCCGAGAATGCCGGTTCCGAACGCCCCAATGGTCATCACGAGCTTTCCGATCCTCCAGCCGTCCGACTCCAGGATCGCTCCCAGATGATGCAAGGCGTAGTACCGTTTTATGTATCTTTGCGTGTTGTGATCGAACTGGCTTCGAATTCGGCTATCGACCGCCAGCGATGTGTTACTTGCAAAGTTCGCTTCGTATTCGTCGGTCCATTTCTCTATCTCGTCGCGAAGGCCCTGGCCGATGTTCGCGAGATCAAGGGAGGTTCCCGTTGCGTCTACCACTTTCTCTATCCCTCCGAGGGCATCGAGTGCTTTCAGTTCGTCAAGCAGCTTCGCCCATTTCGGTGTTCCATCAAGTGCAAGCTCCGCAAGACCGCCGGCCGCGGCGCTGGCGCCGGCCTTTCCCGCTTTGGCGGCCGTATCCGCTGCGGCCTTGACCTTGGCCGAAATTCCCATCGTGACCAGGCCGACGGCAAGGTTGAACGGGGCCAAAACCATGTCAGAGATCGCGATTGCACAGGCTTCCTCGCCTTTGGCGCATCCAACGCCGCCGCACTCCCAGATCTGTGCGCCGCTGCACTGCTGCCAGCAAACAGGTCCTACGGCCCCGTATCCTGAAGGACAGTTCTGATAGCAAAGTCCGGCCTGTTCCTGCATTCCCGGAGCGCATATCATCGGCGTACTTGCACGGTCGTAAGCAGGCTTGGTGCAGCCCGTCCCGGTGTCCGGCCATCCTGCCGGGCATGCCGCTGCGCAGATCGTTACTGCGCCCCCTTCTTTGTATCCCGCCCTGCACTTGGGATATGCGGCCGAACCCTTTATTTCACAATTGCCTGTCCCGTATTTCGCTTCACAGGCTCTTGTCATTGCCGCAAACGCTCCCTGTTCGGGGAGTGGCGGATATCCAGGCCGCCACGGGAAAGTTTCCCTTTGGTAATCACTGTTCTTTTGGCAGAAAAGGCCAATATCGGTGAAGCCCTGCGGACAAACTCCCCTGCATTGAGGACCATTTCCGGCAAAGCCTGCGCGGCAATTCGGATAACACAGAAGCCCGTTCCTTTCGGTTCCGGCCGGACAGTTCGTCAGCGGAGTCCCGACTCCCCTGCCGATCGTGTTCTTGTAGCAGTAGTCAAGTTTGCTGTTCGAGGTTTCCTTCGAGATCCACGCCATGATCTTCTGGATATCGCCGGGTCTGAAGGGATCCCTTAGATCTTCGTCGGCGACAACTTCAAACGTGGCGGTATCGCGGATCGCCTGGGAACTGACAAGTCTGCCATTCTCCGATCGACTTACATTGTCGACATCTAGCAGGATCTCGATCTGATAGGAATCGTCCGCACACGACAACTTTATGTTGCTTGCTCCCCGTCCGGTCTCGAAGCACTTCGAAAGAAGTTCGCTGGCGGCGCGGTCTCCCTTCCTGTGCTCCCAGGCTCGAATGCCGACCTGTCTGTAAAGTGCCCACTCAGGTGTTTGAGCCTGTGATTGAGGAACGATCGCCAGGACCTCTGTGATCTTCGTGGCGTTCGGGTCGACCGGCGCAAACGATGAAGCAGACCTGATCCCGACCCAACTGGGGAAAATCGGATTCAGCTGTCGCGGCTCCTTCGTGAAGGATATGGCCCTCGAAAACATATTTCCGGAGAAGAAGTAGTTCCTTCCGTTCGAGTACTTGAATGCCGCGTTGACCATTCCCGCTCCGGTCAGATCGCTTGCCGAGAAATCTTCGACACGCACAAAAGATTCGTTCTTGACGATCGCGCGCCTGTTTCCCTTGATGAAGACCACGGCGCCGTCTTCGTCTATCGCCGCATCCAGATCGTTTGAAAACTCGGCAGGCAATCCCCGCCAGCCTCCCGGAAGGGTGACTTCCGAGTAACCCGGATAAGCGGTCTTAGTGTCCGTTTTGAAAGCCGAATACTTGTTGCCCTTGAAGAAGTAGAGGTTTCCGGAAGAAGGATCGATGACGGCCGCATCGATCCCGGAATGAAAGCTCGCCGGCAGACCCTTGAAATCGCCCGGCAGCTTCTTCGGAAAGCCGTCATCCACCTTTGTTCCGGTCAGGCGATAGTAATGGTCTCCCTGAAAGAAATAAGAAGCATTCTCGCCGGGATGGTAGAACGCAGCGTCGATCTCGGCCGCCTGCTGGGGAACAGTGGCTTCGTCGGCTGCCTGCTGAGGTTCCGGGGCAACGTCGGCTGCGGGCTGCGGTGCTTCCGCTACTTCTTCGGCCGCCGGCAGGGGTTTCGGGTCCTCCGCCTTTGCGACCGAGGAGACCGATACGATCGGGCCCAGGATCAACAGAAGGTTTAGGGCCATTGCGGCGACGGTCCTGGGAAACTGGAAATTGCTGGATGACGAGTGTTCTTTTTTCATTTGGTCTCCTTCTGTCGGGCCTGAGTGGATTGAATCCGTCAGGTCTTGTAGAGGGCACAGCCTCCGTTACCTTTCACTTGTTCTGGTTCCGATCAACGCGGACCATTACTTCTTTCCTTCAACCGATGGACCGACCGGCCCGGAGTTCTGCTCGGCCTTGGCCCTCGCGATCGCGATGAATGTCTTCAGCGACTCGAGGTCAAGCGCGCCCGGGATCATCTGATCACCGACGATGTATGCCGGAGTGCCGTTGATCGAAAGCGAAGCGGCAAGCTGCAGGTTTCGTCTGATCTGATCCGAAAGTTCCGGATCGGCCATGTCCTTCTGCAGCCTTTCGAAGTCGAGTCCGAGCCTTTGGGAGATCTGCCTGATACTGCCTTCGCCGGTCGAATCCGTTGTCAGCAATTCGTTGTGGAAATCGAGATATTTGCCTTGCCGCTTTGCGGCCAGCGCGGCGAGCGCTGCGGTATGCGACTGCATTCCGAGGATGGGGAATTCCTTGAAGATGATCCGGACGCCGGGATCCGAGTCGGCAATGCTCTGCAGATGGGGAAGCGTGCTTCGGCAGTAGCCGCAGTTGTAGTCAAGGAAAACCACGACCGAAACGTCTCCGGCCGCATTCCCGGCGACCGGCGAGTCAGGATCGGCGTAAAGCTGTTGCCGGTTCGCTTTCAGGCTCTCCGAGATCCTCAACTCTTTCTCGCGTTGTTCCTGAATCTCGAGGGCCTGCATCGCGTCGCGTATTACGGAGGGGTTCCTGACAAGGTAGTCGCTGACGATCTTCTCGATCGCCGACCTTTCCATTCCTGAAAATACGTCCGGACCCCTGCCAGGCTGATCTTCGATAGTTGCCGAGACGGGCTGTTGTCCGAAGGCACTGCCGAATGCCGCTAACGCAATGACGAAGACGAAGAAGAAACGACGACTGATTACCGATAGTGGTTTCATAAGCTCAGACTCCTTTTGACCGCTGACAAGCGCTGCTTATCCGGCTGTCCCGCCGGGATCAACGCCGCCGTTGGTTTTTGCTGCTCTACCTCACTCAACGACGTTTGCCGGAAAAAAGGACCATTTTCGTGTGAAAAACTGAGGCTGGACTCCGCACGCGCGTCAGCGAAAGGGCGAGGCAGAAACGCGACCGTCAGGGAGCGTGCCGGTCTTCGAGTTCCAGGTTCCAGGTTCAAGGTTCAAAGATGAGCGGCGGAACCCCGAGCGTAAGCGAGGGGGGCAGCGAGTGTTCGAAGAATCGTTGAATCTTGGCGCTGCATCGGTCGAGCGCTCCCGGCTCCGTAGGAGCCGAAGAAGATCAGCGTCGAATAGTAAGACGAGGCATCATTTGGAAGATCCAAGTCAAGAGCCCGACTTCTCTCGACAGCCTCCAGCTGGGCTCGCACCACAAAGGGGAATTGAGGCCCATCCGCATTATTCCGAGCCCGAATGATGTGACCCGAACGAAGCGGAGGTTATAATGTCGCCGATGTTATTCGAGACCGAATCCGAGGCAGCAGGTCACACGGCTTCACGCTTGTCGGCAAGTGCCCTTGGCATTTACCTTGTCGTGATCTCAATGCTGCAAATGACCCGGTATGCATATCTTTTATCTGGATGGGCCGGAGAGTCGAATTGGCTGATTTATGAGGTCCTAGATCCGAGGGTTTTCTGGAATATCATCGACCATTCGTTCAGGGGATATGAACTGAATCAACTGGGTCTTGTCGGACTTCTTTCTTGTATTTGGCTCTTGGCGATCGGAATCTCGTTTGTATTGGGCAGGTTGCCGCTCGTCACATACATTACTTCCGAGATCCTTCTGGGAACGCCACAGGTGCTGCTGTCGATTCCGTGGGGACTCCTGATGATTTCAGAGGGCGAAGGCGTCCTCACAAGTATCGCGCCGATATCATTAGCTTTCTTATTTACACTGATTCCCATTCCTTGGGCACTCTACTTGGCTATCCAAATCAGATCCGAAAAACATAACTGAACTCTACGTTTGTCCGCCTGACTTGCACGTTCAGACTGAAGCCCCAAGGAGTTTCTTCAGGCTCTACAATCCCCCGGAAAAACGGGGGGCAATTGAAGGACTTCGTCCTGCGATCCGGACTTCAGTCCCCATCAGTTACCCCCGCTTCAGCGGGGGGACAGGACAGAAACGCGACCGTCAGGGAGCGTGCCGGTCTTCGAGTTCCAGGTTCCAGGTTCAAGGTTCAAAGATGAGCGGCGGAACCCCGAGCGTAAGCGAGGGGGCAGCGAGTGTTCGAAATCGTTGATTTTCGGCGCTGCATCGGTCGAGCGCTCCCGGCTCCGTAGGAGCCCGATGTCTGTAGTTATGGTTCACGAATGATCACCCCAGCCCCTTAGGGGCTGAATGCTTCTTGAGCAGATTGCGCTCCTACGGAGCAGGACCCGATAGCGCTTGAAGATCATCCCTCGCCCGTTGTATCTTCTTGTCGGCGAATCCCCCCTTTTTAATCTCCACCAGATGCTCAAGTTCCGGGCCTGAAGTCCCCGGACGGCACCTTTCCGTGGCAAGGCGAAACCCAAAGAGGAAGGAAACATGAAACTGTTCAAGAAGATACTCAAGATCGCGGGGATCTCACTGCTTCTGATCATCACCGTGCCGATCCTGATCGGCCTGGTCCTCAAGTTCTTCGCAAATGCAGAGCCGCCGCCGGGTAAGCTTGTGGACGTCGGAGGCTACAAGCTGCACATCAACTGCGTAGGGCCGACACAGCCTACCGACGAGGATCTTCCGACCGTAGTCATCGAGGCCGGCGCCGGGACCGCGTCCCCGAACTACTATCTGATCCTGAATGGCGTCGCGGAGAAGACGAAGGTTTGCATTTATGACCGTGCGGGTCTCGCCTGGAGCGAAGAAAGCAACCTGCCACGGGACGCCAAGACCATCTCGAACGCGCTTCGCGCGCTGCTGGATAAAGAAGGCATCGAGCGGCCGTTCGTTTTCGCCGGCCATTCGATCGCGGGTCTTTACATGCGCGACTACGTGGAGCGTTACCCCGAAGACGTCGCCGGGCTGGTGTTTCTCGATCCGAGCCATCCCGATCAGCTCGCGCGCGGGGGAGTGTCCAAAGCGCAGACGGAGGAAATGATCGCGTCGGCAAAGACGATGATCTCGATAGTGCAGTGGCTGAACACGCTGGGCCTGACCGAGTTATACAACCCGGTCGTCCAGATGAGCCCCGACTACGCTGCTGCCCCCGAAGACATTCAAAGACAGCTGGATTACCTGTCTAAACGGCCGACGGCCTTCGACGCGGGATTCGCGGAACTGGACGGGTTTGACGCGGCCGGGAAGCAGGCGGCGTTGAACAAGAGTCTCGGCGACAGGCCGGTCATCGTGATCTCCGCGACTCAGCCTTTGCCGGACGGGATTCTTCCGGAAGGTGTCTCGAAAGAGAAGTTCCAATCGGAGTTCGTGAAGCTCCACGAAGAGATCACCGCGCTGTCCACACGCGGCGAGCACATCAAGATCGACTCCGCAGATCATATGGGCCTGATCACGAACAAGGACAACGCGGCGAAGGCAGTGCCCTACATCATCAAGGTCGCAAGGGAATCGAAAAAGAGAACGGAGCCGCCGGCAGAGCCCGAAAAGTAACGAGACGAAGGCCGGACAGAAGGATCCAGCATTAAAGGAGATCTGTTGTGAGGAATTTGAAAGCTCGAGCGCGCGGTCTGACCGGACTGTGGGTGTTGATCGCTTTGCTGTGCGGCAGCATTGTATATGTCCGCGGGACGGCTCTCGTATCCGCCCGGTCAGCCGAAAGCAAATACCCGAAGACCGTCGCGATGCTCGACGCCTTCGCACAGAGGGAGCTGAAGGACAAGGACCTTCCGGGGCTCGCGATCGTACTTGTCGATGGTCAGGAGATAGTCTGGCAGAAGGGATTCGGATACTCGGATCCCGAGGCGAAGAAGCCCGTTACTAACGACACGATATTTCGCGTCGGCTCGGTCTCCAAGCTGTTCACGGACATCGCGGTGATGAAGCTTGTCGAAGAAGGGAAACTGGATCTCGACGCGCCTGTCTCGACTTATCTTCCCGATTTCAAGCCGCGAAATCCCTATGAAAAGGCCATCACTTTGCGCCAGCTTATGTCGCATCGCGCTGGGCTCGTTCGCGAGCCGCCTGCCGGGCATTACTTCGACGATAGCGGGACGAGCCTTCGCGAAACTGTCGAGAGCCTGAATCGAACCGCGCTCGTTTACGAGCCCGAAACTCGTCTGAAGTATTCAAATGCAGGGATCGCTGTCGTGGGATACGTGCTCGAGAAGACTCAGAACGAACCGTTCGCAAAGTATCTCGAAAGTGCGCTTCTCGGACCTCTGGGAATGAAGAACACAAGCTTCGAACCCACGCCGGAGATCGAAAGGCACCTGGCGAAGGCGCGTATGACTACGGTCTTCGGCAAGTCGTTCGACGCTCCGACCTTCGAACTCGGGATGGCACCGGCGGGAAGTATGTACACGACGACCGGGGACCTTGCGAAGTTCGCGAGCGCGATCTTCGCCGCGGGCGATGACTCGTTCCTGAAGAAAGAAACACTCGGGAAGATGTGGGAGCCGCAGTTCGCAAAGCCCGGAACAAAGGCCGGCGGCGGGATCGGGTTTTTCATCTCCGATCTGGAAGGGCACCGAAGAGTCGGCCACGGAGGCGCCATCTACGGTTTCTCGACGGAGTTCTCGGTCCTTCCGGATGAAAAGCTCGGCGTTGTCGTGGTCTCGACCGAAGACGTCTCGAACGGAGTGACAAGCCGGATCGCCGACCTTGCGCTGCAATCGATGCTCAGCGAGCGTGCCGGCAAGCCGGTCCCGACGCCCGAACTGACTACGGCCGTCGACCCGGCGTTCGCGATGTCGATCGCAGGAAGATACTCGGACGGCAAATCTGCCGTCGACCTGATCGAACGCGGCGGGAAGCTTTGGATGATCCAGGCTGACGGCGGGGTCGAGTTGCGGCTTCGATCTATCGGCGATGAGCTTGTCGTCGACGACAAGCTGGGCTTCGGGATGCGGGTAGAAACGAACCGCACGGACGATTCGATCACGATCGGAGAAAAGACCTACAAACGCGTTCCGCAGGGAAAGCCTTCGCCGGCGCCGGCGGGCTTTGCAGGGCTGATAGGCGAATACGGCCCGGACTGGAACACCTCGTACGTCTTTGAAAGGGACGGAAAGCTCTGGCTGCTCATCGAGCAGATCGAGTTCGATCAGCTGAAACAGGTCTCCGAGGACGTGTTCGAATTCCCCGACGGAGGTCTCTATCACGGAGAGAAGGTCGTCTTCAAACGGGACAGCAAGGGCCGCGCAACCGAGATGATCGCCGCGGGCGTCTCGTTCAAACGCCGTAATATAGGCCCCGACGAGGGCGCCGAACAGTTGCTCGTGAAGGTGGTTCGCCCGGTTCCGGACCTCGTAAAGGAAGCGCTCGAGGCTAAGCCGCCTGTCGAGACCGGAGACTTCCTCGGGACCGATCTGGTCGAGCTCGCAAAGCTCGATCCGACGATCAAACTCGACGTGCGGTACGCGACGACGAACAATCTTTTCGGTTCCGTCTTCTACTCCCAGCCGAGGGCGTTTATGCAGCGCCCGGCCGCGGAAGCCGTCGCGCGGATCAGCCAAAGGCTGAAAAAACAAGGGTATGGGCTTCTTGTCCACGACGCGTACAGACCCTGGTATGTGACCAAGGTATTCTGGGACGCCACCCCGCAGGACCTGAAGATCTTCGTCGCCGATCCTTCACAGGGTTCGCGTCATAACCGCGGTGCCGCGGTCGATCTGACGCTCTACGACCTGAAGACGGGCGAGCCTGTGAAGATGGTTGGGACCTACGACGAAACGACCGACCGTTCGTATCCCTATTATCCGGGAGGGACTTCGCTCGAGCGCTGGCACAGGGACCTTCTGATGGACGCGATGGAAGCGGACGGGTTCACGGTCTACGAGGCGGAGTGGTGGCACTTCGACTACAACGACTGGCGGAAATACCGGATCGGCAACGAGCGCTTCGAAGAGATCGGGCGGTAGGTACGCGCGACACGCAGACCGGCGCACAAGTGCGCCGGCTAAACGTTTAGCGTGTGCACTTGTGCGCACGAAATGCCGAGAGAACAAAATTATGAAACGATTCGCACTACTTACACTAATACTTCTCCTCCCGGTCTTCGCATTCGGGCAGGACATCGAAGCGATTCTGAAGAACCGGCTGACGGAAGAGCCCGTCGGTTCTGCCATTTCGGCTGTGGTTGTCGACAAAGACGGCGCGACGTTTTACAACGTCGGCACTTTGTCGAAGGAACCGAACGCGAAGCCGGCGGACAAGGATACTGTCTACGAGATCGGCTCGATCACGAAGGTCTTCACGGGAATCCTGCTTGCCGAAGCCATCAAGCGCGGCGAGGTGAAGCTCGACGATCCGCTCTCGAAGTTCCTTCCGTCTTCGATCGCCCCTTTGAAGTACGGCGAGAGGGAGATCACGTTAAAGGATCTCACCACGCACGGATCCGCTCTTCCCAGCCTTCCGGACGATTTCAAGCCTAAGGACCCGCAGAACCCGTACGCGGATTACACGGTCGAGCAGCTCTACGCTTTTCTCGGAAGGTACAAGCTGACGCGGGAGATCGGCTCGCAGTTCGAGTATTCGAATCTTGCCGTGGGCCTGCTCGGGCACATCCTCGCAAAGCAGGCGAAGATGGATTACGAAGAGCTTGTAAAGAAGCGGATCCTTGAGCCGCTCGGGATGAAGGATACGGCGATCACATTCACGCCGTCGATGAAGGAACACCTGGCGATCGGGCACGATTCAAGCGGAAAGGCGACCTCCAACTGGGACCTGCCGACCTTCGCGGGTGCGGGAGCGCTGCGCTCGACCGCAAAGGACATGGCGAAATTCCTGGCGGCGAATCTTGGTTTGACAAAAACCTCGATCAGCGATTCGCTTGCGAAGGCGCAGGAGCTTCTTCGGACATACGAACGTGAGAACGCGCCGACATTCCGGGTCGGATACAACTGGATTACCACGAAGCCGGGCGACATCGACATCCAGTGGCACAACGGGGGCACAGGGGGTTACAGGACGTTCGCCGGTCTGGATCACGGCAAGAAGCGCGGCGTGTTTGTCGCTACGAACGGATCGGCGAGCGCCGACGACATCGGCTTCCACATCCTCGATCCGAAGGCGAAACTGCGCGAGATCGAACCTCCGAAAGAGGAGGTAGCATTGAGCGAAGAGACACTCGAACAGTACGTGGGAAAATACGAACTTGCTCCGACTTTCTCAATCGTCATCACCCGCGAGGGAAAGCAGCTGTTCCTTCAGGCGACAGACCAGCCTCGTTTCCCTGTGTTTGCTGAAACAGAGGACGAGTTCTTCCTGAAAGTGGTCGAGGCAAGCATTTCTTTCACGAGAGGCGAGGACGGAAAGGTAAACGGGCTTGTCCTTCACCAGGGCGGCGCGAACACTCCGGGGAAGAAGGTTGAGTAGGCGGCACGGGAAGTTCAAGGTTCAAAGTTCCAGGTAAGGCGGCAGAAACCCGAGCGTTCGGTTGCATCCGTTTAGAGGAGCGCTTTGCGCTGCATTTGTACCCGTTTAGAGGAGCGCTTTGCGCTGCATTTGTACCCGTTTAGAGCAGCGCTCTGCGCTGAATTTGTACCCGTTTAGAGCAGCGCTCTGCGCTGCATCGAGCGCGAAGCGCGAGTAGCAGGGAAGAAACGCGACCGTCAGGGAGCGTGCGGACCGGAAGTACTGAGTGACGAGGACTGAGTGGCGGAACCCCGCGCGTGAGCGAGGGGGCAGGGCACGACCCCACATTCACCTACCTCGACTTCTTGAAATCAATCACGTTCTTATTCTTCCCGGACACGGCCTTCTCCGCGTTTGCGTCCCGAAGAAATCCCGGCGCCACATTCCAGCGATATCCATCGTCCGTGATCACCGTGACTGTCTTCTTGTTGAACTTTGTCAGCGTGCCCGTCACCGTCTGCCGGTCGCCGGGATCGAATGACACCTTCTGTCCGATCCTGAATCTCATCATCGCTTTGTGAGCGCGCGTCTGCTTCAAGAATCGGAGCCGTTCCACGATCAGATGGTTCAGTTCGACAAGTTCTTCTTCCGTCAGATTTTCAAGATCTATATTCATTTCGGTCGATGCCCGGGGACTTAGTCTTCGTCAAGAGATCATTCGGTTATCCGATCAACTGCAAACTCTTGCCGGTGATTTCATTCAACTGATTCGACGATCCTTGCCAATTCGTCGATCGGGAACCGGTAGTCAATCCCTTTCATCGGCATACGGTTCAGCCTGCGGATGATCTGAGGAACCATAGGGCTGTGAATGCCTCCTTCTTCCGTGACCAGGAATTTATAGTGAAACGCGAGGTCGTTGCAAGCGCCCAAAACACTTCGGTCCGACGACTTCGCAAACCTAATCTCGTCGTACTCAGCCAGAATACGCTCACGAACTAAAGCGGGAACAGCTTCTTCTGCGAGGACGCAGGAAAGCCAAAGTCTAAAGTGTTTCGGCAAGTCCCGTATCTCCGCTCTCGCCAGGCCCGGGACGATAAAGTTGATCAAAGTCCGGTCGTTGACGAACAGAACGGTTTTTCGGCGATCGATGTAGATAAGGTTCGCGTGCCACTGGCCGAGGAGCGAGGCCGGCGAACTGTTCTCTTGAAGTTCTCCGGCCTTCAAACCCATCTCCTTGAGCAGTTTGGCTGTGCACCTGATCAATTGCATTGTTCAAAGTATCTCTTGCGCCGCGACGGGGATTATCCGACAGAGACTCTCGCATTGTGCCCTACAATGGCCGATCAGCGGCGATCCGATCGGGACAGTTAGCGAGATTCCCGACATCCATTTCGTACCGTTCATCTCTCACCTCTGGCACGGCCACAGTCCTCGAACGCAACCCTACCAGCGATGCGATATGAGCTTTTGGAGCTGGCAGGCACCTTGGGAGACTTAAACCGCGGGGGCGGCTTCCGCTAATGAACAAGATCCCCGGTCCACCGATCGCGATTCGCCCAGAACGGACACTGCGGACACGCTTCGCCCTCCGGGTAGTCCGTCCCTTCCTCGTGAGGACATCCGATGATGCGGTCAACCGTAAGTACGCTCTTGGTGCCGAGTTCCTTTGCAATCTCAGCGATCCGCTTTAGGGTATCGTCGGTTCGTATGTCGGTCGAATCATCTTTGCTGAAGAGCCGCTCAACTATCTCGGGATCCTCGTTCTCGGAACTCGCGAACCCGATAGCGATCTTCGTTGCGAGCTTGTCGTTGGGTCCGTAGTGTGCCAACGTGACAATCGGGTAGCCCCGAAACCCTTGCCTTTGCTTCTTCGACAGCCAATTGCGCTTTAGTTGGTCTGACAGCGTCATAGTAATCGAGCAGTAGCGGTTACTCAAGAGGCCTGCGGCCATCAGATCCACAGCTTGACCGGCCGAGGCTTTCCACGCGTAGAAGAGATCTCGAATTTCAGATCCTGCGCGGATACTACCATGCGAATTAGCGATTGTTCATCGGGATTCTAAATAGCGCCGGCTGCCATCAACCCCCCTGGTTTTGTTTTCCATACACCGCGCGATACTCGAAGGGCAAAGAAGCCGGACTAGTTTTTCCTGAGCCGGTCGTTGCGCAGGCCTTCTTCTGGCTTGCGCCGGAGAAGCATCCATTGAAGCTGTTGTCTTTCGAAGTGATCTGTTGATTGCCGTCGTTGGAAGATTGTTGTTTGCAGGGTTAAGAAAAATAGGGTAGTTTTTCTTAAAAAGCAGGAGTGATTCTAATGTCGCAAAGCATTGTAGAACAAGTAATTACCAGAATTTATGGGAAAGGAAGGGGTTGGGCCTTTTCTCCAAGAGATTTTACGGATCTGGGGAGCAGGAGTTCGGTGGACGTGGCACTCTTCAAATTGCACGAACAAGACAAGATCAGGAGAGTGATACGAGGTATCTACGATTACCCAAGGTACAGCAAGCTCCTGGAAAGGCGTTCGGAACCGGACATCAATCAGGTAGCGAACGCGCTGGCACGAAAGTTCGGATGGCGGATTCAGCCCGGTGGGGCGGCCTCCTTGAACCTGATCGGCTTGTCCGCGCAGGTCCCGGGTAGATACTTGTTTTACAGCAACGGTCCGGCGAGAAGATACCAACTCGAGAATCTTACGATCGAATTCACAAAGAGAGCACCGAAGAACACGGGTTTCAAGTATCCGGAAAGCGGAGTTATCGTAAGCGCCTTGCATGCGCTGGGCAGGGAAAGGATCGATGAAACTACGATCCTCATAATAAGAGAATGGATTCCGGAAAAGAAGAGAAAGCGCATCCTTAGAGACACGAAAGGCGTTACTGACTGGACCTATGAAGTTATAAAGAAGATTTGCGACGGGAGCAGAAATGGACAGGATCGCAAATCTTAGCGCCGCCGAACGAAGGGATCTCTTTCAGGCGACTTCGGGAAGGACCGGAATTCACGCGGCGATCATCGAGAAAGATTTCTGGGTTTGTTGGGCTCTCGGAAGGATCTTCGCGGATGAGGCATTGAGAGACGATGTTGTCTTCAAAGGCGGAACCTCATTGTCGAAGGCCTACAGTGCGATCGATAGGTTCTCGGAGGACATAGACCTGGTTGTCAACTGGGAATTGATTGGATACGGTGCGCGCGGTCTTGATCCTTGGGAAGACCTCCCATCAAGATCGAAACTCAATCGTTTTCTGGAAGAATTCGGCGAGCGCGCGGAAGGATTTGTGAAAGGAGAATTCTGTGAACAGGTCAAGGAAGCCTTTGCGATCTGTCCAGGCGTTATTGTCCGGGCCGCCGATTCAGAAGTTCAAGTGATTGATGTTACGTATCCTGCGGCCTTCGCGTTGGAAGCTCTCCGTCCCGCAATCAAACTGGAGATAGGCCCGCTTGCTTCCTGGGTGCCCAGTTCGAAACGATCCATCTCAAGCTATTCAGCGATCGAATTTCCGGAATTGTTTACATCCGGGAATTGTGAGGTAGTTGTCACTGATGCTGAAAGGACGTTCTGGGAGAAAGCGACGATACTGCACGAAGTTGCTCATAGAGAAAAGAGTGTACCCAGGAACTACTCTCGACACTACTATGACGTGTTTAAACTTTGCCGAGGTCCTATCAAGGAATCAGCACTTTCGGACCTGGACTTGCTCCGCGAAGTCGTGAGGTTCAAAGAGAGATTCTATCCGTCAAACAGAGCCAGATACGATCTGGCGAAACCAGGCTCGTTTCGACTCATACCCAATGAAGAGGTCAGTCGTGAGTTGGAAAATGACTACAGTGCGATGCGAGAGATGATCTTCGGACCTGTTCCCGGGTGGGACGAGATCATGGCTGAATTGAAATCACTGGAAATCGGGATCAATGAGAAGTAAGGGCCCAGAGATGCGGCGATTTGGGAATGATGCGTATTGTCACTCCGGATGACTTATCCCCGGACTAAGTCACAACCCTGCGAAAACTGCGACATATTCTCTTGGGTTGTCACTTCGGACCGGCGAGCTGATCCTGCCCGACTTTGACCACCCCGGTTTCCGGAGTCGTCGGCGATTGGAGGCGTAATCATCCCTCGCTGATTGAGCTGACGGATGTCTTTAGCGAATATTCCGACACTGATCTTCCTCGATTTTGACGGAGTTCTTCGAAGGAACACGAGCCCGCTCTACGAGCTGGAGCCGGTCCTTGTCCGCAATCTTGAGAATGCGGTGCTGCCGTATACGGATCTGAAGGTCGTGATCACATCCAGCTGGAGGGAGGCGTACTCGACGAAGAGGCTTCGAAACCTCTTTTCGGCGAAGTTCGCTGAAAGGATCGAGGGCGCGACGCCGATCTCGAACGAGCGGTCCGAACATTACCGCTACCGTGAGATCCTTGCGTATCTGCAGAGATATCACGAAGCCGGCGCGGACTGGGTCGCGATCGACGACGACCCGCTCCATTTTCCTGTTGATTCGCCATTGATCCTCACCGATCCCTCGGAAGGATTCACGCAGGAAAAAGCGAACGAGCTGGACGATGTTCTGCGTGCCTTCGGGGAAGGTCCGGAACGGCGGTAGCAAACCCGAAGAGAATTCAATAGTATGCACCAGGCTTTCCAGCCTCTTTCACTCCATGTGCTGATTCCCGGAACGCTGCACGCGAGACGCGTGTGTTCCGTTCGGCCGGACCTCCCGCGGGCCGCCGTCCCCGCCTGTCGGCGGACGACAAGCTGAAGCTTATCGGACAACATCTCGCGCTTCGCGATCGATGCACCCGGGACGCGTGTGTACCCCGCAAAAAACCAAACTCTTCCTTGTGAAATCGGCGTAGAATAGCGCCGGATACGATCCTTCTGATCATAAGGGAGAAACCAAATGGCAAAGAGTTGGACTGGCGCGATGCTCGCGCTGATGATCGTGCTTTGGACAGGTCTGGCCTGCGGTCTTGATGCCGACGAAAGCAGTTCGTCAGGCAACGACAAGGGAACGCAGACGGAGAACGCGTCGCTGCCGAAGAAGCTCGATTCCTACGAACTGAAGGGGATCAAGTTCGCCTACTACCTGATCCCGGCGGGCCTCGAAACGGACGAGCTTGTGAAGACGGCGAAGGAGATCCACGAGTCGGAAAACGACACTCAGCTGATACTCGTGGATGACGATTCGAAGATCGATGAATATATCAAATACGTGAAAGCGATCAGCGGTATCGGAGAACTCGAGGATCCGATGCCGCAGGAATGGGCGGACAAGCACATCGTTGCGAACGTGCAGAAGCACATGAACGGCAGGTGGGTACTCTACAAGTCTTATGGCTTCGAGGAGATCGCGGAACTGGAAGGGGAGTAAAGATCAGGGACCGGGGACCAGAATTCAATTACCAATGGTCAACGGTCAATGATTCCCGGTCCCTGGTCAATGGTCAACGGTCAATGATTCCCGGTCCCTGATCAATGGTCCTTGGTCAATGACTCCCGGTCCCTGGTCATTGCTAGATGAGCACGGTAGCCCTTCCTAGCGGTCGGGCCTTTAAGACTCAGTACTCAAACTCATCCCTCAGTACTCCCCCTTCCGCGCCGGAGCCTACCGCACCGCCTGTGCCGCTGCTTCCAGGACCTCGAACTGGGCCTCTTCCGTGGATCCGCTCAGAGCGGTCGTCGAGGATGTCCCGCCCGCGATCGTTTGCGTCAGCGTGTCAAAGTACCCGGCACCGACAAACGCCTGGTGTTTTGTCGCCCGATACCCCTCGATCTCCGAAGCGAATTCCTCTTCCTGAAGCCTCGCGTAGGCCGTCATCTGCTCTTCGCGGTAGCGGGTCGCAAGCTCGAACATCGAGTAGTTCATCGCATGGAAGCCCGCCAGCGTGATGAACTGGAACTTGTAGCCCATCTTTCCAAGCTCCGTCTGGAACTTCGCGATCGTCTCGTCGTCCAGCTTTTTCTTCCAGTTGAACGAAGGCGAGCAGTTGTAGGCGAGAAGTTTGCCCGGGAACTCTGCGTGTATCGCTTCAGCGAACTCCCGCGCCGAATCCAGATTCGGCTCGGAGGTCTCGCACCAGATCAGATCGGCATACGGAGCGTATGCGAGGCCGCGCGAGATCGCTTGGTCCAGTCCGCTTCGAACGCGGAAGAAGCCCTCGACAGTCCGCTCCCCGGTGGTGAACCTTCGGTCGTTCTCGTCAACGTCGCTCGTCAGGAGATTTGCCGCGTCGGCGTCGGTCCTTGCGAACAGGACGGTCGGGATCCCGCAGACATCCGCGGCGAGTCTTGCCGCGACAAGCTTCTGGACCGCCTCGGAAGTGGGCACAAGCACCTTTCCGCCCATATGGCCGCATTTCTTCGCCGAAGAAAGCTGGTCTTCAAAATGGACGGCGGCCGCGCCCGCATCGATCATCGCCTTCGTCAATTCGTAGGCGTTCAGCGTTCCCCCGAAGCCCGCTTCGGCATCTGCGATGATCGGCGCGAACCAGTTGATCCCGTTCTTTCCTTCGGTGCTGTAGATCTGGTCCGTGCGCTGCAGCGAATTATTGATCTTCCTTACAAGTTCGGGAACGCTGTTCGCCGGATAGAGGCTCTGGTCCGGATACATCTGCCCGGCGACATTTGCGTCCGCTGCGACTTGCCAGCCGCTGCAATAGATCGCTTTCAAACCTGCCTGCACCTGCTGGATCGCCTGTCCTCCGGTCAGTGCGCCGAGCGCGTTCACATACGGCTCCTCTTTCAGAAGCTTCCAGAGCCGCTCCGCACCAAGCCTCGCTAGCGTATGTTCAACCCTTACCGAACCGCGCAGACGGAGTACGTCTTCGGCCGTGTAGTTTCGCTCGATCCCCTCCCAGCGCGGATGCTCCGCCCATTCTCTTTTCAATTCTCTTGCCTGTTCTTCGTATTTCATCGTCAAGATATTCCTCCTGAAAACAAACCGCGATCGACGCGGATCCGGTCTGGTGTGTGGGCCACGGCGGCTTTGAGCCGCCCTTCAAGATCCGTTAAACGGGATCGAACCTTCCCTCGGTGATCATCTCTTCGCTGATTCGCCTTGCTTCTGTATACCTCGCGGCTTCTTCGCCATTCGTCTCCTCGGGCAAGCCGTTTAGGATCTTCTGCAGCTCTTCGTCGAATATCCGCGTAATCAGCTCCGGTGTGTGTTTCACTTCATCGCCGTCTTCGTTCACGATCCTTACCGAATCGCGATGCTTCATTCGCTGAGCGATCATCAGCCTGTATATGCGGTCGGTCGCGAGGTCTTCCATGTAGCCGTCAAGCAGCGAAGCTCCTCGTCCGCTCAGAACACCGTGGCGGTACCGGATCACGGTGCGAACGGCGGCGCGCGTACCTTTGAGGCTGCGTTTTCCGACGTTCTCGGGCACGGGCCGCAGATCGGGACGGGTGACATTGCCGCTCGTCACGTACGAGACCTGGTTGGGAACCGGGAACTGCGCTACGGCGATCTTGTTCTGGTCCGGATGCCCCGTCCACGCGCCGTCCATCCCCACATCCGATTCGTTCTTCTTGTCAGCCTCGAGAACCTTCAACGCGCGGGCGTTCAGTTCGGAATCGACGCGGCTCGGGTAGAGCGCCGTCATTCCGCCGATCGCAAGAAGTCCGTGCTTGTGGCAAACATCGACCATCTTCAGGCGCAGGTTCTGGAAAAAAGGCACATCCGAGGGGATCGTGTTGCGGTCGGGCAGCACCCAGTCCTTGTCTTCCAGATTGAAGTGGATAAGGCTCGCCATGTAATCCCAGCGGCCGAGGTTCAAACCGAGGATGTGGTCCCGCAGGTTGTAAATGAACTCTTCAGTCTGGAACGCAAGCGGATGCGATTCGACAAGCGCCATGCATTTGATATAGCCCTTGTCCCAGCCGAGCCTGCTTTCGACCGCTTCGAACAGATCGCGCCAAAACAGAGCCTCTTCGGCGGATTCCGACTTCGGTATGTAGAAACACAGGTTGTGTTTGAGGTTCGACGTGTCGACGCCGAACGCGATCCGTGCAACGTCGTAAACCGACGCCGACACGAGCCTGTCCGGATGAATGCCCGCCTGGTTCAGATGAAGCCCGCGGACGCGCGTCCAGATCACCGTGCCGGACTCCCTGATCGATACCTCCCCGCCGCGTTTCTGGTCGAAATAGGTCAGCTCGCCGTGCAAAGCTTCGAGCGTGTTCCGGATCCCGAGCTCGAGGTTCTCCCACGTGTTCGCCATCGAATCTTCAAGGTCGATCATCACGCCGGGCGCGCCGGAATTGAGCATCTTGACGACCAGCGCGGCATCGTCTGCGGGCCCCGTCATCTGGTTTCTTTGGTCGCTGCACCAGTCGGGCAGAGCGATCTTCCATTCGCCGGTTACCTCCGGGTCCTCGGGAAGGTAGTCAGGCAGATCGCCTTTGTGGGCTGCGCTCAGGACCTGCGTGCGTTTCCGGGCCAGCTCCTTCTGCCGGGGAGTGAATTCGTCGTGCAGGACCTTCAGGAACCCTGCGAACCCTTCCGGGAGGTCTCGATCGATATCGAGATCCGCCGGTGCGTGGTTGATCCGCTTGTCGTACTTCATTGCTGAAGTGGTTTGAGTCATATACTTCTCCGTTGGAATGTTCAAAATACTGAACAGCCGTTCTGATTGTAATTCGGTTGGAACTTTAAGTGGGTATGCGCTATTTGTAAACAGAAAAGTTCGCCGTGTTCGAAATACCGAACACAATTTCACATATCGGAATGCGAGTGCTAGAATGCCGCGTGCCTGCTGAAAAGGCATTTCAAGGATCGAGGGAGGAATTAGAAAGCTGGAATGGCGAAGTCAGAAAAAGGAAGTTCGTCGGAGAACACGACCTCACGCGCGGTAGACCGGGCATTGTCGATGCTGGAGCTGATCGGCGACAGCAAGACGGGATTGTCGAATGCGGACCTGAGCCGCCGGCTTAAGATACCGAAGAGCTCGGCAAGCTATATCCTGCGGGTCCTCGAGAACCGGGCCTACCTCAGGCGCGGCGACGACGGAAAGTACGTGCTCGGGATGAAACTGATGAGCCTCGCCGGCGACAATCTTTCGCACATGGACGTGCGCGAGGTTGCGAAGCCGGAGCTTGAGGCGTTCCTGCGGCGGTCCCGCCTGCCCGAAGCCCATCTGGCGGTTCTGGACAACGGCCGGGCGGTCTATATCGACAAGGTCGAATCTCCGGACAGTTTTATCAAGATGGACATATGGGTCGGGCACCGGCTTCCCGTCCATACCACGGCGATCGGAAAGGTCCTTGTGGCGTCGCTTCCGGAAGAGAAGATCCTCGAGATCCTGAAGCAGCGCGGGATGGAGACAAAGACCCAACGGTCCATCAGAACGCCGCAAGGTTTCCTACGCGAGGCCAAGAAGATCAAGAAGTACGGATTCGCCGTGGATAATGAAGAGAATTCGCCCGGGGTCCGGTGCATCGCCGCGCCTATCAGGGACGCAAACGGAAACGTCATCGCGGCGCTCGGTACTTCAAGCACGATCCTGGAGATCGATACGGAACATCTGCCTCGATATGTCGAGCTTGTGAAAGAGGCCGCTTTGAAGGTATCAAGACAGCTCGGATACACGGAGCCCTGAAACTGCCCTTTTCGGCCGCTGCTCGTCAACTGCTGAAAGAAGGCGCGGTGACTGAAGACGAACTGTAATTCTATCGCCCGCGCCGGATGACAAACGTAATCCCACCGCGTATTGCGCGAAAAGCGCCGCTCCGGATTGCCGACCGAGGTCGATCCAGAGCAGCGCTTCTCGCTGTGACAAAGCCAGGAGGGAGATCAGAACGTCAGATAATACATCGACTGGTTCGCCCGAGGATCATCCACCCGCCGGAACTTGGTCCGTTCGAGATTCTCCGCTTCGCACGGAAGCGGGTCGTATTGCGAGCTTCCGTCCTGCTTGAATTGCAGGATGTTGAACGCCTTGTTCTTGTTGATGCACAGATTGTAATCGCCTTCGCCGCCGGTCCAGTACAAAGGCTTGTCTCCGTAAGTCCTCGCGTAATAGTAGGTCCTCGGGAAGGTTCCGTACGGAATGTTCTTCTTCTCCTTCAGCCTTTGACTCACGGGGATCGTCTTGCATTCTCCTTTCTTGACATTCCACCAGCCTTCGGTCCAGAAGCCGTAATTTGTCTCGTATCCGAGGGAGAAGTAGACCTCGTCGTCAAATCTCTCGTTGCAGACCCTCAGGCTGTATTTGGTGCGGATGTTCTTGAAACGGGAAAAGCCGAACCGTCCGCCTGTGCCGATAATGATCTTGCCCGTGTCGGCCGGGAGGTCCCGGGCATAGAGGTACTTATCGAGGATCGTCCGTTTCTCATAGACTTTGACCTTGAACGGAGTGAACACGCCTTCCCTGTTCCAGAAGATGTTCTCCCCGCTCTTCAGATCGACACAGCCGATAGCGAACAAGGTGATCGTCTTATCCTTGTGCATGCAGATCTTTCTGGTTTCGCCCGAATTGTTCTTGATCTCGACCGGTGGGTTGTTCGCGAGGCTTTGAGCCTCGACGCTGTTTGTGAAAAATATGAGTGCGGCCGCAGATAGCAGCATTGATGAAGCAATCGTCCTGATCATTCCGTTTCTCCCGTTGTTGGTTGAAGTGATGAATCGCTTTGAGTATAGAACACTCGTAAATCACCCTTCGAACGGTTCACGAGTTTATCTTGCAGAAGCGCGGGAAATTCTCTTCATCTCTTTGTATAGTCTGCCGGCCGGGGAGTCAAAGTTCTTGCGTGACAGGATCCGAGCCTTCCGCAATTGAGAAAGTATAGAGCGTCGTGTCCGGTGTCCGTTTCAACAGCCGAGATCCCAATACCAAGACAAAGCAATGGAGTAGAATTAACATATGAAACCAAGAATGCTCTTCACCTCGTTGTTCGCTATCGCGATACTCGTTTCCGCCGCCTTCGCAGATTCGCCGATCACCTCGACGGATTTTGCGAAGGCTTACCAGGACGAGCCGATAGTCGTTACCGCAAAAGACGCGAAAGGCGTCATCAACGACCGGCTGATGGAGTATCTCGTCAATGAGTACAACCCGATCGATGTGAAGATGGCGGTCATCAACCAGATCGGCTGGCAGATCAGCGGAAGAAAGAATTCTCAGCTGTTTCTCGAATATTTGGCCAAGAACCGCGGGTATTCCGACGCTGAAAGGCTCTACAAGAAAGGCGAGGACTTTGAGCTGCTTTCGTACGCCTACCTCAAGGCGATGGACAACTACTTCGAGGTTGACGAGGCGCTCCGGTTCGCCGAGCGGGCCTTAAAGGAGAACAAGGAAAGAAGCCGGACTTTCCACCTGATCGCGGGGCTGATCAGGTCTCAGAAGATGATGGACGAAAGCTTCTGCGCGGTGTACCGGATCACGGACGGGATTCGGAAGAACGAGAAGCTGATGAACGACATGAGGACGAAGGCAGTCGGGATCATCTACGAGTACATGGATATCTATGGGGACTCGTGCTGACGTCAGTTCAAGGTTCCAGGTTCCAGGATAGGCGGCGGAACCCCGCGCGTAAGCGAGGGGGCTGATCTGAGTTCCAGGTTCCAAGTTCCAGGTTCAAAGATAATTAGCGGAACCCCGCGCGCAAGCGAGGGGGCGGGGCAGAAACGCGACCGTCAGGGAGCGTGCCGATGCGAGTTCCAGGTTCCAAGATAAATAGCGGAACCCCGCGCGTAAGCGAGGGGGCGCACCCGCGTTCGAGGTTCCAGGCTTCTGGTTCCTGGCTGGGCGGCTGCCCACGCGTGGCTTGTTTACCGGTGAATGGGCTGGACGCTTACAAGGAGAATCTAACCACAGAGTTCACAGAGGTTTTCACGGAGAGCTCTGAGATTCTTGGCTCTCCGCATACCGATTTCAGTCTCCGCGGCTCGGCGCTTTCGCCAGAGTGGACTTATCTGAGAGATCTCTTTCCGGCGCTTGTTTTAACGCGAAGGCCGCAAAGGCCGTCAAGGTTACGGAACCTCTCCGTGTCCACCGTGAGAACCTCTGTGGCCTTTGCGGTCAAAACCTCCCCGCCTGCGACCGGACACTCGAGCGGCCTATAAGCCGCTGCGTTCATCGATCGTTGGGCATTGCCCAATGTCCATTGAATCTGTGCTCAGTCCTTCACTTACAGTACCTGAAGAATCGATAGCTGCTGACGATGCAGTCCTTCCTTTCATTGCCATCTGTCCTGCCTCTCGATCTCGTTTCTGAACGTCGATGAAAATGCCTTCATTCTTGCTTTCAGCAATTCCCTGCGGCCTTCGGGTGTGCGGGTGTAGAGAAGTTCCGACGAACTGACGTATTTGAGCCAGGCTTCGTGAAAGATCGAGGCCGTCTCTTTCCTCGCCGCGAATTTCATCGGTACGGCGTGATAATCGGTCCTTTCGCGGCCAAAAAACTCGCCTTCGCGAACGACCAGGTATCTGGGGTTGTCGATCGGGGCCAGTATCTCGGCCACAAGGTCCGCAAACAGGGAAGACTCGTAAAAGGTGCAGCCCGACAACGAAACGTAGAACGTACCGTCAAGATTCTGCGTAACATTGACCCTCATTCTCCTAATCGACGTCTCGATAAAACCGGTGCGGCACATCGACTCCGCCAGAGCCCTTCCTATCTGCTTCAAGGACCCGTCGATGGGCAGAAACCGGAAGACTGTCTTGATCACCGCGATCGTCTTGGGAAGTGTGTAGATCAGCGCGCCCACGATGCCTAACAAAAGTATCAGAAGGAAGTTGGAGGTCAGCCTCGGCCGGGAATAGAGGATTGCCACGACTACTGCAGCGAGTGCCGCCGTCACCTGGCCCAGGATATATGCGAACGAATGCCTGAGCAGATATCGACTCAGTTGGGGTGCTCTTTCAGCCTTGACCGAAGGAATGATCCTTGCGGATTCGTCCAGCGTCAAAGCCTCACTCCACCGAATGGCAACCGTCTCGAGTTCTTCGAACCGGCGCCGCATCTGCCGGTTGTTGGCTGAGATTGCGACTGATTCTCCGAACTCAAGTCCGGACTGAAGAACCTTTGCGTTCATTCTGGCGAACCCGCTCTCTATCGTAAGCTCTTTTTCTGAAAGCCCTACGAAGGTATCGAAGCGTTTCGTGAGGTTGTAAAAGTCGCTCCAGCCGGCATATGAGCTCGGATTGATGGCCGTCAGGTGCCAGATCGAGCTTATCTTCCCGGGGTCTTCCGGGTTTATTCTGATAGCCCGGCCCCGCATCTGATTCGTCAGCATGAACGAGCCGACGGAACTTGCGAGAACCAGCGAGTTGACCGCCGGGGCATCCCATCCCTCGCCCAGAAGCGAGCGCGTGCCGACCAAAACCTTTATCTCGCCTTCCATCAGGAGCGCCGTGAATGCTCCCGTCAGCTGATTCAGCGGTCCGGAGATCTTGTGATATTTTCCATCGCTTCCCATCGGAACGGCCTTTATCTGATCGCGATCGACGAACCTGAGCAGCGAATCCAGCCTGTCCGAAGGGATGATGCTGATACGGCCCGTAAGTAAAGCGACCTGATCGGGGATGGGAGTGGACGAAGCGAGCGCCTTGAACACAGGCCAGGCCCCAAGATTGATCTCGCCCGTTTTCAGCTTCGAAGTAAGCTCCTCGTCCCGAATGTAATCGGTCAGGATCACCTGTCGAAGTCCTTCGCCGCGGGTCCGATGCTCTAGCTGATGGATCGCCACGCAGGCATCCACCTTTGAGGAGCTTAAGGAAAGCGAGCGTTCAAGTCTCCGAGACCTCTCAAGTGAGAGCTCTCTCTTGTGCAGAAGCTCAGAGGCCCTGAGCTGTTTCTTCAAGTTCGTGACGAAGATCTCCTGCTCTTCATCATGCTCAAAGATCCTGGAAAACAGGACCGTTTCCACCAGTTTCTGCCACCAGTGCCGACCCAGTTCCGGAATGTCCTCATTCGAAAGGTCCAGGAGGGCCATAAGCTCTTCATTGTCCGGCAGCCCCCTCGATTTTATGAAGCTCAAGATGGCGATCGCGATCTCCGGGTCCCTGATCACGTCCTGCTCTATATCCGTTGAATGCAGCCAGGGATGCGAGAGGACGATCGCTTCAAACTCCCTGTTTTCGAACAATGTATTGCAGAGCGTAGAAACCCGTCTATCGTATTCCTCTATTTGCTTCTTTTCAGATGCAGTGGCGTTGCAGGCCCAGAGAAAATCCTGATGGGCGCATAGTGTGCCCGCCTTTACCAGTTCGGGTACTGAGATCTCTTCATCGATCGGCCCGCAAAGCTGTTCGTACCTTGCCCACTCGTGTCCCTGGGAATCGTACGGAGGTGTGGCCGTAAGCGAAACAAGTGTCAGGTCGGGAAATCGGTCGCAGACCCTTTCGAGGGCCCGCCACCATTCGGCCCGCAGGTGATGCGCTTCGTCGAGGATCAGCACTTGAAAGTCATGATCTTCAAGTGTCTTCAGAAAGCTGTTTACTTCCTCTTCCTTCAGTCCCTGATCCTCTTCAAGAAGCAGAATCTCTTCTTCAGGATCCGCGCTCAGCTCTTCGGCAAATTTCGCGTGCAGAGCCTGGTACGTGATCGAGGTCAGCAGTCTCGGCTCTTTGATCGTGTTACTCACCCAGTCGGGCTGTCGGCCATCGTCCGCTTCAAGGAAGTCTTTCAGTCGATCGATCCACTGGTCTCTGATAACCCTTGTGGGTGAAAGAACCAGTGTCGGTTTTCCAAGGATCCGGAACACCTCGAGACCGAGAATGGTCTTGCCGGCTCCGGGAGCAGCGACGAGGTGAATACGCTTGTCGCTTAGGTGATCTTCGACGGCGTCCAGGACGCGCTTCTGGTAGGGGCGCCAGGGATGGCGGAACCTGAGGCTTTCGAATGGCCTGTCAGCAGGAGTTTCCATTACTGGTCTGGACAATATCCGTCCGTGATCTTGGGAAAGGGCGGAACCCCGTGTGTCAGATAGGGGGCAGACTTTAGTTCAAGGTTAAGAGTCCCACGTTCTTATTCTGGCGGCAGCCCCCGGCGTTCAACCGTCTATGGGTGGCTTGTATTCCCGTGCACGGGCTGGAAGCTCAGCCGCAGTATCTAACCACAGAGGTCACGAAGGGTTTCACGAAGAGCACTGAGATTCTTGGCTCTCCGTATACCGATTTCAGTCTTCGCGGCTCGGCGCTTTCGCCAGAGTGGACTTATCTGAGCGATCTCTTTCCGGCGCTTGTTTTAGCGCGAAGGCCGCAAAGGCCGCTAAAGTTACGAGTCCTCTCCGTGTCCACTGTGAGAACCTCTGTGGCCTTTGCGGTCAAAACCTCCCCGCCTGCGACCGGACACCCGGATGGGACATAGGCCGGCGCTTTTTTCTCAGTACTTGCGAGGCGCAGTACCGTCTGCGGTCCAGTCAGCGAGGCCTGAAAACGTCGTGAGACGACTCACCCAGATTCTCATTACTCATCTCTCAGTACTGTCGAAACCCTCAGTCCTCACCTGCCGGGTTCGGTGCCTGACTTGCGCTCAGGATCGAAAATGATCTCCGCGATCCAGGACGCAGTTTCACCGGTGTTCTCGGTTTCGATGTTGCTCAGTATGACGATCAAAACATCGTCGTCCGGAAAGCGTGCGATGTGGGCTGAAAAACCGTGAGTCACACCGGTGTGATTGTACAGCCGTTTGCCGCCCCTGCTAGTCACTTTCCATCCGAAACCGTACTCGTTCTTGTATGCCGTGAACATTCGGTCAAGTGACTTCGTTGAAAGCAGCTTGCCTGAAAAGAGTGCCCTGTCCAGCAGGAACAGGTCCTCTGCCGTTGATAGCAATCCGCCTGCAGAATACCCGGCCGGGTCCGTAAGTTTGTCGTTGACGAGCTGGCCATCCTTCCGGACATATCCCTGCGCCCTTTCCTTGATGACCGGTCGCGGGTCGTCATAAAGCGTTCCGCGCATTCCGAGAGGGCTGACAATGCTTTCAGTGAGGAACGGCGTGTACAGTTTTCCCGAGGCTTTCTCAATGACGTACCCGAGAAGGCAGTAGCCGAAGTTGCTGTACTTGTATTCTTCGCCGGGCTGATCTTGTAACTGCCTGCTCTTAAGTGACTTAATGACGCGGTCTATCTCGTCCGACGTATTCTCGACCGGTACAGCATCCATAGCGCCGAAGAGGTCGGGGATCCCGGATGTGTGCGTGAGCAGATGCTTGATCCTGACGCCTTGCCACTCGGCAGGACAGTCGGAGATAAACCTGCAGATGCTGTCCTCGATATCCAGCTTTCCGGTCTCCTGAAGTTTCATCACGGCGATCGCGGTAAAGGGCTTGGTCACGGAACCGATTCGAAATCTCGTACGCGGCGTGTTCGGGACGGAATATTCGTGGTCAGCCAGTCCGTAAGCATTCTGAACAACTACTTTTCCGTCCAGTGCCACGAGGACGACGCCGCTAAATTCCAGCCCCTTCTCCCTGCTGCTTACGTAGCTGTCGATCTGTTGAGAGAGCGACTGACCGTAAACCGACGGGCAGATAGCCAAGAGGACGGCTATCAACAAAGGTACGATCCGAATTGGGGCGGTCTGTGTATTCCTGGTTCGCATTGGTATTCGAAACTCCTAGGGTTTCAGCCGTCGACCGAAGACGTGCAATTTCGCACTTGGGTGCGCGACGGACGCCGGACTCTGCATTCAGGGAAAGCGATGAATCGAAAACTGGGAGTCCGGAGATGGAACCCCACTCAGTCCTCAGTCCTTTCTTCTCAGCCCTTCAACCGAAGGTGTCCGCTCCGTTTCTCGCTTTCATATCCTCATAAGCCGCGCGGATCAGGTCTTCAAGCGCTTCCTCGTCGATTCCGGATCCGGGCCGGATCTTTACGTGCCTCATAAACCTGCCCGAGCCCTCGAGCAGACCACAAGGGTCGGGCAACACTGCGCCGAGGAAGAATCCGACGTTGACGTGAGCTTTGAAGGAATCAACATAGCCGAACGCCGCGTCGCCTAAGCACGCGGTCGGCTGGCCGTCGTGAAGAAGTTCAAACACGTCGTTTCCGGAGGCGCGTATCACTTCGAACCAGCGTTTTGCGATTCGCCCAAGGGGATCCGGCCGCGCGTCGAACCAAGCCTCGACCGCCGGATCGCGGCGGGCTCCGCCGGGGAATCGCAGAATTCGTTCCATCAGAAATTATGCGCGGGCGGTATCGCCTCAGTCGGTCGAGACGGCTTTCAGAACATCATCGAGCGCGCGGCTTCCGTCTTCTCATCGACTTCCGCGGGTTTCTCAAACGAAGCGCCGTAACGCATCAGCGCGCTGTTCACCGTACCGTCCTTGCCGATCGTAACTACATATAGCCGATCGTATTCGCCCTTTTCATCGATCGCCGTTCCGGGATTGCCCCCGAGCAGTTTCGTAAGTTCGGGTGTCGTGTTGCTGTGCCCGATCACAAGATGTCGGCCGCCCGTTTCCTTCAGCTTCTTCGCGAATCCCGCGAGGTCCTTCGGGTCGTATTTCTCGACCTCAACCCTTTCTTCCTTTGCTATGGGAGCCGCCGTGTCGCGGGTGCGTATGAAATCGGTAGAGTGGATGTGTTCGATGTCCGCGTTCTTTAGCGCCCGGGCGAGTTCTTCAGCGCGCTTCTTGCCTTCCTCGGAAAGCTGCGGATCTTTTCCGTCATCGGTCTTCTCGGCGTGGCGTACCAGGAATACCACGAGCGGTTTCTGCTCAGCGGCAGGAGGCGGAGGCTGATCGGTCGGTTCTGTCGGACAGCCGGAGAGAACGAACGCTGCAAGGATCAATAATAAAAAGTATGTCGTTTTCATGGGAGAGAATTTACCCTAGAAGGAGGCGATAGGGAAGAAGACAGGAGACAGGAGACAGGAGACGGGAGACGCCTTAGTCGCGAAGCGACGACCTGCGTTTAGCCGTGGGTAAGCCCGAAGGGCGCCACCCACGGTATGGATGCACCCCCGAATATCCGGCCGCTTTAGCGGCGAAATGGAACCGAATACAGGAAACAGGAGACGGGAGACAGGAGACGGGAGACGCCTTAGTCGCGAAGCGACGACCTGCGTTTAGCCGTGGGTAAGCCCGAAGGGCGCCACCCACGGTATGGATGCACCCCCGAATACCCAGCCGCTTTAGCGGCGAAATGGAACCGAATACAGGAGACAGGAGACGGGAGACAGGAGACGGGAGACGCCTAAGTCGCGAAGCGACGACCTGCGTTTAGCCGTGGGTAAGCCCGAAGGGCGCCACCCACGGTATGGATGCACCCCCGAATACCCAGCCGCTTTAGCGGCGATCCGAAGCCGGAGTGCAAGCGACGGGCATAGCCGACCGCGCAGCGGTCATGTACGTTTATCTGTGAGCAAGCCCGAAGGGCGCCACCCACGGGCTGATTCTTCCCTTCGGGCTAAAGGCGGCCTTTCATAGCGCGGCTCTTCATAGTTCGATCAAACGAACGTACGGAAACAACGGATCGGTCACTTGGCCTCGACACGGACAAAAACGCCCTTTTCCCATTTCAAGGAGTAGAGATGGTCTCCGAGATCGAGTCTCTGGTATCCCTCTTCATCTTCCTTCCAGACCTTCGCGAGCACACGCATCGTCGTACCGTTCCGGGGAAGCTCGTAATGAACCTCTTCACTGAAGTCCGGTACGACGGTCTCAGATACGTTCACCCAGACCGAATCCTTGAATTCTAGAAAGACCGCAGATGACTCACCTTCCACAGTGACGGAGATCCCAACGAGGTGTGATCCGTCTGACTTTCGAAAGATCGCCATCTCCAGGCAGTTCTGAGCTCCGTCGCAGCCCGCCTTCAGATAGCCGTTTTTCGGATCGTCAACCTCAAGGAAGTCACGCAGGTAGTCTTTCTTCGCCTGTTCGCAGTCCTGGTCGGTCTCCCACTGACAGCCTTCCAATACGAAGTACTCGTCAGTCAAAAGCATAAAGTAATCTTTGACGGTCTTCGGGGACAGGAAATCGGGACGCTTTGCTTCACCGACGCTGATGGAGAAAGTCTCGGCGAAAGCTCTTTGGGGATCGCCCGCCATACCGGAAACCCTGACTTCAGCAGTGCCTTTCGCCAGCCCCTTGATCCTTAGAAAATTGCCCTTGAGCGAGGCATCGACTATCCCTTTCGGAGTGACGCTGACCTCAACGGCGTTCTCGTCGAAATCGTACTCTGACAACATGAAGCCGATACTCCTGCCTGTATCGACCTTTCCGGAGTGCCTTTCCTGCGCGGTTGCTATAGATCCAAGTGACAAAATAATGACTGCGGCGAATAGTCCGGCTGGATAGAAACTATATGCTCCCGGCCGCCTGACAGGTAAGTAGCTGTTCATCTTCACTTTCTCCTGGCGATCAAACTGAGAAACAGAGCACTGAGCTCACCCGCAGACGAGCAAATGCGAACGTATTGCTAGTTCAACGGAGACTTTTTTTGCCTGAATGGATCTTGACGCCGGATGGTAAGAGCCGACGGTTGTCTTGCGAGAGAAAACCAACTAGTTGGATCCGTGTGAATTCGTGTCGGTCCCGGATTGCAGAGACCTGACTACTTCCCTTTCTGAGCACAAGAAGCGGACAGAACGCCGACCGCCCAAAAAGGATCTATCGGAACGCCGGGTCCATGTTTCCTGCGATCTCGAAGTGCCTTTCCGCGAGCGAGTTCATCCCGACGTTCTTCAACCTTTGTCCCAGCATCCAGTGGAAAACTGCGTTCCTGGGAATGTGCTGCGAAGCCCGGCGCTCGTACGCGGCTGCCGAATCAGTGTCCCCAACCCCTTCGGCAGCGCCGGCAAGGAACAGACTTGCCAAAGCTAGTCTTTCGTTGGCAGCGACGGCTTTGTTCCATTCCGAAACTGCTTCCTCTTTTCGTCCCATTTGCCAGAGGGCTTCTCCTTTTTCGACGCGCGCGAGAATGAGTTGTGGGCTCTCCTCCAGCGCACGGTCCAGACTCGCGATCGCTTTTTCGTGATCACCGGTGCGGTTCAGGATCGCGCCCCGGTAGTAGAGGCTAAGCGCCCGCGGTTCGCCTTCCTGGCTCGCCGCGGCTTCCGACAGAAGCTCGGCGGAACGGTTCGCATCGCCCGAGAGAAACTCCATCCAGGCCAGTTTCGGCAATGCGGTCGTGTTCTCAAAAAGAGAAACGGAACGAGCGCGGTCCAGATGGTGCTTGCTTTCGCCAATGTTCTGCCTGTCGGCGGGCGTCAGCCACCGACCCGGATCAGCCTGCGCCAGCGCGAGTTCGTCCGGAAGTCTCACACTTTCGTAAGCGCGCGTCCCTTGAGCTTCGTGATACCGGACCCAGCCGCTGTGCGCGTTCAGCCCGATCCACAGGACAGCGACGCCAAGAAAAGCGACCCCCGCGGTCCTTATCTTCCCCGTGCTCTTCAGATCGAACTTGTAGAACGAGAGATCTTTCGACCGGATCAGCTTCCAGGACCTCATCGCGAGGAAGGTCGTCACCGTCGCGATCCCAAGCGCCATGAGCATCGGAACCAGCTGATAGACGTCCCAGACCGCTATGAAACTCGCGAAGAAAACTCCCGCGGCTGCGATCTCCTCGGGCCACGACAGCGAGAAGGTCCTTGGAATCGAGCTCTTGACGGACGAGGCGGGCTTGCCGAACCCATAATACAGAGCGTCTTTCGGGCACACGCTGACGCAGTCCATGCACTTCATGCAGCCCGGATCGACGACCATCCCGTGCTCTTTTACTTCCTTGTGCACAAGCACGTTCGAGGTGCAGGTGGCGGTGCAGTGTCCGCACTGTTCGCAGTCGTCCGTCACGCGTATCCGCCCGGGCGCGACCTTGTCGGCGACGCCGAAGAAGCCTCCGTACGGGCAGGCGTAAGTGCAGAATCCCTTCTGGCCGAGAAAATATACGGTCAGAAACCCGCATATAAAGAGGAAAGGAATGGCGACCGCGACCGGCGGGAACGTGGCCCAGAAATCGGCGGTTATCAAGTGGTTTGTGAAACCGGGGATCAGAGGCTCGTTCGCGGGTTTGACGAACCACCTGTAAACCGTCGGCCACACGAACATATAAAGCGCGACGATCAACGGCACGAACACAAGCAGCCTCGAACGGAATGGCCGCGGCTTCAGGCCGATCTTCTTGAGCATCCAGCCGCACAGGTCCTGCAATGCCACGATGTGGCATCCCCATCCGCAAACGAACCTGCCGAAGATAAGCGTTGCGAGTATCGCCAGCGTGAAGAAGATGAAGCCGGCATTCACCGCGCCGTTCTGGATCGTGAACATCGCCTCGGAGGGTTCGATCGGCGAGACCGTTTCGCCCATGATCTGCCACTGGATGATATGAGCGATCATCAGCAGATTGAGCGTGATCAGGGCCGCCGCACGCCAGCGCGCCGTCCCCGACTTCCGGATCGCCCCATTGGCTGCTTGTCCGTTAAGGACCGGCAGCTCTATCGACCTGCCTTTCTTGCTCTGTTTTGGTGTGCAGTCTTTTGCCATCAGCTGATCTCGGGTCTCCGCAGGAACGAACGACGGAAAGCATGGAGGACACAGGGAATTTCAGGCTGCATCCGCCATTTTGGCCCGTTGTGTACCGTGCTATCTGTGGGCTATGTGGAGAATTCTCTGATCCGGAATCCGAATTCTCAATTCTATATCTTCCTTGAACAAATGCACTAAAGTGGTGTAAAAAAGTAGAACCCTTCCGTAAACCGTTACAAATCAGGGATCAAGAAACAACAGAACGCCCGGGCGGCGAAGACTCAGACTATGTTTAAGACAATTTCAGCAATATCACTCGCAGCATTCTTGCCTATCGTTGCGCTGATCGGTTTCATTGGTGATTCCTCTACCAGCGCGCAGAAGGCGGAAACCGGCACGCTTGAACGGCTTATCGTTTCAAGCGGTACCGTTTCTATGAAACTTGACCTGGGCCGCCTTAACGGTGATCGGAAGGGCGCAGGCGGAATGAGCGAGCTGCGCTTCGATGCAGATAAGAACGCGTTGTTTGCGATCGTCGTGTTCGAGGACGAGCTTCGCGGACCTGTTCCGGGCGAATTGCCGATCACGCCGAATGGAAGCGCGGAACTCCCCGGCAAGCTGGGCACCGGTTTTGAACACCTGATGGTCGAGAGAAGCGCTCCCGGTTCCGCGTATGAGTTCGTCGTTCGCGACAGAAGGACCTGGTATCCGTTCTTCAACATTGAAGGCCAGCAGATCAAGTACGACAACGGATCAAGGCTTCTCAATATCGAAGGCGGAAGAATGCTCGTAACCGATCGCTTCGCAAACGATCTTGGCCGAAAGGCCATTGCAGGAACGGTTGTGGGCGAATTCTCGCTTTCGGCGCGGATGCGGCAGGTCGAAGTGACCGAGCTCGCAGATGGCGAAATAATCACGAACGTGCTTCCTTCCCAAAAGGCTCCGGAAGCCGGGACAAGGCCGGGCCCCGATGTCGTGGTCGGCGATGTTTACGGTCTTGCGCAGTTCGGAGGAAGTAGCGGTTCGCAAGTCGGACTCGCACTGGGAACCGTTTCCTGCAACTACGGTGAAGAAAATCTGAACTGGTTCGCGTTACCGAACAATGATCATCCGGTGATCCCCCAGAACCTGTACAGAATGAGCGGCGGAACCTCGAACGACGAACGTTTCGAACAGATCGGCCAGTCGCACGTCAAGCACGCTTTCACGGCACTTACGCAAAACATATGCGGCCTGGGATGCAACGGCGTCGGCGGCAGCAGGCTCGGGTCGGGATGTTCGGATCCTTATTCTGCAAGCCTGAATTCCGGACCAAACCTCGGATCGAAAGCGTGGATAAACCCGTTCACGGGCGATTACCCGCGCGGCGATTCCGCTACACCGCCTAACAACCATTCGGGACACTCTCACGTGGGTCCTTCGCACAGAATACTTACTGAGATCAGCGATCTGAGCACGTCGCAGAATCCCGGAGCGACCTACTACGCAGAAGGACAGTACGTCACACCGCACGAGTACCAGTGGTGCCAGTCGAATCCGGGCGAGTGCAACATGTACAACAATGTGTCGTACCGCCAGTACTCGGTATCGGGGACCGGAAGCCCGTTCTCATTTAGCGCCGTCGGTTCGACAGTACGTGAAAAGGCCGCGGTTGAAGGATGGCCGGGCGCCACGGTCACCCGGATCGAACCGGATCCGGGCAACGACGGCATCGGAATGGTGGCGTACAAGGTCACGAACACATCTCCTGGCGTGTGGCACTACGAGTACGCGGTCTATAACCAGAACCTTGACCGTGCGATCCAGTCTTTCAGCGTACCGCTCGGGGACGGCGTTTCGATCAACAATATTGATTTCCACGCTCCCCCGCAGCACCCCGGCTGGAGCAATGACGGCACCGTAGGCGGAACCGGATTCAGCAGCGCGGACTGGACCGAGACCCAGACAACTTCAGAAATGAAATGGAGTTCCGAGACGTTCGGCCAGAATGCGAATGCGAACGCGATACGCTGGGGAACGATGTACAACTTCCGTTTCGATTCCACCAGCCCGCCCGAAGTAAGGAACGCTACGGTAGGTTTCTTCAAGACCGGCGCGCCGATCACTGTCGAAGTGCTCGCGCCGGCCGGAGCCGTGACGGTCTCCTACACGATCGGCGGCCGCGTGACGGATTCCGGAGGACGCCCGATCAAGTTCGCGTACGTGATCCTGTTGGATTCCGGCGGCGAGATCGGCTGGGCCGTTTCGAACAACCTGGGCTATTACCAGATCACGGGAGTCGCACCGGGAACCGGTTATACGATCGGAGCTAAGGCGAAGAACTACTCGTTCAACGACTTTGAGATCGATGTCAACGACAACGTCACGGGCGTGAATCTTGTGGCGAATCCGTGACCGTTTCAGTAATTACCTGATACAAATTTTACCGGGCGGCCAAATTGGCCGCCCGATTTTCTTGGAGTGGGTTGAACCGACAGGTGGGCTATCAGGGTTCCAGACCCGGCTCGTAGGTGAGTATGAATTCCATAAACTTCGAAGCCTCGATCATATCCTTTCCGCTGAACCTTATGCTGTGCGAATCGGTCCGCTCGACGATCGAAAGATAGCTGAGGAGTTCGGAAGGCCTGTAGCTCTTGAAGCGGACATCGAGCTTAACCGGCGTGCTGACCTTGTAAGGTTTGAGTTCGCCGATCCGGCTCATCGCCTTCCTGACCTTCTCGCGGATCAGGGAATAGGCCGCTTCGGGCATCATTGTCCGGGCCGAATGGAATCCGTAATTCCACTTCACAACCGCGCCTTCGATGTCACCCACCACGCCCGTCACTTCCTTTACCGCTGCGTCGTCGCCCGAGATCATTATCACCGGTACACCGAAATGCCCTGCGATCGCCGCATTGAACGAGCCTTCGCTCATCGTCACGTCGTTCAGCCGGATGTCGGATAGCCTGGCGCTCGACATCGTGTGCGCCCGGACCCCTTTGGGATTCGCGGTGCTCGAGTGATAGCCGATAAAGATCACCCCGTCGAATGTCTCGTCGATCCCCTCCATCATCATCAGAGGACGCGGAAAACCGCGGACAAGCAGAATGTCCTTCGGAAGCTTGTCGATCAGAAGGTTCTGCGCGTTTCCGTGGGAGTCGCTGACGACGATCTCGGTCGCTCCGGCCTCGCGGGCGGCCTCGATCGCTGCATTGACCTCCGCCGTCATAAACTCCCGGAACTTCTGGTACTCGAATCCTCCGGGGCCGAGCTGGTCCGAGGACACGGCCCCGACAACTCCTTCCATATCTGCTGAAATGTATATTTTCATCTTTTTCTGCTGTGCCTCCGCGGCAGAGAATGCCGCGAGCACGAGTATCACAAATCCAATCAATTGAGATTTCATTGTATTCTCCCGCTGTCTGATCTGATCGGGCACTGACTATATCAGAAGTCAGGAGACGGGAGACAGTGATCGGAACCCGGAGAGCAAGCGACGGGCAGAACCATCGGAACCCGGAGCGCAATCGACGGGCAGAACCATCGGAACCCGGAGTGTTAGCGACGGGCATAACTTCGACCGCGTAGCGGTCATATGCATTTAGCCGTGGGTAATCCCGAAGGGCGCCACCCACGGTAAGGAGGCGCCCCGAAATATCCAGCCGCGTCAGCGGCAATCGGAACCCGGAGCGCAAGCGACGGGCATAGCAGAAGTCAGAATACAAGTATCCTCGTTCTTGAACTTTGAACCTTGAACCTTGATCCCTGACCCTCGTCCCCGGTCAGGGGGCCGGATCATACAAATATCCGAGCGAGAATCTCCGTGCGAAGTATTTCTTCTGCCAGCCCGGCCTGATCCGGTCGAGCAAGAGTCCTTCGGCGGCCCCGACAGGATAAAAGAGGACCCGTTCGTAGTTTGCTATCGTTCCCGTGCGGAGCTCGTTCCTTATAAGCTTCCTTCGATCCTCCGCGACATCCGCGAACGAATCGAAATCGGGCAGCGCCTGGAAGGCAGGCGACGGTTCGTAGTTCCTGGCTGCGATCTCGGCGACCCTGTGTTCCGTGTATCGGGCTATTCCTTCCTTCCAGACTTGAAACTCGAAGTACCGGAAGTCCTCATCGCTCAGCCGGTTCTTCAGCGTCTGCCTCGCCTTTCGATAATCGCTCGCGATTCGGTTGATGTCCGCTTCTTTCTTTTCGTCCAGCGAGCGCAAAAGCAATGACGTCATTTCCGAAAAGGCCTCCTCCACCGCCTTGTTCTGATAGGGGAACTTGTAATTGATCATCCACATCCCGGTCTGGTCCCCTCCCGACAGGCCGAGGGCGTTCACCTCGCTGTAGTAATCATCGCCGGACTCCTGCATCTGGTGGAAGTGTTCGTGAAGGACCGTCACGACCCAGGAACCGGATGTCTTTACAGCCGTGTTCTCGGCCCGGCCGATCAGGATCGTCGACACGCCGGCCACGGCGGGAAACGTGGCAAGAAAGTTGGTTGGGAATTGACGCTTTCTGTAGAAGACCTCGCTGCCGAGCAGCTCGTCGCGCCCGATGGAAACAAAGTCGTCTGACGGCCTGGGATGGCGGACCAGGAATTCGTGTTCCTCGGTCACAAGGATCAAAGCGAACGGGGCTTTGCTCCAGCCCGGCCAGATCTCGTCCGACACTGCATCAGCAAGCCGGAACGCTTCGGCCAGGCGGACCCGGTCCGTATGGCTTATCGAAGGCGACCCGCCTGCGGCAGCGATCGAGGCGATTACAAGAAGGAAGAAAGCGATACCGAAAGATCTGAGTCTCATTTCTATACCTGTTACAGAGTCAGTTGAAGATACGCGCATCTCGCGCGATGCGAAGAAAGATTCCGGACCTGTCGATCATATAGACGAAATTGCGGAATCAGAAAGGACAAAACTAGGCCCCCTTTGAGGGCTTGCATCCTCGTTTGCGGTCATAAGAGCGGTTTCGGATGCTCTACCTGGACCTCGGTTCGGCACGCTCCCTGACGGTCGCGTTTCTGCCTTGCTCACTCCGTTCGCCGCCCCCTCGCTCACGCGCGGGGTTCTGCCTCGTGATCGGCACGCTCCCTGACGGTCGCGTTTCTGCCTCTTCTCTTTGAACCTGGAACCTGGAACTTTGAACCATCCGACCGCTCCCTGCGTATTCACCGAAATTCGCTTGGAGGTCTTCAACTTATGAAAGTGATCCTAGGTTCGTTCCCGATCCGGTTCTTCGCATTCGCCATTTTTCTGTCGTTGTTTGGTACCGTCGCAACAGGGTCCGTTCTCGCCTCCGGAGGTCAGACCAACCCGCAGTTCGAAGATCCGGAGAAGCTCGTACGCGATCTCTACGATCAGCTCACTTTTCCCGCCGGAAAGACGCCTGACTGGAAATATGTCCGCTCGATGTTCATAAACGACGCCACGGTGACACTGCGCACGGGAAGGGATTCGACGACGACGTTCTCACTGGACGGGTGGATCCTCGACTTCGTGAATTTCATCAACGACCGTAACGTCAAAAAGACCGGGTTCGAAGAAAGACTGGTAACGATGAAACCATTGGTCTATGGAGATATCGCTCACGTGCTGGTCCTCTACACCGCGTATCTTCCGGGCGTTACGAAGGAGCCGCAAGAGGGTGTCGACAGCTTTCACCTGATCAAGAAGGACGGCCGTTGGTGGATCGTCTCGATCCTGAACGAGATCCCGACCAAGGACAGGCCTAAACCGGATGCATTGAACTAGATTGCCTTGCCGCTTTCTGGTTCAAAGTTCAAGGTTCCAAGTTCAAAGTAAAGAGGCGGAACCCCGAGCGACAGCGAGGGAGTAGCGGACGAAGGCAGAAACGCGACCGTCAGGGAGCGTGCCGGCAGGCCATTGACCATCGCTCAGTGATCAATGACTAGCGTCAGCTGCAAGAAATGTTAAGAATAACTGAGGACAGAGAGCGAGATTTGACACGCAGTCGCACTCAGGTGTCGTTTCCTCAGCCCTCAGCCCTCAGCCCTCAGTCCTCAGTCCTCAGTCCTCGAGTGGCGGGCGTGGACGCCCGCGGTCCAAACACCCGAGATCCGAATCGCCCGCCGTCAAGGTCCCTTCTCCGCTTGATGCGCCAGCACCTTCCCACGTATCCTAAACAGGCCCTTCACAGACACATCAACGGAGAATTCGAATGAAACCACTCGCACTTTTCTCAGCCCTTTTTCTGCTTTCAGTCTCTTTCTTCTTAGCCGGATGCGAAGCCGGAGCCTCCGGCACGGCCGCTTCGGCGGACGCCGCGGATCTGGTACTCGTCAACGGCAAGATCGTGACCGTCGATGAGAAGGACACTGAGGTCCAGGCTGCAGCCGTAAAAGGCGGGAGGATCGTCGCGCTCGGGACCGACTCCGAGATAAGGAAGCTGGTCGGGTCAGGGACCGAGGTCATCGATCTCGAGGGCAAGTTGGCGATACCCGGGTTCAATGAAGGTCACGGCCATTTTATGGGGATCGGGAACTCGAAGATGATCCTCGATCTGACCAAGCCGAAGAACTTTGACGAGATCATCGCGATGGTCGCCGAGGCGGCTAAGAAGGCGAAGCCCGGCGAATGGATCACGGGGCGCGGATGGCATCAGGACAAGTGGGACAAGAAGCCGGAGCCGAACGTCGAAGGCCTTCCCGTCCACGACAAGCTCAGCGAGGTCTCGCCCGACAATCCCGTCGTGCTGACACACGCCAGCGGTCACGGCTCGTTCGCGAACGCGAAGGCAATGGAGTTGGCGAAGATCGATTCGACGACAAAAGATCCTCCGGGCGGCGAGATACTCCGCGATGCAGACGGAAAGCCGACCGGATTTCTTAGAGAAACGGCGCAGGGCCTTGTTTCAAGAGTGAACACCGGGCCGGCGACCGAGGAAGCGCGCACAGCGCAGGCTCTGAAAATGGCCGAACTCGCCTCGCAGGAAGTGCTGAGCAAGGGAGTGACGACTTTCCACGACGCGGGTTCTTCGTTCGAGACGGTCGATCTGTTCAAGAAACTTGCCGACGAAAGAAAACTGCCGGTCAGATTGTGGGTGATGATCAGGGCCTCGAATGACGACCTTGAGAAGAACCTCGCAAAGTACAAGACCGTCGGATACGGAAGCGACCACCTGACCGTCCGCGCCATAAAGCTTTCGATCGACGGCGCTCTCGGATCGCGCGGCGCGTGGCTCCTCGAACCGTACTCGGACGCTCCAAACCTGACGGGGCTGAACCTGATCCCGATCGAATCCGCGAAGAAGACCGCCGAACTCGCGATGGCGAATGGCTACCAGCTCTGCATACACGCGATCGGCGACCGCGCGAACCGGGAGGTCCTGGACATCTTCGAGGAATCGTTCAAGGCGAACGCTGACAAGAAGGACCTGCGGTGGCGGGTCGAGCACGCGCAGCACCTCAATCCGGCCGACATTCCGAGGTTTGCGCAACTCGGTGTGATCGCTTCGATGCAAGGCGTGCACTGCACTTCGGACGGAACGTGGGTTCCGGACAGGCTCGGCGACAAGCGAAGCGAGGAAGGCGCGTATGTCTGGCAGAAGCTTATGAAGTCGGGCGCGCTTGTGACGAACGGAACGGATGCTCCGGTGGAAGATGTCTCTCCGATCGCTTCCTACTATTCGACGGTTTCGCGAAAGCTCAAGGACGGCTCGGTCTTCTATCCCGACCAGCGAATGAGCCGGATAGAAGCGCTTCGTTCGTACACGATCAATGTGGCAAAGTCGGGCTTCGAGGAGAAGATCAAGGGCTCGCTCGAGGTCGGCAAACTGGGCGACATCGTCGTGCTTTCGAAGGATATTCTGACGGTTCCGGAAGACGAGATCCCTTCGACAGAAGTGCTGTACACGATCGTGGGAGGAAAGATAGCGTACAGGAAGCAGTGAGCGGTGTCCGAAGCCCGACCGTCAGGGAGGGCTGCCGTCAAAAGTTCAAGGTTCCAGGTTCAAAGTTCCAAGGCGGTGTCCGAAGCCCCACCGTCAGCGAGGGCTACGTCGGAGTGCTGAGAAGAAAAGACTGAGGGCTGAGACCCTTTCTCGGCGGTTAGCGACCTTCGCGCATACCTCCGCGTCCTTGGCGGTAAAAATCCATCGCACGAACCCAGATCGTTGTCAGGAACTTAACCGCAAAGAGCGCAAAGTCTCTCGCAAAGGGCCGCAGAGAAAAGCAGATCATCAACCCCCTCCGTGACCTCCGTGTGATCCTTTGTGATCTCTGTGGTTAACTCCCCCTCGTCTAGTGCAGGAGAAGAACTTTAACCACAGAGGACACCGAGGTTTACACGGAGAGGCACTGAGTGGACTTCTCGCTTCGAATCCTTCGCGACCTTCGCGCATACCTCTGCGACCTTTGCGGCAAAAATCTACTTCACGAACACCGTTGGTTAAAGGATCTTAACCGCAAAGAGCGCAAAGTCTCTCGCAAAGGGCCGTAGAGAAAAGCAGATCATTAACCCCCTCCGTGACCTCCGTGTGATCCTTTGTGATCTCTGTGGTTAACTCCCCCTCGTCTAGTGCAGGAGAAGAACTTTAACCACGGAGGACACAGAGGTGTACACGGAGTGACACGAAGGGATCATCTCTTCGGTAAATAGCCTTCGCGTTCTTTGCCCATACCTTTGCGTCCTTGGCGGTAGATCTTCGTTCGCGGTCCGGGCACCGACTAAGAGATTTAACCACACAGGACACGGAGGTACTCACAGAGGGCACGGAGAAATTTCCTGAATTCTTTGCGGCACTTTGCGGCTTGGCGTCTCAGCGGGAGGTCTGAACCCGTTCGAAGAGTGGCAGCAGTCCCACGGAAGAGAAAGAGATCTCTCGCAAAGGCGCGAAGCCGCAAAGGGAGGCCATTGACCGATTCTTGAATCGATGAATTGTCTTTTCTGGTCCCCGGTCCCTAGTCCCGTGTAATGATCGATGTCCGTGTGACTGTTTTCTTATTCCGGTCAATCTAAGGTAAGCTAATCCGATCTAAAATCATCGAGCGGGCCGCGAGATATCACGCTGCCCAACTCGATCACTGGAGGCCGATCTTATGAACCGGTTTACTAAAGTCTCTTCATTCGCAATTCTCGCGCTTCTGATAATTTCCTCGTCTGTCTTCGCGCAGATCACCACCGAACAACAGGCCGCCGTCGATAAACTCTTTGCCGAGTGGGACAAGCCCGACTCTCCCGGCGCCGCCGTCGGGATCATCCGCGACGGCGAGCTCATATTCAAGAAAGGCTACGGCTCCGCGGATCTCGAGCACGACATCCCGATCACGCCGAAGTCGGTTTTCTACATGGCTTCCGTATCGAAGCAGTTCGTCACGATGGCGATCCTGCTTCTCGAAGAACAGGGCAAGCTGGGGCTCGACGACGAGATCCAGAAGTACTTTCCCGACTTCCCAAGGTACGAGGGGCCTCTCACGATCCGCAACTTCATACACCACACCAGCGGGGTCCGCGACAACCTCACCCTTTGGGCGCTTTCGGGCAAGGACGTCTACGACTCGATCGACGCCGACGAGATGTACCAGATGATACGCCGCCAGAAGGAACTGAACTTCAAGCCCGGCGAACGATACCTCTACAGCAACTCGTGCTATTTCATGCTCGCCGAGATCGTGAAGAAGGTCTCCGGAAAGTCGATCAAGGAGTTCGCCGAAGAAGAGATGTTCAAGCCTCTGGGAATGAAGAACACGCATTTTCACGACGACGAGTACCACATCGTGAAAAACCGCGTTTTCAGCTACGAGCCCGGAAAGGACGGCTTCCGCAACCTGATAATGCGCTACGACCTGGTCGGATCGGGCGGACTCTATTCGAACGTCGAGGACATGCTCTTGTGGGACCGGAACTTCTACAACAACAAACTTGGGAAGGGCCGGAAGGAGCTGATCGAGAAGATGCAGGAAGATGGCCGGCTGAATGACGGAAGCTCGGCGGAATATGCTTTCGGGCTTCAGAACGGGACTCACAGAGGACTGAGAACCGTCGAGCACGGCGGAAGCCTCGCGGGGTATCGAACGTTTCTGATCAGGTATCCCGAGCAAAGGTTCTCGGTAGTCGTCCTTGCTAATGTTGCCGGATTCAATCCCGGAGGAAAGGCGCGCGAGATCGCGGAGATCTTTCTGAAGGACGAGTTCAAGACCGAAGCTCCCTCCGAGGCGTCTGCGTCCGCGCCGGAGTCAAAGGCTCCCGAGCCGGAGGTCACGTTGTCCGCGGATCAGTGGAAGAAGTTTGAAGGACACTACTGGAACCGCGAGAACTCGATCTTCGCAAGGATCTTGTCGGAAGGCGGCAAGCAGTACATAGAAAGGGACGGCCTCCCACGTACAGAACTGAAGGCCCTCAGTGAGAGTTCCCTGAAGATTCTGTTCCCGAGGCTCGATATCGTCCTGACGTTCGGGTCCGGTGGAAATCGAGGCTTCGATGAGGTCATCAACAGCCGCGAGCCTTTGAAGTTCGTGTCATACGAGCCTGTTACTTACACGGAGAAGGAACTTGAAGCGCTGTCGGGAACGTACTTCAGCGAAGAGATCAACGCATTCTACAAGCTGGCGATGAAGGACGGAAAATTGACTATGTACTTCAACGACTCGGAAAGCGGAGCGCTTGAACCGGTGATGAAGGACCTGTTCAAGAACGAGAATGTCGGTCTTTTCGCGATCGAAAGGAATGCAAAAGGCGACGCTGTCGGCTTCAGTCTGGATGCGGGACGGGTTCAGAACCTGAAGTTCAAGAGGCAGTAGCCTGCCTGAGCGGTCACGATCACACGGTTGAAGGTGTTTTGTTTGAAAGGGAGTCAAAGCACGCGCGGACATTCGTTCTGCCGGATCCGGAGCAAACGAAGGTAAAGGAACAAATGATATTGAAAAGATCGATGAACGCGCTGGTCGTACTTCTATTCCTCGCGGCCGGCGCGTATTCCCAAGGCGGAGCTAAGGCCCTTAAACCTGGCGCCGTTGAGACCGGCAGCATCTCGGCAGGTCAGACTCACAGCTTCACCGTGGATCTCGACAAGGACAGGTTCGCGCTTCTATTGGTCGAGCAGAAAGGCATAGATCTGTCGATCGCTGCCTTCGGGCCGGACGGAAAGAAGATCGGCGATTTCGACAGTCCGAACGGAAGCAACGGTCCCGAATACGTCCCGCTTGAGACCTCAGTCAAAGGCCGCTACCGGCTCGACGTCACCCCTTTGAACCCAACGGGTTCGGGCAGCTACGATCTTCGGATCCTGAAGGTGGCTCCACTTGCGAAGACGCCCGAGGGAAGGATCGAGCAGATCATGGCGCCCTGGGAAAGCGACAGCGCTCCCGGCGCTTCGGTCGCGGTGACAAAGGACGGAAAGATCGTATTCAGCAAGGGATATGGGCTCGCGAACCTGGAGTACGGGATCAAGAACTCTCCGACCACGGTTTTCCATATCGCCTCGGTCTCAAAGCAGTTCACTACGTTTGCGGCGCTTCTTCTGGAAGCTGACGGCAAGCTTTCGATGGAAGACGATGTTCGCAAGTACATCCCCGAGCTCCACGACTTCGGCAAGAAGATAACGCTCCGGCATCTGGCTAATCACACCAGCGGGCTCCGCGACCAGTGGAACCTTCTGGCGCTTGCCGGATGGCGGCTCGACGATGTGATCACAAGAGAGCACATACTCAAACTGGTCTCGAATCAGAAAGAGCTGAACTTCGATCCCGGCGCCGAGTACCTCTACTGCAACACCGGCTACACGCTTCTGGCGGAAGTCGTCGCACGCGTTTCGGGCAAGTCGTTCGCGGAATTTACTAATGTGCGGATATTCAAGCCTTTGAAGATGAAGAACACTTTGTTCTACGACGATCACGAGAAGATCGTGAGGAATCGGGCGTATTCTTATGTCTCCGATCAAGGGACATACAGGAAGCTGGTGCTCAATTACGCCAACGTCGGGGCGACAAGCCTGTTCACGACCGTCGAAGACCTGAGCCTCTGGGCGATGAACTTCGAGGATCCCGTGGTCGGCAACGCGGAGGTCGTATCGAAAATGAAGGAGCGGGGTGTGCTGAACAACGGAGACAAGATCAGTTATGCCCTCGGTCAGTTGGTGGGCGAGTACCGAGGGGTCGAAACCGTAAGCCACGGAGGCGGTGATGCCGGGTACAGGACACACCTCTTGAGATTTCCGTCAGAACACCTCTCGATCACGGTGTTCAGCAACGATGCCAGATTCGATCCCGGCGCGATCGCTTACCGGATCGCTGACCTTTACATCCGCGAACCGGAACCCGCTTTGAAGCCCGAGATCGGCGGGAACCCCGCACCGGCATCCGTTAGCGTTCCACCGGCAGTTCTGGATTCATATGCGGGAGAGTGGGAACTTGCGCCGGGCACCGTTGCGAATCTTTCACGGCAAGGAGGACGGCTCGTCGTTTCGCTCGGTCCGCAAAGGTTCAACCTGATCCCCGTGTCGGAGACGAAGTTCACCGTCGAAGGGCCCGGGATCGAAGTTGAGTTCAAAAGGGCGGCGGACGGCAAGGTGAACGAGTTCGTTTATACCCAGGGAAACCAGGCAAACACGGCGAAGAGGATCAAGCCGTTCGATCCCGACGCAGCCGCGCTTGAAGAATATTCCGGCAGATTCTACAGCGAAGAGCTCGACACCGCGTATGTTTTCAAGGTCAAGGACGGCAAGCTTGTCGCCGGGCATCAGAGGCACCCCGACATAGTGTTCACTCCTGCGAAAAGGGACGAATTCATCGGCGCATCGTGGTTCTTCGGCCGCGCCGTGTTCGAAAGGGACGCGTCCGGGAAGATCTCTTCGGTGAAGGCCTCGAGCGGGCGTGTGCGGAATGTGGTGTTCAGGAAAGCGGGGGCTCAATGATCGGTTGCCGGTTCTCATTTTCCTAGTGATCTCTGTGACGACCTCTGTGCGCTCTGTGGTCAAGTTCCGGCCGAAGGAAAGTAACCACAGAGGGAACGGAGGTTTACACATAGGACACAGAGGTGTTCACGAAGGTCACAAGGGAGTTCCACCTGCACCGCGCTTGGCCGAAGACCACTACGCACCGATCGAAGCTTTGTGCTCTCTGTGAGATCCTCAGTGCACTTTGTGGTTGATCTTCTCCCGAAGACTCAGTATCAAACGGAGGTCTATCGCAAGAGAACGCATCGGGATTTGAAAACAAAAGAAGAGGCTGCCGATTGCCGACAGCCTCACCCCCCGAAAGACGGTATCGGGGGATCATTGTGCCGAGTACACACCGGGTACGGGGACGTCCCCGGCCACGCCGAACGGGATCGCGTCGAAGCCGTTTGTCGAACGCAGGCGGAACCAGGTGTTCGAGGAGGGTCTGAACACCGCGGGATCCACCTGCCCGTCCCCGTCATAATCGCCCGGCACGGGAAGATCGCCGCTGGCTCCGAACGGATACGCGAAGAATGTTTCGTCTTCCGACCTCAGCACGTACCATTCGCCCGTCGATTGTCTGAAGAAAGCGACGTCTGCCCTGCCGTCCGCGGTGAAATCGGCTGGGACCGCGACATCTCCCGCGGCGCCGAACTGATAGGCCTTCACTCCCTGAAGAGACTGCAGCAGCCACCATTGCGAGACGGACGGCCTAAAGATCGCGATGTCGTCCTTGCCGTCGCCGTCATAGTCCTCGACGATGGGTCGGTCGCCGTTCACACCGAACGGGATTATGTCCGTTCCACCCGTCGTCCTGCTGATGAACCACGTTCCGGAGCTCGGCCGGAACACGGCCGGATCGGCTTTGCCGTCGCCGTCGAAATCTCCCGGGGCGGGAATGTCCCCGGATGAGCCGAACGGGAAACTGAAGAATGATTGATCTTCACTTCGGAGCACGAACCAGTCCCCGGTCGTCTCTCTCCAGAAAGCGATGTCGCTGATGCCGTCGCCCGTGAAGTCCGCGGGGACCGGAACGGCGTCGGGAGTCGCGAACTGGAACGCACGGTTGTCGTTGTTGTTCGAACTCTGCAGATACCACCATTGACCGACGCTTGGCCGGAAGATCGAAACGTCCGTCCGCGAATCGCCGTCAAAATCGAACCTTCCGGTCGTGCCGTTCGTCACGCGTCCTACTGCCCAATTGTCCACAGGTCCCGATCCCGGCTCAAGCAAAGTGGTTCTCGCCGAAAACGCGATCTTGCCTTTCCGGTCTCTTCCCAGACGGGTCGGATAGACGGTTCCGATGTCGTTTGTCTGAACCGGCTCGATGTCCACCTCGCCATCAGGGCCAAACGCGGTATCCCTGGTGCCGTTCGGGAGAAACCTTACGATCTTGTTCGTGCCTGTGGAGAGGATCCTTCCGTCGGGAAGAATAAGGACATCCGCCCCCGCGTTGGCGTTTGTGATCGGGTTGACGACCTGACTGATGCCGCCTGAGCCGTACGTTTGATCGAGAGTTCCGTTCGTGTTCACGCGGCCGGTGATCACATCTCCCTGTCTTCTGCCGCTCACGACAACCTTACCGTCAGGCTGAACGGCGACCCCGTAGCTCATCGTTGTCTGGCCGTCGTCAAGGCCAAGAAGACTTACGACACCCTGGATCCCGTAACCTGTGTCCAGCGCACCACCCGCCGAGAACCTCGCGATGCGAAACGGAGCGTCGCCGGTTTCCGACGCAACGGCGCCGATGAGTTTCCCGTCGGGCAGGACCTCGAGATCGTTGATATATTCGCGCATTCCGCTTTCCGGCGAAAGCTTGTGACTGATCCTGCTTTGAAACAGGCCGTTGGTGGAGAATAGGCTGGTTGCGGAGCACCAGGGACTCTGCGGCGTGTGGCAGGTCTCGGTTGTCAGATTTCCGTAAAGGACATTCCCCGCCGTGACTATTGATCCGTCGGGCAGCACCTCAACGGCGTGATAGATCGAGCGTCCCTCGATGTTCGCGTTTTGCTTGTTCGGACTCCTGTACGAGCCGTCGCCGGCAAACGCGCTGTCGAGCGTCCCGTTGGGATTTACCCGGACCAGCGTTCCCCGGAACGAATCGGCCGGATCGCTCGAATTGGAGTATCCGGCGAGCAGGATCTTCCCATCCAACTGAACCGCCATCGAAGTGAAAAACGTCTGCGGATTGGTCGAAGTCGTGTCGAACTGGAAGTAGAAGACTCCCGCATTTCCAAAGCCAACATCGCGGCTCCCGTCCGCATTCAGTTTGACCAGCACCCCCGTGATCTCAAGAAAATTCGTGGGATCGGTATTGACCGAACCCGCAACGAGAATCTTGCCGTCCGGAAGGACGTGGATGTCAGCCGTGATCGCCCGCCCGTCAAAGTTCAAATATGGGCCCGTCTGGATCCCGTCATCGTGAAACGTAACGTCGTATCTGATCCGGGCCTGAAGCGTGCCGGATATCAGCAGCAAGACCATCGTCGTTAATATCGCTTTCATTTTTCTGCCTCCTGTTATCGGATCGGTCCTCGATCTGATCTCTGTGAAGTTAAGCGTGGCAGGCTTCCCGTACTGGACATCAGAAAAAAATTTGCGAACCCGCCCGATGCGTATACAATTCGGCAAACCCCTATGCCGCAGGAGATTACACAGATCCTTCAGGACTGGAGGAAAGGCGACGAGTCCGCTGTTGAGCGGCTTATGCCGGTCGTTCACGCCGAGTTGAAGCGCCTTGCCCGCTCGTATCTCAGCCGAGAGCGCGCCGGGCATACGCTTCAGCCGACCGCCCTCGTGAACGAGGCGTTCCTTCGCTTCGCCCGCATCAACGATCTGGACTGGCAGGACCGCGCTCATTTCTTCGCTGTTTCGGCGACGATAATGAGGCAGATCCTCGTCGATCACGCCCGAAGGATTGCGACCGACAAGCGCGGCGGCGGAATGAAGCGGCTTACCCTGGACAACCTTAGAATTGCCAACGAGACGAAGGCCGCGGATCTTCTTGGCCTTGAAATGGCGCTAGAAAAACTGGCAGAGATCGATGCGCGGAAAGTAAAGGTCGTAGAGATGAAGTTCTTCAGCGGTCTCAAGCACGAAGAGATCGCGGAGGTTCTGGGCGTGACCGAGAAGACCATCCAGAGAGACTGGAAGATCGCGAAGCTGTGGCTGTACAGGGAGCTGGCCGGCACGGAACAAGGATAAGAAAAATGTCCGGTCTGCGGTTTCGAGGACGCTTAATTGTTTGACATGACAGAGGACAGAAACTGGGAGTTGATCGAAAGGCTCGCCTTCGAGGCGCTTTCGAGATCCGGACAGGAACGACTCGATTACCTCGAGCGTGAGCTCGCGGGACATCCCCGGCTTCGCGAGCCCGTGCTGTCGCTGATCGAACACGAGGCGGAAGCCGATGAGTTTTTTGACTCTCCCGCCGCAGTGCGTTTTGCGACATTGCTCGGCGATGAAGGCCCCGAAGCGGACCCGGGACAGTTGATCGGGAAATACAGGGTGATCCGCGAGCTTGGCGTTGGAGGGATGGGAGCCGTTTACAAGGCGGAGCGCGTGGACGGCGAGATCCGCCAGGTGGTCGCAATAAAACTTCTTCGGCGCGAGTTCAATACCGCCGAGATCCGAAAGCGTTTCGAGCGCGAGATAAGGATCCAGGCGGCTCTCGATCATCCCGGAATCGCGAGAATGATCGATTCCGGGACCACCGGCGACGGCATTCCTTACCTCGCGCTGGAGTTCATCGAGGGATCAAGCATCGTTGATTATTGTGAAAAAGATGCTCTCCCGCTCCGGGAGCGTCTGAAGCTTTTCAACAAGGTCTGCGATGCGGTGGCGTTTGCTCACCGCAATCTCGTGGTGCACAGGGACCTGAAACCCTCGAACATCCTTGTCACCGCGGAAGGTGAGCCGAAGCTTCTGGATTTCGGGATCTCGAAACTGCTTTCCGACACAGGCGAGGAAACGCACACCATCACCCGGATGGGCGTGATGACGCCTGAGTACGCGAGCCCCGAACAGGTGACCGGCAAAAGCGTTTCGACGTCGACCGATGTCTACAGCCTTGGCGTGATCCTTTACGAGATCCTTACGGGAGAGCGGCCGTTCCGGCTCGGAGACGGCGGAGAGAACGCGGTCCTTCGTGACGTGCTGGAAACCGAACCGGAACGGCCCAGCGGGGTTGCGGAAAGGCGGCTTCTTCACGGTCCGCGATCAGCTTCGGCGAACGGCACGGCCAGACGGGATGGCGAGCACGGCGAACCCGAGACCCGGGAATCCGGAAACGCCGATACGGCGGAGCACGAGCCGGTCACGGTACGCCTATCCTGCGCCGCGAGTCCGAAACAACTGCGCGGCGATCTCGATAACATCGTCTTGAAAGCTCTCAGGAAAGAACCGGAGCGTCGATACAGGACCGTGGACCAGCTTTCGACAGATATCTGGAATCATCTCGACGGTTTGCCCGTTTCGGCCCGCCCTGCGACCCTTGGCTACAAGGCTTCGAAGTTCGTGTCGAGGCACAGAACGGGCGTGGCGCTCGGGTTCGTTATCGTCTTGCTGATCGTCGCGGGTGTCGTTGCTGCTTTGTGGCAGGCACGGATCGCGAACGCTGAAGCCGAGCGCGCTAAGAAGACGAGTGAATTCCTGCAGAGGATCCTGAACTTTTCCAACCCCTCGTGGATATCTTCAAATCCGGAACAGGATCGAAACGTTACTCTTTCGAGCGCTCTGGACGAAGCGCTGAATAGGATCGGGACCGAGCTCGAGGGCGAGCCCGAGATCCAGGCTGACATTCAGTTCACACTAGGAAAGTCGTTTGTATATCAGGGCAGGACCGACCGCGCGGAAGAGATCCTGCTTTCGGCGATCGAGAAGTACGACAGCGTTTACGGCGAGCCAAACGTAAATTCGATGCGCGCCTCCGTCGTTCTGGCGGATTGCAAATACCTTGACGGCGAACTGGATCAGGCGGAGAAACTCTACAAGAGCGCGATCGAATACTTCAGACCGATCCACACGGCCAAAGGCGAGGAAGGAATGTGGTTCGCGATCGCTCTTAACGACCTCGGAAATATCTATTCCCTCAGAAATGATCTGGCTGAGACCGAGAGTCTCTATCGCGAGAGCCTGGAAGCCGCGGAAAAGCTGGCCGGTGAAGAGCGTTTCATGATCCCCGTCGTACTCTCGAATCTGGGCAGGACGATGGAGAAGCGGCGGCGGTTTGACGAAGCCAGGTCCTTCTACGACAAGGCGTTGGCGGAGCAGAGATCGTCAGGAAAAGAAGACACGCTTGAGCACGGGAACCTTCTGAGGATGATCGGTCAGTTTTACACGGCAAAAGGCGACTACGAAACGGCGGACGATCACTACGATTCCGCTCTGAAAGTACTTAGCGAACGGGCCGGCGAACGGCACCAGTTCACCTTGTCCGTTATGTACAACCGCGCGTTGAACCTGTACAGACAGGGGCGTACCGAAGAAGCGCGCGGGTTGATCGAAAGAACGCTTGGCATTCAGCAGCAGGTCTTTCCCGACGGCCACTATACGATCGCGCAGTCGCGCACCTTGCTCGGTGATATTTTGACCGACTTGGGAAAAGCGGAAGAGGGAGAAGATCAGATCCGTTCAGCGCTCGATTACTATTCCGGATCGGCAAGTGCTTCCGAATACCAGCTGGCGGTTGTAAGGACATCTCTTGGTGCCAACCTGCTTGCGCAGGGCGACAGGCGCACGGCCTCAGGATTGCTCCGCCAGGCGCTCGAAGGTTTCAATGCCTCGACGGCGACGGACGACCACGAGATCCTCCGCTGCAGGAAGCTGCTCGCCAAACTCGGCGGGCTGTGAGCGGCGAGCAGTGAGCGGTGAGCAGGGAGCCGTTTAGCCTGCGCACTTGCGCGCGGGACAGGGAGCGGTGAGCAGGGAGCGGTGAGCAGGGTGTCCGAAGCCCGACCGTAAGGGAGGGCTACCTCAAGTAAGTGAGCGGTGAGCGATGCGACTGATACGTCTCAGTCCCCAGTCCTTTTATCTCAGTCCTACGACGTAGCCCGCGCCGACGCCTGGGCTACTGACACGGCCTTGGAACCTGGAACTTTGAACCTGGAACTTCCGACGGACGGGCTTCTGACACCTGGTCCTTGTTTACTACGCCCGGAACCTGAACTTCGAAACATTCGCGTACGGTTCTTCGCCCGAGACCATCTGCTTCGCAAGCAGCCCGATCCCCGCCGAGTGCTTGAAACCGTGACCCGAGCACGGCGAGACGACCAGCACGTTGTCCGCGTCAGGAAGGAAATCGATCACGAATCCGAAGTCCGGCGTCACGGTGTAAAGGCAAGTCTTCGCTCTTGCTCCTTCCCGCCTGATCCGGAAGCTCTTCGAAACAAGCTCGAACGCGGCGTCCGTTTCCGCTTCCGTCACCTCCCGGTCGACCGAGTCAGGATCCGTCTCCGAATCGAACTGCTCGAACCCCGCCTTTATCGAATTCGCGCCGTCGATCGATGGAAAGCCGTAGTACGATGACCGCTCGTCGTCCCCGGCCTTCAGGTAAACCGGAAAGTGCGCCTCGGAATAGTCGGCTTCCGTTTCGAACCAGAACATCGCCTGACGGAAAATCCGGAACTCGCCGGAGCCGACCCTTGGCCCAAGCAGCTTCTTGATCCACGCGCCCGCCGAGAGCACGAGCTTTCCGCATTCATAATTGTTGTGGTCGGTCGTCACCTTGACCGTCGAGCCGGCGGATTCGATCGCGATCAGCGTTTCGCCCGTCGACACCTCCGCACCAAGCCTTTGCGCTTCGCTGAGATTCGTCGCGATGCAAAGCTCGGGTCTTAGGTATCCGGCTCCGGGCTCGAAGTATCCGCGCGAACCGGTTTCGAAGGCGAGGTTCGGGAACTTCTGCTTCAGGCCGGTTTCGTCCAGCGCTTCGTGCGCGATGCCGAAGGCCTTTGCGATCCGGATCGTGTCGTGGAGTATGTCGGCGCCGTGCATAACGGACGACTCGGTTCCCGAAGCGAAGATCAGCAGTCCCGTCTTTTTCAAGAGCTCGTTTCCGGTCGCTTGCTCCAGCTCGCTCCAGATCCCGTTCGAGCGCAGCACGAGCGGAACGAATTCCTCTCCCTCGCCGATCGCGGATCGGGTGATCCGAGTCTCGCCGTGGGAAGAGCCCAGATCGTGCGGCGGATCGAACCTGTCGATTCCGAGCACCTTGACTCCGCTCCGGGCGAGTTGGTAAAGCGTCGCGCTCCCCATCGCTCCGAGGCCGGCGACGATCACGTCATAGGTTTTCATCTGTTGATCCTAAACACTGGCAGGTGAGGCGTCCGCGACGGAGATCAGTGGTCCATTGGTTCGCGGTCCTGGATCGTGACGATCGCGAACGACCTGATCGCGTTGTTCGTCGGATTGCGGATCTCGAAGACGATGTCCCCGGTGCTGATCGTCACGCCGTCGACGAAGCTGTCGCCTTTGTTGATCTCGGTAAGCCTCGCCCTGCTCGGAAGGCTGACGTCGAGTCTTTCATCGTCCATACCGACGTGAAAGTACTGAGCGGGAGCCACTCCGACCACGTAATTCTTTATCTCTCCCGGCGCCAGGTTAAGGGTGATCCGACCTTCCGTCATTCCCCTTTTGAATCGCACACGCTCCGGGCCGGCCGGAGCCGGTTCAGGCGTTTCCTCTTCTTCAGGCTCCGGAGATGCTTCGGTTTCCTCGTCCCCAAAATCGAAATCGGGTGTTGAAGACGATTCTTCCGTCGAGGCCCTCTCCGGACTGCTCGCGTTGTTCTCGGCAGGCGCTTCGCCGGCTTCACCGCCGCAGGCCACAGCGATCGAAACGATCAGCAGCAATGCCGCTATCGAGTTGTATATGGACTTCGTCAATTCCTTTTCCCCCAGGTTAGATTTATATCGGATCGTGCATTTCCCAGAGTGCGCCTCCAGATCGCTGACCGCGCCTTCCCGGGATCCCCGGGCCGCTTCGAGCGCGAAAGCCCGAATGGTATTTTCCTGACGCGAATTGCCGCGGCCGGAACGCACAAATTGTTGGTATTGCTCTGATTCATCTATATAATCGTTTCCACGTAAAGTCCAAGGGGGCCCTTCCGAAAGTCCGGTTTGAGATCCCCTTACAAAGTTTTGGTCGTTCCCGCCTGATGCAAAAGAAAGGAGCACAAAGAGAACGCATTCTGCACCTTCTGGAAGAAGAGGGAGGCGTCACCGAAGACGCCGTCCGCAGGATATCCGCCGAAACCGGAGTTCCCGAGGCCGACATCTGGGGCACCGGACTCTTCTACACCCTGGTCAGCAAGCCCGGAAAACGTGTTCGCGTTTGCGACGGCCTTAGCTGCAGGATCAAGGGCTCGGACGAGCTTCTGGAGAGGCTCTCCGAAGAAGGTAAGGAATGTGAGCGTGTAAGCTGCCTGGGCCAGTGCGACCGGGCTCCCGCGACGCTCGATGAAAACCTCGAGCAGGTCTGCTACGGCGGCGTCGAGCGCGGGGTGACACCGGACGACCCGTCCCTGCCTATGAACCTCGGAGGGCCGAGGGTCGATTCGTATGCCTCGCTCGAAAAGGCGAAGGAAATAGGTTCCGACGCAGTGATCGCCGAGATAGAGGCCGCAGGCCTGCAGGGGCGCGGAGGAGCTGCGTTTCCCGCGCATATCAAATGGAGAAGCGTCCGCGGACAGACGGAGACCGAACGATACGTCATCTGCAACGCCGACGAGGCCGAACCCGGCACCTTCAAGGACCGCGAGATCATACTCCGCCAGCCGCATCTTCTGCTCGAAGGTCTCGCCATCGCGGCGCACGCCGTCGGCGCGAAGAATGTTGCGATCTACATCCGCGGCGAGTTCACGTCCGAGAGGCGGATGATCGAAAAGGCGATCGATGAGGCCGGCGAAAAGATCTCCGGATTCGACTGGAAGATCTACAACGGCCACGGCGCGTACATCTGCGGAGAAGAAACGGCGCTGATCGAATCGATGGAGGGCAAGCGCGGAATGCCGCGCCTCAAGCCTCCGTATCCGACCGAGTACGGTTTCCGCGGCAAGCCTACGCTGATGCACAATGTCGAGACGGCCGCCTGCGTGCCGGCGATCGTCAGCCGGGGCGGCGAATGGTTCAAGGGGCTAGGAAGGAACGAACCGGGCACGAAGCTCTACTGCGTTTCGGGCCACGTGAACCGGCCGGGGGTTTACGAGCTTCCGCTGGGCGTGACGCTCGACGAACTTGTAGAGGTCGCCGGCGGGTACGACGGGTCTCCCATCGCGTTCAGCCCGGGCGGGCCTTCGTCGGGATTCCTGCCGATCTCTGACCGCGATGTTCCGCTCGATTTCAAGAGCCTGGCGAAAGCCGGTTCGATGCTCGGCAGCGCGGGCCTGGTCGTGCTGAACGACACCGTCGATATGGCGAAGGCGACCAAGTGGCAGCTGGATTTCTTCGAGCGCGAAAGTTGCGGCCAGTGCGCGCCGTGTAGAATAGGGACCAGATACCTTCGGCGGCAGGTCGATTCGTACCTCGCGGACGGCGACCCGAATTCGCTCGAGTTCGCCGGAGACGTCGGCTGGGAGATGGAAGAGGGATCTATCTGCGGCCTCGGTATGGTCGCGGCGAAGCCGCTCGAAAGCGCGATGAAGCATTTTCCGGAAGTTTTTGAAGAAAGGTCATCAGAATGAGCAGTAACAGATTCGACATCGAGATCAACGGAAAGGCGTGTTCCGCCGAAAAAGGCGAGACGGTATTCGAAGTGGCCGCGCGCGAGGGGATCAATATCCCGACGCTCTGCCACGATACGAGGCTCGAGCCGGCGGGAGCGTGCAGGGTTTGCCTCGTGGAGGTCGAAGGCCAAAGGAGGCTCGAGCCCGGATGCGCCTGGAAGGTCTCGGAAGGGATGAAGATCACGACCGAATCGGAAAGGATCGAGCGCCACAGGAAAGTGCTCTACGGCCTATACCTGGCGGATCACGAACTGGACGGTGAAGGCCTTCCGGTCGAAACCGGAAACGGCAACCAGCTCCGGGAGCTCGCGATGAAGACCGAGCCGCTGGCGCTTAACCCGGTCGAAGCTCCCAGGGCCGGACGCCCCTCGGACGAGAACCCGTACATTCGTTTCGAGCCCGAACTTTGCATTCTTTGCGCACGCTGCACGCGCTATTGCGACGAGGTCGAGGCCGTGAACGCGATCACGCTCGCGAACCGCGGATCGCATACGACGATCGCGACCGCAGGGATGCGCGGGCTTCTCGACACCACCTGCGAGCTTTGCGGCGGATGCATCGACACCTGTCCCACGGGCGCGCTTGTCGAGAAGAAGTCTCCGGACCCGCTTCCCGCGGATGCGCGAAAGGTACGAACGACCTGCAACTTTTGCGGCGTCGGATGCCAGCTCGACCTGCACGTCGTCGGCACGAACGGCACAAGCCGTGTGGCGAAGGTCACGAGCCCGCCTCCGGGCGAGACCGTCAACGACGGCAATCTCTGCATCAAGGGACGGTTCGCGTACGACTTCATTCATCACGAGGACCGCATTACCGAACCGCTCATACGCGGCGAGGACGGCGAGCTGCATCCCGCGACATGGGACGAAGCGATCGCCGCCGCCGCCGAGGGCCTAGGAAAAGTAAAGGAAAAATACGGCGCTGATGCCTTGGGGTTTGTTTCGTCCAGCCGCTGCACAGGTGAAGAGAATTACCTGATGCAGAAGATCTCGCGGGCTGTTTACGGAACGAACAACATTCATCAGTGCTCCGCTACCTGACACGCCCCAACCGTCGCCGGTCTGGTGACAATGTTTGGAGCAGGGGCAATGACGAACTCGATCGACGAGATCAGGGACGCGGACCTTCTTTTCGTGACCGGTTCGAACACGACCGAGGCGCACCCGATAATCGCGATGGAGATGAAGCGCGCCATTCAGCGCGGCGCGAAGCTGATCGTCTCCGACCCTAGGAAGATCTGGATGGCGGACATCGCCGACATCTTCCTTCAGATAAGGCCCGGAACCGACGTCTGGCTTCTGAACGCGATGGCGAACGTCATCATCTCGGAAGGACTGACCGACGACGAGTTCATCGCCCGCAGCACGGTTGATTTCGACAAGGTCAAAGAGACCGTCGCGAAGTACACGCCCGAAGAGGCCGAGAAGGTCACCGGCGCACCCGCCGAACTGATCCGCGAGGCGGCGAGGCTCTACGCGACGACCAAAAAGGCCGGGATCTACTACACCCTCGGGATCACCGAACACACTCACGGCACCGACAACGTTTACTGCCTGGCGAATCTCGTCCTGATGACGGGACACCTGGGCAAGCGTTCTGCGGGAATGAACCCTCTCCGAGGCCAGAACAATGTCCAGGGCGCGAACGACGCGGGAGCTTCGCCCGTGTTCTACCCGGGTTACCAGAGGGTGACGGACGCGGAAGCGCAGAAGAAGTTCGAAGAGGCGTGGGGCGTCAAACTGTCTCCGAACGAGGGCCAGAACCTGAACGTGATGATGAAGAGCGTCATCAAGGGAACGGTCCGGGGCCTGTACGTGATGGGCGAGGACATCGTCATCTCGGAGCCCAACGCCTCGAAGCTTGAGGTCGGGCTCAACGAGAACTGCGAGTTCCTCGTCTGCCAGGAGATCTTCCACAACGTCACGACGCAGTTCGCCGACGTGATACTTCCGGGCGCCTGCTTCGCCGAAAAGGACGGGGTGTTCACCAACAGCGACCGCCGCGTGCAGAGGGTCCGGAAAGCGGTCGATCCTCCGGGGAACGCGCGCGAGGACTGGAAGATCCTGATCGATTTCGCGAAGGCGAGCGGCTACCCGATGCCTGATTATTCTTCGCCCGCCGAGATCTACGACGAAATGGCCTCGCTGACGCCGAAGGTCGCTGGCATCTCTCATCGAAGGCTCGAAGAGAACGTGATGGGCCTGCAGTGGCCGTGCCCCGAACCCGACCATCCCGGCACGCCGACCCTCCACGTCGACGGGCCTTTGAAAGGAAAGGCGGATTTCCAGGCGGTCGAGTACAGACCGAGCGCCGAGCTTCCTGACGACGAGTATCCTCTTGTGCTTTCGACAGGGCGCGTGCTCTATCACTACAACGCGGCGACGCAGACCAGGCGTGAGGCCGGTTCCGTAGCAAAGGTCGGAAGGAACTTCATCGAGATGAACCGCAAGGACGCCAAGAGGCTTGGTTTCGAAAACGGTGAAATGGTCGATGTCGTATCCCGCCGCGGAAGGGTCGATGCCGAGGTGATGATCTCACCGAGAATGCGCGTGGGCTGCGTGTGGATGCCTATGCACTTCGCGGAATCGAGAGCGAACTTGATCACCAACGACGCCGGAGATCCGGTGACGCAGACCGGCGAGTACAAGGTCTGCGCGGTCCGGATCGAGAGCCGCAACGGAAACGGGAATCGGAACCCGGAGCGCCAGCGACGGGCATAACCGGAACGCCCGTGTCCCTCAGGCGGTAAGCCTTGGCTGAGCACTCCGTCGTCTCCGACTTTCCCCCCCCCCGCCTGATGCGCTCCGGCCCAAAAAGCTATAAACTTACCCCCAAATCCAATTCCGGTCCCTCCGGAACGCGCGTTCCGACGAACGCGCCGCCGCACCTATGCCCAAACCGTCGCCCTTCCACGAAAGGACTTCCGAACTCTGCCGGTCGATGAACTGGAAGGACTGGGCAGGCTACCACGCAGTAGTTTCTTACCAAGAGCATCACGAACAGGAGTATTTCGCGTTCCGCCACGCCGCCGGGCTTATGGACGCGACCCCGCTCTTTAAGTATGAGATCAAGGGGCCGGACGCCGTTTATCTTCTCAACCGTGTGATGGCGAAGGACATCGGCAAGCTTCGCGAAGGCCGCGTGACCTACTGCTGCTGGTGCGACGACGACGGAAGGGTTCTCGACGACGGGACCGTCTCGCGTCTCGGGAAAGAACATTTCAGGGTCACGGCGGCGGAGCCCTTTCTCCACTGGTTCATGCTGAACTCCCGCTCGCTCAACGTTTCGATAGAAGACATCACCTCCGAGTACGGGATGCTCGCCCTGCAGGGACCTCTTTCAAGGGAGATCATCGTGCGCGCCGCAGGCGAAGAGGCGTCATCGCTTGGATTTTTCCGGTTGATGCGCGCTTCGATCGCGGGACGCGACGTCACCGTCACCCGGACCGGTTACACGGGCGACCTCGGCTACGAGATCTGGTGCAGGAACCCGGACGCGCTCGCCATTTACGACACCGTGATGGACTTCGGCCGCGACTACCGGTTGATGCCGGCCGGGCTCGCAGCTCTTGACGTCGCGCGTGTCGAGGCCGGTTTCATAATGAACGGCGTCGATTATTTCTCCGCGAACCATTGTCTTACCGATGACCGTAAATCGACTCCGTATGAACTGGGCCTCGGCTGGTCAGTGGATCTCGACCGCGAGAACTTCATAGGCCGGGACGCCCTGAAACGCGAGAAGGAAGAAGGCAGCAAGTGGCGGTTCGTCGGTTTGGACATCGACTGGGATGCGTTCGAAGCAATCTTCGCGAAATTCGACCTTCCGCCCGAAACTCCGGCAGGCGCCTGGCGGACGCCCGTCCCGGTGTTCGGAATGGACGGAAAGCAGATCGGCCAGGCGACAAGCGGGGCGTGGTCTCCGACACTGAAGAAGAACCTAGCGCTCGCTTCATTAAAGACCGGCGAGTTCAGAATCGGGGACAGGGTCCAGATCGAGGTCACGGCGGAATACGAACGGAAGCTCTGTCCCGCAACCGTCTCGGAACCTATGTTTTATAACCCCAAACGGAAGCGCGCGTAGATGAACGATCACCCGAACAAGCCCCGATCGGATTCATACGACGCGGTCGTCATAGGCGGCGGCCACAACGGGCTCGTGTGCGCGGCGTACCTTGCGAAGGCGGGGAAAAAGGTTCTCGTCGTCGAGCGGAGGCCGGTGCTCGGAGGAGCGGCGGTAAGTGAGGAAACGGTCGCGGGATTTACGTTCTCGACATTCTCTTACGTGGTCAGCCTGTTTCGTCCCCACATCATCCGCGAGCTCGATCTGGTCCGGCACGGTCTCCAGATAATCCCTATGGAGACGACCTACAATCCTATTCGCGGTGACAAGGGGCTTGTTCGCTGGGCGGACTCGGGAAGAACGCGCGACGAAATAGCGCGCTTTTCGCCGAAGGACGCCTCGCTCTATCCGGAGTTCGGCCTTGCGATGGGAAGGCTCTCAAGGTTCACGAAGAACGTCATCGATACCACCGCTCCGGAACCGACGTCGCTCGATCCGCGAGAGTTGATGAAGATGCTTCGGCTCGGCCGCCACCTGAAGGACCTCGATCCGGAAATGCGCTATCTGAATCTGAAGCTCCTGACGATGAGCGCGGTCGACTTTCTTCACGAATGGTTCGAGAGCGAGCCGCTAGTGCCCTCGATGGCGGGAAGCGGGATCATCGGCACGTTCCTCGGAATTCGGTCGCCCGGAACCGCATACGTACTTCTCCACCACTACATGGGCGAGATCGACGGAGCGTTCCGTGCGTGGGGGTTCTCGAAGGGCGGCACGGGACAGATCAGCATCGCCTGCGCGAAGGCGGCCGAATCGTTCGGAGCGGAGATCGTAGCCGGCGCCGGGGTCGACCACGTGAAGATCAGGAACGGCAGGGCGGTCGGCGTGGTGCTCGAGAATGGCGACGAGATAAAAGCGGCTACGGTCATCTCGAGCCTCGATCCGAACCGCACCTTCCTGAAGCTGGTCGGCGAGAAAGAGCTTCCTGGCGATTTCGTCGCGAACATAAGGAGATACAAGAACAGGGGAAGCTCCGGCAAAGTGAACCTCGCGCTCGACCGCCTGCCTTCCTTCAAGGACGGCAGGCCGGACATCAGCCATCTGAAGGGCGACATCACGATCGCTCCTTCCGTCGATTACGTCGAGCGAGCTTACGACGAAGCGAAGTACGGCGAGTTCTCTAAACGGCCGTTCCTGAACATCGTCATCCCTTCGTTGTCCGACCCGAGCGTCGCGCCCCCGGGCAAGCACGTCCTTTCGGCATTCGTCCAGTACGCCCCGTACAACATCCGCGAAGGCGCCGACAAATGGCCCGAAAAGCGCGAAGCGTTCGGGGAAGCGGTCATCGACACGATCGAGGAATTCTGTCCCGACATACGCGAATGTATCGTCGGAAAGCAGGTGCTCAGCCCGTGGGATATCGAGAAGATCACGGGTCTCACGGAAGGCAACATCTTCCAGGGAGAGCTGAGCCTTGAGCAGCTCGCCTTTCTGCGGCCGGTCGCGGAATGGTCAAGGTACCGCTCGCCGATAAGGGGCCTATGGATGTGCGGCTCCGGGACGCACCCGGGGGGCGGCGTGATGGGCGCTCCGGGCGAGCTTGCGGCGAAGACGATGCTCGGGGAGGGAGGCGTCTGATGGCAACCGATGTGATCGTCATCGGCGGAGGCGTCAATGGCCTGACGGCAGCCTGCTACCTTGCGAAAGCGGGAAGGGAAGTCACTCTGCTGTGCGAAGAGGACTCGATCGGCGGACTCTGCGCGACGCACGAGTTTCATCCGGGCTTCACTTCACCGGGCGTGCTCTCGGACACATCGATGTTTCGCGAATGGATCGTCAAGGACTTGAGTCTTGAGGAGCAAGGCCTGGTATCCGAAGGCTTGTCGAAAGTCGCCGTGCTTGGAAAGGAGCGGCGGTTCGTGCTTTCGGGCGACGTTTCTCAGACCGCGGAGGAGATCGGCCGCGTTTCACAGGCGGACGCCGTGCGGTACAGGGAATTCGCGGCTTTCTACGAAAGGATCAGGCCTCCGGTCGAAAGGCTCCTCAACAACGTTCCTCCGAACATCGTCGATCCGGGCACCGGCGATCTGCTTCCGCTTCTCAGATACGGCCTCGCGCTCAGAAGGCTCGGCAAGAAGGACATGCTCGAGGTCCTCAGGCTGGCGCCGATGACCGTATACGACTGGCTCGACGAGTGGTTCGAGTGCGATGAGCTAAAGGCGGCGCTCGCACTGCCGGCCGTGACCGAAAGCTACGCAGGCCCCTGGTCGCCGGGAACGAACGCGAATCTGTTGATCAGAAGAGTCACGTCGGGACGCGGGTTCAAGGGCGGAGCGACGGCGTTGGTCGAAGCGCTCGTCAGCGCCGCCAGGGGATTCGGGGTCCGCTTTGAAACTTCAACTGGAGCGCGCGCGATTGAGCCGGGAGAAGGGGTCGAAACCGCGGCCGGGGATATTCTGAGTGCGAAAACGATAGTTGCCGCCTTTGGGCCGAAAAAGGTCTTTCTGGAGCTTATGCGGCCGCACGAGCTTAGCCACAGGCTCGAGCAAAGGATCGTGAACTTCAGGACGCGCGGCCTTTGCTCGCAGCTTCTTCTTGCGGTGGACGGGACCGTTTCATTGCCGGGCGGCGCGGACCGCGCACTGATCGCCGACGACCTGGACGCGATCGAAAAAGCGTTCGATCCGGTGAAGTACGGCGCGCTCCCGGACTCTCCTTGTCTGGAGGTTTATATTCCTTCGCAGCAGAATCCGGGTTTTGCTCCCGAAGGAAAGACGTCCGTCTCGGTTCTGCTCCATTACACGCCTTACGAGCTTCTAGGCGGATGGACAGAAGAGGCTCGGGAGGAACTGACAAGAAAGGTGATCCGAATCCTCGAGGAAAGGATACCTGAACTTCGCGGCGCGGTCGTGGGAGCGCAGCTTCTGACACCGAGAGATATTGAAGAGCGCTACGGCGTCGCCGGCGGCCAGATCTACGAGGGCGAACACGCTCTCGACCAGCTTCTCGTGCGGCCTTCGCCGGAGTGCGCGATGTATGAAACACCTTTCGAAGGGCTGTTCCTTTGTTCCGGAGGCAGCTTCCCCGGAGGGGGCTTGACGGGCGCGCCCGGCGCACTCGCGTCGAGGGCCGTGCTGAATAGGAAATCGAGATATTGACAGGGATCAAGGGGATCAACGGGATAGGGGAAAGAGCCGGGGCGCTTTTAGGCCAACAGCCAGAATAGAGGCTGATGGGTGGATCAGAGTGGAACTTTGAGATCGATGATCTGACCCGCACTTCGTCCGATCCTGTTCCTCTTGCCCATCCCTGCCTGTTCCCTTCGTTGCTTTCCTCCGCGTTGTGTGTAATCTTATTGCAAACTTCAACCTGGCCACCCGGCGATCCAGCAGTATCGGATCCAACGATTTGAAAGAATCAAGGAGACAACCGATGAAAAAAGCCTCTCTGGTAGTCGCACTTGCATTAACGGCGCTCTTCTTCAGCGCATGTCCTCCGCCTGCGGATAACACGAACACAAACTCAGAAAACACGAACACGAACGCAGCGACCGAGCCTGCAAAGGAACTCGCTACGACCCTCGCCGATCTGGAACAGGGCGCATATGACGCCGTGAAATCCAAGAACGGTCAGTTCTTCGAAGGATTCCTCGGTGACGGATTTGTGGGCGTCGGGAGATTCGGCCGAAACGGCAAGGCGGACATCCCAAAGATGATCGGTGAAAGTCCATGCAATATCAAGAGCATTTCCACCAGTGATGCGGAAGCGGTCGAGCTTGGAGAAGGAGTGGCTCTGCTGACGATGAAGCTCACCGAAGACGGCGAGTGCCAGGGCAAAGCCGTGCCCAGTCCGCAGTGGGTTGCAACGATCTACGTCAAGGACGGTGATTCGTGGAAGGCCGCGTACCATCAGTCGGTTTCCGCACCGGACGCGAAAGGTGAGTTTCCGGAAGCGCCGGAAGGCGCGAAAGACACTCCGCCGGCGGATGCTGACGCGGAACTTACGACCGCACTTTCAGAGAAACTGAAAGCGGGCTGGGAGGCCTGGTCCAAGAAAGACGCAAAGTGGTTCGAAGACAATACGTCGGCTGACTATGTCTCCATAACGGCGACCGAAGGCCGCAGCGACCGAGCGACGAGGATCAAGTTCCAGGGTGAGCACAAGTGCGAGATCAAGAGTATCTCTCACGACGGCCAGCGAACGACCAAGTTTGGCGACAACGTCGCTCTGGTGACCTACAAATCGATGGTCGAGGGTACCTGCGACGGAAATGAAATGCCGGGTGCGATATGGTCGTCGTCGATCTTCGTGAAAGAAGGCGACACATGGAAGCCGGCGTTCTATATGGGAACTCCGGGTGGATAGAACCGCACGTTGGGATCCACGCTTTGATCGAGGCCGTCTGAAAAGGCGGCCTTCGTTCTTTCCCGGGCCTGGCGGCATTTTGAAAAAGGGCGCAAAGTGAAGCGTCGGATGATTCGCGGAGCCCAGAAAGATGACGCCCGGCTGTGGTATAAATTACAGACTATGAAACAGTTTAGGTCAGCGTTCCTGCTCGCCGCGATCGTCTTTGCGGCGCTTCCGTCCGTTTACTCTCAACAGGCCGCGCCAAAGGCGGGCCCGGTCTTCGCCAATGGCGAGGCGCAGGTGGTCGAGGCGTTCAAGGATCCCGAATCCTGGATCAGGCAGGACCTTTGGGTCGAGACCGAGTTCGATTCTGACGGCGACGGAAGGCTAGACCGTATGCACGTCAGCGTCACAAGGCCGAAGCAGACCGAGACCGAAGGCCTTAAACTGCCCGTCGTTTACGAGACAAGCCCTTACTACGCCGGCACTGCTCCATTCGTGCCCGGCCTGTTCTGGAACATACGCCACAACCTGGGCGAGCCGGCCCCCGAACCGAGAGTGCATCCGGAGGTCAAGCGGCGAGGCGAACGGCCGATCATTTCCAAGTCGCAGGAAGCCGACTGGATCCCGCGCGGGTACATCGTCGTGCACTCTTCCTCTCCCGGGACCGGACTGTCCGACGGTTCGCCGACCGTAGGCGGCGACAACGAATCGCTAGCTCCGAAGGCGGTGATCGAATGGCTCGCCGGGAAGGACAACGGATACACGACCCGGACCGGTTCCGAGAAGGTGATGGCGACGTGGTCTACCGGAAAGGTCGGGATGACCGGGACGTCGTACAACGGGACCCTTCCGGTCGCGGCGGCGACGACGGGCGTGAAGGGTCTTGAGGCGATCATCCCGATCGCGCCGAACACCTCCTACTACCATTACTACCGCTCATACGGTCTCGTCAGAAATCCCGGCGGGTATCCCGGCGAGGACGTGGACGTGCTTTACGACTTCATACACAGCGGCGAAGAATCGAAGCGCGCGCGCAACAACGAGGTCGTACGCGACAAAGAGCTGGTCGCGAAGATGGACCGCATCACCGGCGACTACAACGATTTCTGGGCGGGCCGCGATTACCTGAACGATATGCAGCCGTTCAAGGCGGCGCTCTTGATGTCGCACGGGTTCAACGACTGGAACGTGATGCCCGAGCACAGCTACCGGATCTATAAGAAAGCGAAGGAGATGGGTCTTCCGGTTCAGATCTTCTATCACCAGGGCGGTCACGGCGGGCCTCCGCCGATGACATTGATGAACCGCTGGTTCACGCGATACCTCCACGGCGTGCAGAACGGCGTAGAGAACGATCCGAAGTCGTGGATAGTCCGCGAGGACAAGGACGCTTCCGACCCGACAGCTTATCCCGATTACCCGCATCCGGACGCGGAGGACGTGACATTCCATCTTTCAAAGGGCGCTCCTTCGAGCGGAGGACTTTCGGCAAGTGCGCCTGCAAAGCAGGGAACCGAGACGTTTGTCGACAACTTCTCGTTTGACGGCGAGGCGCTTGCCCGTGCCGAGTACACGAACCACAGACTGATATACCTAACTCCGGTGCTAAAGGAACCTTTACATGTTTCGGGAGTGGCGAAGGTGAAGATCAGGCTCGCGAGCAGCAAACCTGCCGCGAACCTGTCGGTCTGGGTGGTCTCGCTGCCCTGGAACACCGGGCGCAGGGCGAAGATCACCGACAACATCATCACCCGAGGCTGGGCTGACCCGCAGAACTACCGTTCGCTGACCGAGGGCGAGCCGCTCGTGCCGGGCAGATTCTACGAAATGGAATTCGAGCTTCAGCCGGACGACCAGGTGATCGCGGCGGGGCAGCAGATCGGGCTTATGATCTTCTCAAGCGACAAGGATTTCACGCTCCATCCGGATCCCGGGACGGAACTGACGATCGATCTCGACGGGACGAATCTGACGCTGCCTGTCGTGGGAGGCGCGGCGGCCATCTCGAGAGCGATGGCCAACTGATCCGTACGATGGGCGATTGCCGGGACCATTCTTACGGTGTTTCGAACAGTTCCACGAATATGATCTTACCTGCCGGGTCGAGATAGATCCCTGTGTACTTGTTACTGTCGAAGCGGACATAGACGATCTGATCGAGTGGCTCGCCGAACACTTTTCTACCTTTTCCGGACATTGAAACGGACCCAAGGATCTCAAGATCGCTGCTGTTCCCGTATCCCTTTCCCAAATGCCGGTAATACGTGATCGGGAAGTTCGGGTGCATCATTTCAAGGTCCACCCGGTTTTCACTTACCGCCTTCAGCGCGGCCGAGTACTTTGGATCCGGAGCGGGTTTTCTTTCGAACTTCTGCTGCCTGATCGGCTTGTAGATCGGGTTGAACAACGAAGCGAGCTTCAGGACTAGCGGGAATATCGATGCATCCGCCCTGTTCGCAAGCACCACGACCGTCAGGTCTTCGTCAACGAATTCGAACATCGTCGAAGAAAATCCCGTTCGGTAAAGGCCACCGTGCTCACTTGTAGCGCATCCGCGCAAATAAGAAATAAACCAGCCCCCATTGGTTCTCGTCGTGACGCCTCCGCCAGCCTGTATGCCGATGACATCCATCTTCGGCGGATCTTCCAGCAGCTTTCCTTTCTTCTTCAGCCCGTCAAGGAATTTTGCGATATCTCGCGCAGAGGTGCGAATCCCTACGTCTCCGCGTTCCAACGTGACTCGGGAGAGACGGTGGCCGTTGACGAGCGTTCCGTCTTCAAGAAGGTACCCGGACGCACGATGAGGAATCAGACCTACCGGATCCTCAACCCAGGTCTCTTTCAAGCCCATCGGCTCAAAAACTTCCTTCTCCATGAACTCCGGATAGGACATTCCGGAAACATCCTCGATCACCAGTCCGAGGATGTAAGTTCCCGCCTGGTATCGAAGATCGGTGCCTGGTTCGAAGAGAAGAGACTGGTCGTAGATCGCCTTCAGAAAGTCGCGGTTCGAGACGGCGCGCGCCATCACGCTCTTTTCCGTATTCTCCCAGTCGTCGTAGAGTCCCCAGTCGTCCACAAGGCCGGATTGATGGTTGATCAGGTGCTGGAGCTTGATCTTCTGCCAGCTTTCCGGCGCGTCCGGCAGGTACTTCCTTATGCTTTCATCAAGATCCAGTTTCCCCCTCTCGGCGAGCAAATGGACCGCCGCGGAAGTGTAGATCTTTGACATTGAAGCGATAAGGAAAGCAGTGTGTTCGTTGACTGGCGCTTCGAGCTCGATGTCGGCCAGCCCCAAGTGGGCTTCATTGACTATTTTTCCGCTTCTGGAAATGACCGCGCTCATTCCGGGGATCTTCTGGCGAGCCATCTCTTCTTTCAGAAGCGACTCGATCGCGGCCGATCGCTCCTGAGCTTCGGACACCTGTACGAGGAGTATCAAACCAACTGCGAACAATCCCGCGAGTACCGACTTCATTTCCATTTCCCCCTGCCCATAAAATTGCCTTACCCTATCATTTTCTGACGGCATCGGTGTATATTTTCCGGAAGGCAGGCGATGAAAAAGACCATTCTCATCTTCGGACTCCTATCCGGAGCCATTTTTCTACTGTTCGAACTGAACAAGTACTCGCTGTCGAACCGGACCGATGCGGCGGAGGTGTTCATCGTTCTCACGGGCGTCGCTTTCATCGCGGTCGGATTCTTCCTAAGCCGTTTCCTTGCGCGCGGCGGCGCCTCCGGGGAGAGACGGCAGCTTAAGGATTCGGACCTCACTAAACAGGAGCACAAGGTGCTGGAGCTTGTTGCCGAGGGGCTTTCGAATTCCGAGATCGCCGACGAACTCTTTATCGCGGAAAGTACGGTGAAGACCCACGTCTCGAACGTCCTCTCGAAGCTGAATGCGAGGCGAAGGACGGAGGCGGTGAAGATCGGCCGCGACTTGGAGATAATCTAGGCTGCATTGCGGCGGAAAGGGCATAACCACTGAAGGGGAATTAACCGCGGAGAACGCAGAGAGCGCAGAGGGACTTGAAGGTGGCCTATTGAAACAAGCCTTTTTCTGTGCGGTTCTTTGCGCCTTCGCGTCTTTGCGTGAGCCAGGAAGATTACCACGGAGAGCACAGAGAACACAGAGAATTGAAGGGAACCGATCCCGGTTCCAGCCCGGTTCTTCTTTGCGGCACTTGGCGGCTTTGCGGCTTTGCGGGAACCCGGCCCCTCAACGCGTCGCTTCTCGAGCGGAGGGGACTCACGCAAGGACGCAAAGCCGCAAAGGACCGCAAAGGGTTCTCGGCAACTCGATAACTCGCTCCCTGTAAACCTCTGCGCTCTCTGCGTGCTCTGCGGTTCATTCCTCTTCCGCGTTGATCTTCTTACTCCCTCTTTAGTACCAATTTCCCCTTATCCCCCGAAATTCCTACTTTCGGCCGATGTGGTATCGTCGCCGTTGAACTAGACTCGGCGGCATTATGAACAATTACACACTCAGATACGGCATCGCCGGCGGCATAGTCTCGATCGCGCTCGGTCTTCTGAACTGGTTCACCGTCGCGCAATGGTTTGGCCCGATACCTTCCCAGACAGTGGGATGGCTGTCGATCATTCTCTCGCTTATGTGCGTTCCGCTGGGGATCAGGTATTTCCGCGACAAGCTGAACGACGGAAATGTCTCTTTTGGCCAGGGTTTCAGAATCGGTTTTGGGATCACTTTCGTGGTATCGGCGCTGATGTACTTTTACAGTGCGCTCTTCTTTATCTTCCAGGGAGAAGAGTTCATCGAGTGGACGAAGCGAGGGCTTTCCACTGCCGAGGTCGCCGCGTACGAACAGCAGATCGCGCAAACGCCGGCGTGGGTATACACGCCTTGGGTTCAGGCGTTCCTTCTGTTCGTCTCGATCATGCTGATCGGGCTGGTTATAACGGCGATCAGTTCGCTGATCCTGAAGAGGTCGGGGGAACGGTGAGCAGTGGGCGGCGAGCAGTAAGCGGTGAGCAGTGAGCGGTGAGCGGTGAGCAGTGGGCGGTGAGCAGTAAGCGGTGAGCAGTGAGCGGTCACCTGCTCACCTCTCACCGCTCACTTTTTCACTCAAATCTCAGCGCATCGATCGGGTCAAGTCTCGCAGCTTTCCAGGCAGGCCACAGCCCGAAAACCACTCCCAATCCGACCGAGACCACGAAGCCGGCAACGGGAGCCCAGAGAGGCACGTACGTCGGCAGGAAGCTCCGGATCAGGTACGAGATAAGCACGCCGACCGCGATCCCGGCGATGCCGCCGATGCTCGTCAGCGTCGCCGCCTCGATCAGGAACTGCGTGATGATATCCAGCCGACGCGCGCCGATCGCTTTCCGTATGCCGATCTCCTTCGTCCGCTCGGTGACCGAGACAAGCATTATGTTCATCACGCCGATGCCGCCTATCAAGAGTCCGACGCTCGATATGGCGACCATCAGCATGAAGATCCCTCCCGTGATAGCGGCGAACTGATCGAGTATCTCGTCCGAGGTCGTGACCCCGAAGTTGTTCGGTTTCCCGAACGGGACCTGCCGCCTGAGCCTGAGTATGTTGCGGATCTCCTCGACCGCTTCGTCGACTTTTCCAGGCTTCGCGACCGTCATTATGAAACAGTCCTCGTTCGCCGGGTAAAGCTGCTTGATGGTCTTGAACGGAATGTAGACCGCCTTGTTCTCGTTGTTCGGGTCGTCGCCGGCGGTCATAAAGATCTCGCGTTCGGCGAGTACGCCAATCACCCTGTAATGGCGGCCTTCGATCTGGATCTCTTCGCCGACGGCATTCTTGAAAGGGAAAAGCGTGTTCGCCACGTCGACGCCGATGACCGCGACCTTCGCGCGGGTCGCCTCTTCCTCGCGGGTGAAGGCCCTGCCTTCGTCAAGGTACGTCACCCCCATCTGAAAATAATCGGCGGCCGAGCCCGTGACGGTCGCGTTGGACATCTCGACCTCTTTGTTCCGGACCACGACCCGGTCGACGAACGGCCCGGACGTGTAATCCACCGGCGACATAAACGGAGAAACCAGGAGACAGCTGTCGCATTCGTTGCGGATCGCGTCGGCGTCCTCTTCGGTCAGGGGAGGCCGCGTGCGCTCTTCCATCGAGGGATTGAAGTTGAAGCCCGGATCGAACTTAAAGGCGTAAACGGAATTCGTCCCGAACGACTCGATCTCCTTCGAGACGCGGGAGTCGATCCCGGATACGAACGCGGCGATGACGATGACGGTGATCGTCCCGATCGCGACCCCGAGGATCGTCAGGGCGGAGCGCAGCTTGTTCTGGCGCAGCGTGACGATCGCCATGCGGAGATTCTCGAGAAAATCCGAACGAAGCAGCCTCATAGTCTATTCGGTACTCAACAAGGAACTTAACCACAAAGTGACACAAAGCAACACGAAGAAAGTGCAATCTCCTTCGTGTGACTTTGTGTGGCTTCGTGGTTTCAAAATCATTCGGATCGAAGTGCCTCGATCGGATCGAGCCTGGCCGCGCGCCATGCGGGATAAACTCCCGAAACAAGCCCGACGGAGCTCGAAGCCAGCAAAGCGATCGTCACCCAGACGATCGGCAACGAGGTCGGTATCGGCGATGCGACGGCGATCAGTTTCGCGATCGAATAGGCGATCAGCACCCCGATCGAGCCACCCGCCAGCGCTAGCAGAGTGGACTCAACAAGGAACTGCTTCACGATGTCGCCCTGCTTCGCCCCGACGCTCTTGCGCAGTCCGATCTCCTTCCGGCGCTCGGTCACCGTCACCAGCATAATGTTCATTATCACGATCCCGCCGACGACAAGGGAGATCGACGTCACGCCGATGGCCGCGATCTGGATAGTGCCGAATATGTTATCGCGGAGCTGGTTGATCGCGCCGGGCGTGACGATCCCGAAGTTGTCCTTCTCGGAAGGTTCGAGCTTGCGACGGACGCGCATCAGCGTGCGCGCCTCTTCGATTGCGGCGTCGTAGGTCTCGGGGCTCTCGGAGGTCACGCTTATCGAGATCGTCCGCCGCATTCCGTATATCGAGAGAAATGTCGAAAGCGGCATCGACACGTACATGTCCCTCGACTGACCGAAGGTCGACCCGAGCCCCTTTCCGATGCCTACGACGCGGAACCTTCGGTTGTCGATCTTGATGTATTTTCCGATCGGGTCTTCGTCCGGTAAGAGTTTTTCCTGGACTTCCGAGCCGATGAAGGTCACGTATTTCCGGTTCTCTTCTTCCGCTTCGAAGAAATAGCGGCCGCGGCGGGCCTCTATGTTCTCGATCTCGGCGATGTTCGGGCTGGTCGCGTTGACCCGAACGTTCAGCAGTTCCTCGCTCCCGAGCTTCACGTCGGCGATAGTCCCCGCCTTTCCGCCCGCGTCTTTTATGAAGCCGCCGTTTTCCTTCAACGCTTTCAGATCGTCGATGCGCACGTCCTTGTTGCGGCGGCGCGCGGCGTTGAGCGATTCGACGCTCGCGAAATCGTCGATCGAGAATTTCTGCACGCTGAACGCGTTCGTGCCGATGTTGGCTATCTTCTCATCGACATAGGCGTTGAACCCTTCGATCAGCGACACGACCACGACTACGGTCGCGACGCCGAAAATGACGCCGAGCAATGTAAGAAACGAACGCAGCTTGTGACCGCGCATCGATTCGATCGCCAGTTTGAGTACTTCGAGAAAGGACATTGATCGCTCCGGTGGGGCGATTATAGCCCAATGCGTGAAGGGCATTACAATCGGAGGGCCTGAATCGGAAACCGGAGCGCGAGCGACGGGCATAGATCGGAACCCGGAGCACAAGCGACGGGCATAGCCGACCGCGTAGCGGTCATATGCATTTAACCGTGGGTAAGCCCGAAGGGTGCCACCCACGGTTGGGCGGTGACAAGATCAACTAGCCGCTTCAGCGGCGACAGATCTCACGATCTGGTTTTCGCGTGGGCTTTCGCTTCGCTCACTGCCCGCGGGACGCGGGCGTTCCGTTTTGGGTTGGCTAATCTCGGCTTCAGGCGCACAAGTGCGCCTGCTAAACGGCGCACGGCTCACGGCTTACGGCTCACGGCTCACGGCTCACGTTTTACATCTCCCTTTTTACGCACTCGATCTTCCACGTGTCGAACACGAACGAACCGTCCCTGCTAGTCCAGCTTCCCAGCCAGTTGAAACCCTTTTCGGAGATGTCGTAGAAGCGGATCCTGTAAAATCCGTCCGTTCCGTTCGGGGCTTTCTGCTCGGTCAGGAGAGTGATCTCATTGCCTTTTCTTCCGCCTTTCCAGGCAGGGAGGCGCGCCGGCGGTTTGCCGAGCGTGCTGTAGTAATGAACGTACCAGGCGTCGTCGTCCGGATTGAACTGCCTGATCGATCCCGCGTAGAAACCGTCGGCGCGGCGGGTCTCGTCCCTGACGGCGGTCCCGCCGAGCTCGTACCGGAACGTCCATAGCATATCGACAGGCTCGGCCCAGGTGCCGTCCGCGCCTCTCGAAACGCTCTTGCAGTCCGACATCCCGATCAGCTCGTCGTAGTCCCGTACCTGCGGAGGAGCGTCAGCGGCGGGAGTGCCGAAACGGAACTCCTTCTCGAGCTTCGTAAGCCTCGGCGAGTAACCTGACTTTTTCAGAAACTCCTCAGGATCGGCGATCGCGAGTATATCGGCGAGCGCCCGCGCTTTGTCTTCGGCGCGGTCGTAGTATGACCGGACGATCTTGTAACCGAGCGCGTAACCGAGCATATACGCATAACCGCTGTTAGCGTCGTCGAAAGACACTTCAAGCCAGAACTTCTTGTTCTGGTCCTTCAGGTCGCGTTGGAACTTGTCCCACAGCTCCACCTCGCTTCTTTCGAGGTGTTGAAGCCGCGAATACGGCCGCTTTCCTTCGGCGACGAGCTTGTAGGTCACGAAATCCGCTCCGCCCTCGCGCAGGATTATCCCGAGCATATTGTCCTTCTGCGAATAGAGCGCCGTGTATTTCTCGGGGCCGGTTGCGACCGCCTGCTGAAAGTGCGTAACCTCGTGGACGGCGAGCGTGCTGATACGTTCAGGATCGTGATAAGCGGTTTCGACGCTTACGAGCTGGCCGACCGCCGATGCCTGGCCAATACCCTTGTCGGCACCGACCAGGAAATACGTTGGCGCGAACATCGCTTTCGGGTAGATCTTTTTGTAGCTCCGCAGGTCGTCCCGGAAGATCATCTCGAATTCCTCGAACCGTTCCAGAAAGCCCTTCAGTCCGGCGAACTGTTCCGGATTCTTCTCGTACGCCTTGGCGAGCTCCGACGCGTTCAGCCCGAACCTTTTCACGAATTCCTGCAGTCCGGGAGATCCGCGGTCGAAGTATAGTTCCTGGATCGTTTGGACCTTGTCCCCACCGGCGGAGAATTTGTCCATCGCTTCGACGAAATTGGCGATGTCGGATGAAACGACTTTGGCGGTCTCGGGTGTCATCGCGAACTGCGGCTGGCCGTTCGCTGCAATTGGAAAAAGCACGAGGACTAAGAGCACGAGCGTGAGCGCGTTTTTCATATCAGTTCCTTATTTGTAGCTGGTCTTTACGGTGTGACAGGAAAGCAGAACGGTTTGTCATTTCAAAAAGTTCCGGATCCCAATGGCCAATGTACAACGGTCAATGCCCAATGCTTTGTTTTCTCTGTGAATACCTCTGAGCCCTCTGTGGTTGAAGTCCGCCAGAAGTACTCAGTCGCTTGACGGAAGATTCAACCACGGAGCACACGGAGGCTTTCACGAAGGTCACGGAGCAATGGTCAACGGTCCTTGCCCAGTGCTTTGTGTTCTCTGTGAATACCTCTGAGCCCTCTATGGTTGAAGTCCGCCAGAAGTACTCAGTAGCCTGAAGGAAGGCTCAACCACGGAGAACACGTAGTTTTTCACGAAGGTCACGGAGCAATGGTCAATTGGCAACGATCAACGATCAATGGGGACTTCCCAATGCTCTGTATTCTCTGTGAATACCTCTGTGTCCTCTGTGGTTGAAGTCCACCAGAAGTACTCAGTAGCCTGAAGGAAGGCTCAACCACGGAGAACACGTAGTTTTTCACGAAGGTCACGGAGCATGGTCAACAGTCCTTGGTCCTTGCCCAATGCCCTACGCGTCTCCTTCACACAAAGCGTTATCACTGCTACATTAATCGCCGCATACATATTTTTATTTCTCACCGATCCGCTTTCTCGTACAGGTGCCGAAATGCTTAGAAAACTAATTCTCGCCGTTATCGCCGTCCAACTCTCTCTTGTCGCAGTTCCTTTTGCTTCCGCGCAGAGCGCCGTCCGGACCTCCATCGAGTACCCAACTCGTTCGATCAGGCGCGACGTTCCGCTGACCGATTCGATCCGCAGGGCGATGGCCGCCGGGACGCGCGGATTCACGGGCAAGCCGGGTGCGAATTACTGGCAATTGAAGACCGATTACACGATCGAGGTCCGCCTTCTGCCCGAGACGCAGACGCTCCACGGAAAGGAGAAGATCGTGCTTCACAACAACAGCCCGGGCGCGCTGAACGAGATCGTCCTGCGTCTGGACCACAACATCTTCCGCGGACTGGTCCCGCGCGGGTTCTCGGTCCCGGCTGAGAACACGGAAGGGATGGAGATCACCAAGATCACGGTTGACGGCGCCGAGGCCGACCTCGCGCCCCGCTCGGTTCCCCAGCGCCGCGGGGGCGGAGGCGAGGAACAGGAACCAAGACTTACCGCCGTAGCTCTCGACCAGACCGTCTCTCAGATCAATCTTGCGAAACCGGTTCCCGCCAAGAGCCGCGTGGTGCTCGAGATCGAGTGGCACACGAAGTTTCCGGGCGGCCCGAACGGCCGCGGACACCGTATGACCCAGCGCTGGGACGACCGCCTTTTCCAGCCCACGCAGTGGTTCCCGAGGATCGCGAAATACGACGACCTGCGCGGCTGGGACACCGATCCGTACCTGGGGCCCGCCGAGTTCCACAACAATTTCGGACGTTTCGACGTGAGGATCGATGTGCCCGCCGGATGGATAGTGACCGGGACGGGTGTGCTTCAGAACCCGGAAGAAGTCTATACCGCCAAGGCCAGGGAAAGGCTTGCGAAGGTTCTGGAATCGGATGCGGAGCTTACGATCGTCGGCCCTGACGAGGTGGGGCCGGGCGAATCGACCGCGGAAGGATCGAAGCTCGTGTGGCATTTCGTCGCGGACAATGTGAACGACTTCGCCTGGGCGACGGCCCGCGATTTCGTCTTCAAGGCGACCCGGGCGACTATCCCGGGCAAGGGCCCGATCCCGATCTATATGGTCCACCTTCCGGAGCGCGCTCGGTTCTTTGAGAACGCGGGGGAACTCACGCGTCACGCGCTTGAGTTCTACTCGGACCTTTGGGCTCCGTACCCGTTTCCCCAGCTGACCCTCCAGGACGGTCCGAGCGCGGGTATGGAATACCCGATGGTGATCAACTCGAACCAGGGAGCGGCGGACCACGAAACGGCTCACCAGTGGTGGCCGATGATGGTCGGCAACAACGAGCGCCGCTATGGATGGATGGACGAGGGATTCAATCAATATATGAACATCCTTTCCAGGGCGCACAGGTCGGGCCAGGAGCCGAATTTGGACGGCGTCGGCCAGGCCTACGGGAACATCAGCGGGAGCGAGGACGAGGCGCCGATGATGTGGAACGCCAACTGGGCGGGTCCCGGATACGGGTTCCAGACGTACGGAAAGACGCCGATGATGCTGTCGATGCTCGGAGGGATCGTCGGCGACAAGGAAGTGCAGCGGGCGATGAGCGAATACACCCACGTCTGGGCTTTCAAGCATCCATCGCCCTGGGACTATATGTTCTTTATGGACAACGCGTTAGGACAGGATCTCGGATGGTTTTGGTACTACTGGCTGTTCACGACCGAAGCGGTCGACGGCTCGATCAAGAGCGTGCGGACGCAGGGGAACAGGACGATCGTGACCGTCCATCAGGCGGGCCAGATGCCTTCGCCGGTCGTTCTGAAGGTCGAGTTCGAGCCCGGCGGCCCTGCGATTCGGCCTATGAAGAACTCGAAAATGATCGATGACCATTCCGCCGAGGTAACCTGGCCTGTCGACGTCTGGTTCGACGGCAGGCGCGACTTCGAGGCGGTGCTCGAGTTCGGGGGCCGCAAGATCAGGAAGATCACCTTCGATCCGCACAAGCGCTTCCCGGACGGGGATCCGAAAGACAACGAGTGGACGCCGGGCGGCGAACAGTGAGCGGTGAGCCGGGAGCAGTGAGCAGGGCAGGAACGCGACCGTCAGGGAGCGTGCCGATTGGCGGTGAGCAGTACGCCGTTTAGCCTGCGCACTTGTGCGCGGGTATGTGAGCACGCGCCACCTCCGTTCCCCATTGACGCAAATCCCGAATCAGCATATAGTTGGCGCCACTTCAGGATCGCCGCGTGAACTTTCAATGGACTGCCGACCGGGGCAGTCAATGCCGCGATCACCGTCTCGCCCCATACCGCAGGAGACCAAAAAATTGAATACACGAAGATTGACGACCTTCGCCGGCAGGGTGATCTTTGCCGCGCTTTGCTTTGCCGTGCTCTCGGCAACCTCCGAAGCTTCTGATTACAGAGTGGAGATCGACTGCAACCACTCGAACGTTTCGAACTCCGATACCGGAGACAGGATCTCCGTGGATTTTCTGGATCCGGGAGGCAGGAACCTGGGGACGAGGTACAGGGACGGTATCAGGAATTGCTTCGTGTCTGACGCTGTATTCACGTTATCGGTTCTTGCCGACGTCAGTTCGATCGTCGTCCGTACCTCAGGGAACGACGCCTTCTACATAGACGAGTTGAGGTTCTACAAAGACGGGCAGCTGATAAAGCACGAAGGCCGTGACAACGGACGCGGATGGTGTCTCTCAACTGATCCCAAAGACTCCGAAGGTGCCTGGAAGGACTACGTATCGGGAGGGTGCAGCGCATCGGTCCAATTCGTAATCGTTGAACGCAGACCTGCTCCTCCGCCCCCGCCCGCTTATCAGTACGTTTTGGAGGTCGACTGCAATCACTCGAGCCTGACCAACACTCACACCGCGAACCGGATCATCGTGTACTTGTTCGATGAGAACGGAAAGTGGGTGGGCGACGCGCGGCGGGAGGGGATGCCGGGCTGTCTGGGCGGAAATACTCAGATAACAATAAACGCCGAGAAACCCGCCGCTATGGTTCAGATAACTACAAATGGAGATGACGCTTTCTTTATTGACCGCTGGATGTTGTACCTGAACAACGCGCTGATAAAACAAGAGGGCGACGACGACGGAAAGGGCTGGTGCCTTTCGACCGATACCGCCGATACTTCGGGAAGCTGGGCCGGAAACCTGATCGGCACCTGCAGCTGGCGCCATACATTTTCTCTTGGAGTACCCGCCTCGAGCGTGACGGCCGGGGGGAACGAGCCTGCCTCCTCTTCGGGGGGTAACCCGCCACCTGGAAAACCACAGGGATCCTTTCCGGAGATCTTACGGGGCGATAGACCGCCTACATACATTGACGCGTCCGCAACAGCGGCCGGATTCGGAGTGCGAGGCTGGAACAAGCGAATAGGTAACTTCATTTGCAGTGGAAACCTTGATCTGGGTCCCGTGTGGGGAACAGGAACTTACACGGACGATTCATCAATATGCACCGCGGCCGTGCACGCAGGTTTGATCACGCGGAGCGAGGGCGGACCAGTCGCTATCTATGTGGTCGAGGGAATGAACTCATACTCAGGTTCCACGTTGAACGGAGTGTCGACCGGGAACTTCGGCGCATTTCCGGGCAGTTTCGTGTTTGTCTACAGAACCGCGGACGACAAACTCGTGGGAGTTACGCCAAAGTCCAGGGATGCTGCGGTGCAGCCAGCCCCACCTGGGCAGCCAGCCCCACCCGCGCCGCCCGCGTTCGAGCCTCTGCCGCCGAGCCCGCGGCCAAAGCCCCCCTCCAGAACGAACGTGGGTCCGATCGGCTGGGACGCAACTGTCGTTTCGCTCGGCCTTCGCGGCCGCGGCGAAAAACGCTACACATTCCAGTGTGCGGCCAACGGAGCGCTGGGGAGCGTTAAAGGCACGATCCTGTATACCGATGACTCGTCCGTTTGCTCGGCGGCTGTTCACGCCGGCGCCATTAAACGCGAGGAAGGCGGCAGCGTCACGGTTGTCATCAGGCCCGGCCAGTCCTCTTACCAGGGCTCCGTCAGGAACGGCATCACCAGCGGCTCGTCCGGTCCGTTCGGAGGCACCTTCGAGTTCGTCAGCGGATAAAGAAAACAGGGGCGCCGCCTTCGAAAGCGGCGCCTCGGGATCTTTCTTCCGGTCTTCGTGTTTCTTTGTGTTTCTTCGTGGTTCATTTCATCCCAACAGGTCAGTGACCACGAAGAAACACGGAGTAAACACAAAGGCAGATCGATTCGAGAAGCTCTACGGGATATCCGAAATGCGGATCATCCTGCCCGAGCTCGATCTGCTGGTCCTTGCCGCCGCTGATCACGGAAGCGGTGATCAAGGGAAGGAAGATCTCTCGGGCCTGAAGACACACGAACGTCGCTCTTGCCCTCTGTGGTATCTTGTTTAGGTTCCCAACTCAACAGGATGCTCCAACCCGGTTCAATACTTGAAAGCCGATACAAGATTGTTCGCCCGCTCGGGCAGGGCGGAATGGGCGCCGTCTACGAGGCGGTCGATCAGAGGTTCGGGACGCCGGTCGCGGTAAAGGAGATCCTCCTTGAGCTCGGCGCGAATGCCGACGAGGCGAAGCGCAAGATGGTGCGCGAGGCGTTCGAGCGCGAAGCAAAGGCGCTCGCCAACGCCCGGCACGAGGCTGTCCCGTTCGTTCGCGACTATTTTTCGGAAGGCGACAGCGAATTCCTAGTGATGGAACTGGTCGAAGGCGATGAGCTGGCGGAGCTGCTGGCTTCGCGCAGGGCCCCGTTTTCCGCCAGAGAAGCGCTCGGCTGGCTCGATCAGCTTCTCGACGCGCTCGATTATCTTCACACGCTATCTCCGCCGATCGTCCATCGCGACATCAAGCCGCAAAACCTGAAGCTGAACGCAAGGGGCCGGGTGAAGCTTCTCGATTTCGGGATCGCGAAGAGCATTGACGCGGGAAGCGCCACCGTGACGAGCCACACGTTCCTGGCCGCGACGCTGAACTACTCGCCGATCGAGCAGATCTTGCGGGTGATCGATCCGACGTTCCGCGAGTTCATCCTTCTCAGCCACAAGGAAAAAGCGGAGGCCGTGCTTTCGCAGGCGACCGACGCCAGGTGCGATATCTACGCGCTTGGAGCTACGTTTTACCACCTTCTTACCAACCGGGTCCCGGTCGATGCCACGAAACGCGCGGTCGAGGTCTGGTCGGGCAACGACGATCCGCTCGAAGCTCCTTCCTCCCTAAATCCCTCGATCCCGGAGGCTGTCTCCGCCTATCTTTTGAACTCGATGGCGATCGAGCGCGACGACCGTTTCGTGTCCGCGAGGGAAATGAGGCAGGCAATGCCCACCGGCGAAGCAAAGGCCACAGAGGAGCAGTCTTCGTTCGACGCTCCGACGGTCGCGGGTCTGCCCCCGGATACGTTTGGAGATCGCGATGACGCTCTTACCGAAAAGATGCGCGCGAAGACCGAGCATCTCCCGCTTGCGACGGGATCTTCTTCGGCGGACGACACGGTCGCGGGCGCGACGGTGGTCGATGCCGGTCCCGGCGCGACTCAAAAGGCGGACACGCTTGCGGGCGATAGCGCGAATACGTTATCGGAGCCGGCGCAAACGCGGGGTCCGGACAAGACCCGGGACACGGGCGGAACGGACGTTTCCGAACGTCCGGGCATTTCCGCGCACGAAGCCGGGCTGGGCGAGAGTCAGGGTCCGCCGGCGTCTTTGTTAGGAGGGCGACGGTGGATCCTTCCCGCGGCGGGCGGAGCAGGGATCCTGCTCGGCGCGATATTTCTCGGAGCCGCGTGGCTGGCGATGCCCGATCCTTCGCCGCCCGATCCGCTCGCGGATACGAACTCCTCTGTCATCACGAATTCTGACGAACTTCCGCCGGTCCCGACGACCTCCGAGACCCCGTTCGAATCCTCGATTCCGGAAACGCCGATACCCGAAACGACTATGCAGCCGGCGGATACGGTACGGACGCCGGCGCCTGCTCCCACGCGAACCCCGCGCGCCGTGGCCGATCCGACGAGGCCGCCCCGAACGCCGACCCCAAGACCGCGCACGCCGACGCCCACGCCGAAGAGAATGACGGACGACTGTCTTTACAACGGGAGGTGCCGATGAGAACCGGAGCCGTAAAGCGATCGACGGCAATTGTGCTGGCAATTCTATTGTCATTGGCAGCTGTGACTTCCGTTCAGTCGCGTCCATTCTCGCGTGAAAGATTAGTGAGTGTCCTTTCTTGGATCGGCACGCATCCCGCGCCTGTCGAACAGGTACTCCGGATCGCGTTAGCGGAAGAGATCCGCAAGCAGGGCGTCGATTTCAAACCCGACACCAACGATCAGAGGATGCTCGCGGTCAGTGGCGCTACGAACGCCGAGCTTCTCGCGGTCCGGGAGTCCTTTCGCGAGACTCCGTTCACTCTCGCTCAGGTGAAGAATGCCCTCGAGGTGATCTCGGACGGGTCCGTCGACAGAGCTGTCAGAGAAAAGGTGATCGCCGACATTGAACGGCGGGGCGTGGATTTCAGGGTAGACGGGCAGATCGAAAGGGATCTCGGGGCCCTCAGCGCAGATGAGGTATTCATCGCCTCCGTGATGAAGGGATATCGAGGGACGGATTTTCACGCGGGTTGGGTAGAAGTGGCCGAGGACCTTTACGCGATCGATGTAAATCCCGTCACTGGACGGGTTTACGTGGCAAGCAACGGAAAACCCGGCTCCCTCTGGCTCATCACTCCCGGCAATAGCCAAGTAAGCAAAGCGGCCGATATTTTTGACGACCGGGTCCCTTCGATCGTACTGGTCGATCCAGTGTCGAACCTTGTCATTGTGCCGGTGCCGGGGGACAGGAAGGTGATCACGATCGGGGGATCGGTCCCGGAAGTGAAGTTCCTGGCCCTGGCCGCCGACATTCTCGGCGGTGTTGCTGTCGATCCCGTTGCGGGATATCTGTACACGACCCTGTTCGTTCTCAAGGGAGCAGGTGCCGCGGTACAGGGGTATCAGACTCCGGTGCCGGTACCCGAGGAGTCGGGCATAAACTCCGTGGGCCTAAGGACGGGATCACAACGCAGGATGGTCGTGGGGGAACTCGTGAGAGAGATCGCCGTTGATCCCTTGAGGAGGAAGATCCTCGCGCTTTTCGACAAAGGTGTCGCGATCATCGATGCGAGAGACGGTTCCGTCCAGAAGAAAGTGGTTATTGGAAATCGCCCCTGCGGCCTGGTCCTGAACCTTGTGGCCGGAGACGCTTTCGCGGGAGACTGCGGCTCGAGACGAATATTCCGGATCGGCTATGACGGCGCGCTTGAAGGGTCTTTCCCGGCTTCGGAGATGTCTGAAGAGATGTTCGTCGATCCCGTTTCCAAACGTCTTTTCTGGGTATCGAGGGACGGGCTGGCGTGGAGCGACTTTGAAGGAAAGGATATCTCCTCATATAAAAAGGGCTTTGCTTTCACGGGAGATCTGCCGGATGTGACCAAGCGAAGCGTTGCCGTGGACCCGTTGCGGAGTCGCGCATTTGCGGTCGCCGCCGGTAACAAGGAACTCCTTGTGATCGAGGACGGCAAAAGTGAGGTCCGGACCCTGAGTTTGCCCGGTCCGCCGAACGGATACCTTGCTCTCAACCCGGCGTCGGGAGAACTGTACGTTCCGCTTGAGAACGGGAATGTAGCGATCGTGAGAGAAGGAGCGCCTTGAGACTCTTTATAAAAAAGTGCCGCGGCCGTGTACGCCCCGCGCCAGCCTGATGGAGGAAATGTGAGAATTCACCGATTTGCACTGACCGTCGTTCTTTTCTTATTGCCGGCCACGGCCGTTCATTCGCAGGCCAGGAAATGCGACGAGGCGGACTCGATCACGGGCGTGAAGAGGACCGCTTCGAAGGGATTCGAATATTTGATCTTCGAGATCCGGAGGGACCGGGCGTCTGATTCGCCCTTTTCGCCGGAATCATACCGGGTTGAGGAAGCGGAGCCGCCGTTCACCGATTACAGCGGCGAGGAGACCATCCCGGTTTCGGGCGCGAAGTTCAGAAAGGTGACCTTCATTTCGGTCAAGCTCTATTCGAACGACGACTATTGCGAGATCGATACGGACGGATTCAAACCGGGAGATCTTGTTAAAGATCTGAAGCTTTTGTATGCGTTCGAAGGCGTTGCCGAGTTTGCCGTAGGGTTCGCGGAAGACGCTCGATTCATTTCCGGCTATTCCTACGACGCGGGCAATTTCACAAAGGTCGTGATTAAGTTCAGAAAGGCCGGAAAGTAGCGGGAACTTCCGCCGCCCGGATTTGCACAAATGCCATTCGACACACGATCAGACGGCACGTCGGATTCACTCAAAGAAAAGGAACATTCTGCCGATGAGCACGGTGGGTTTCAGGGGATCTGGTGTCCCGTGTGCGCCTGGAAGCCGCTTCGCACAAGCATCTGGCAGTGCGGAGGCGCCGGCCCTCCTGAGAACTTCCCCGACGGCTGCGGAACGGTCTGGAATACATTCGATACGCACGGGAGATGTCCGGGCTGCGGGCATCAGTGGAAGTACACTTCCTGTCACGGATGCCCGCGCTGGTCAGCTCACGAAGACTGGTACGAATCGGTCGACGGCGCTCATCCGGACTCCTAACCTCCCTTGATCCCTGCGTTTGCAGACGCGCATCAGCCCGAATTTCTGTTGACTTACCTATCCAACGGGAATATAGTCGGCGCCACACTCCTCAGTTTGTCTTCCAAGACGCAAGAGTGCGGACCTGTCCAGGTGCGGACGGGTTTGCGAACTTCTCGTTCCTGGGCATCCACACTTTGATCCGGTGTCCGCCGGCGCGGCGGCCGCCGGAACCTGCCAAGGGAGGCATCAGAATGCGAATTCTCTTTTTAGTTTCGATACTCTTAGTTTCGTTCACCGGCGCGGCATTCGGCCAATGCAGCGATGCGGACAAGGCAGCGCTCGAGGCGCTCGACAAGGCGTGGGGCGAGGCCACCCAGAAAGGCGACCGGGCAACGCTTGAGAGGTTCATCGCCGACGATTTCCGGGCGCTCCCGGGGATGGGGACAAAGGCGGAGGCCATCACCAACGCGGTGAATAATGCCCAGCAAACCGGCGGAACACCTGCCGAAAATGTTACGTGGGACCGCTACATCATCACTTGTACGCCGAACTCGGCGACCATCACTCACCGGAACGTGATCGTCTCGAATGACGGACCCGGCGGAAGAGAGCGAACGACGTGGGCTCGCAGCATACACGGGCTTGAGAAACGCGGCGGCAGGTGGCAGCTGGTAAGCACGACGGGCCACGAGATGGATGACGAGATGGCGTTGTACTATATGGACCTCGACTGGACCGACGCTAACCTGAGGCGGGACAAAGCCTGGTATGAAAGAAACTTCGCCGACGATTTCGCAAGTGTAAGCAGCACGGACGGCAATGTATTTGACAAAGCATCGGACATCGAAGACACGATGAACAGCAAGGCGAAAACGGAGATGACCGAATCCACCAACCAGATGATAAGGGTCGACAGGAATGTAGGCGTGGTGATCGGGATCTATCATTGGAAAGGAACTGACGAGAACGGGAAGCCGTTCGACAACCGGGTCCGGTACACGGACACATACGTCAAACGGGACGGGCGTTGGCAGGTACTTTCTACGATCTCGGTTCCGATCAAAGCGAACTGATCAAAGAGGTCAATGAAGTCGCGGGGGCCGTGAAAACGGTACCCGCGTCTTTTTCTGTGAAAGCGCCGCGAACCGGCTTTAGATCTCCTTCACCGCACGTCTGCCGGGGTCCGGCGGCTATTCATCTGATATCGCGAAATCCCAAAAAACGTTTACTTTCAATGTCGGACAGTATATATGTCACACATCGCAGACCGGAATTGTGTTTCAAACCAGTACTTAGCCGAGAACCGTTTTCAGGACGGTCGCGGCGCTTACTGGCCGGCCTCTTTTCCGGATCTTCCCTCGGCGTGGCGCTGGCGGGACTTCGATCCGGTTGGTTCAAACTAGAGGGAAAGTGAGGTAAATGGCTTATAAAGACACAAGCATCAATCTTGGGATCTCAGAGGGAGTGGACTTTAACAACGGGGTGTTCAACGTCGACCAGGCTGTAGGAGGCCCCGAGGTCGGGACCAATGCGCCCGCAGCCAATATGGTAACTGATATGCAGCTGATCTATTACTTCAGCTACATCATTTACAGGGACGGCAATAAGCAGCATTTCCCGAGCAAGCCGGGGGAGCGGTTTGACAATACGCCGTCCCAGATGGACTACCATTCCGAGCACACAAGGCAACAGGCGTCATGGATCATCTGGCGGTTCCAGACCGATCTTCTTAAGAGAGGAAAGCCCGTTTACAGGGATGGGAGGTGCGACAAGGCTACCGGCAAGATCTCGAGCATTTCGAGGAGCCCGTATACTATCCTGTTGTTCAACTTCTATTACGGTCACACCTGCAACGAGGCGTATGGAGAGAGCGACTGGCAATCTTACTTGATGAACGACCCCCTTTTGCCGGAGCAGTTGAGATGGGAGCTCAAGTTCCGGGACCCGGCATTGACCTGGATGTAGCTTCGGAAACGGTTGAGGAATATCTTGGCCCAATCAAGTGTCCATCAGTTGGAGGCCGTCTGAAAAGCACGTCCGGGCGCCATTGCTTATTGTTTCACACTAAAGATCGCGCTGCCGGGAAGCATCAGTTGCCCTCGGCTTCAGCCGGGGGGGGGCTACCGGATACACACAAAAGGATAGCGTGTTTGGCTCCCAAGTGGTCGGCCGAAGCCGGCGAGATAGTCTTTTGGCCCTTTCCGTCCCCCGCTGAAGCGGGGGGCAACGAATGGTCATTTTCTCGAGATCGTGGGCTCAGATATGATGGGAGTCTGTTGTCGACCTGGATCCTCGCCGTCGCGTCAGCGACAACCGTAACTTAGCCGTGGCCTTCAGGCCACGGTACAATCCGGAGACAGGACTCAGCCGCGTAGCGGCGTCGCCGAGCGAAACGTCGTTGCGCGACTGCTTGAAATTCGTCTACGATTCCGTGGCCTGAAGGCCACGGCTAAGATACAGCATCGCTACGCGACTAAGCGTCAACCGACCAATCCACCGTTCGAGTCGGTGTGCTCACACGATATCCGCTTTTGGCCAAGCTTTGCCCGCCTATGCAGCGCGACGCGCTCGTCTATGCGGGGTTGTGGAGCTTCTTTGATATCTCAAATTTGAAATCTGAAATTCGGCCGGATGCCGACGCGGTGTGCCAAGGAAAACTAATTACAACAGAGATGGCTTTTGATGCCTTTCAGAAGTCATCGCGAAAGAGGATTTGGCATATATATCTACTGGACACGTCCGAACTCGACCCAGAGTACCTCTGAAAATTCCGTTGGCCTTACTGGAAACCGCAGTTCCGACCTCAAGCATAGATTCTTTCTCGTCCAGACATTCCTCGCCGTAACGCCGACTGCTGCCAATGATTCGAGCGGCGCTTCTCTTCGCCTCAACAGATTCAACGATCATGTGAAAGCTGGAACAATCGTCAGAGTAATAGAAGCTCATACCTTTTTGGACAAGATCGCGACTCCCAACACTCAATTCAAAGATTGGGTCAGAGTCATTCTCGCTTCCCTTGTTGATCGACAGAATTCTGGCTTCGATCGCTTTCATCTTCATGATCTTTCGAAATCGTTTAGGAAGGTCAGGAAGGCCGTCCAACGGTTTCTCAAGATCATCCATTTTGAGTAAGAACCCAACAAGATTTGCCTCTGACTCAGAGTGAACTGCATACGCGAACTTCTCAAATTCGCTTGGAGGCACGAGGAAGTGGACTTCGCCCCACAGGACGGCAGCATATTCTTGAGCAACAGGTTCGACGTTCGCTTCCCCCGCCTTTAACTCGGGATCGAGGATTAGAGTGTCCCCTTTGAAACTAACACGGCCGAAGTTGACGCGTGTCGGCGCAGAGTAATGATCACTTGCATAAGCCATAAACCCCGCCTCTTCAGTCCAGACGAAGTTGTCCGGGTGATGATCGCCATAAGTATAGTGCCCTTCCCATTCGTTTATCGGTTGGTTCTTAAGCGAGTTAGAGATCAGGTCTCGCCACTTAAGAAGCTTTTTGTTTAGTTCCTCGGGAATCGGTGTCTCGCGTTGGGCGTAGGTCGCAAATGGCGCTGCAACCGCCGCGAGGAAGAGTCCAAGAGGAACGATACTCTTGCAGAGTTTGTTTATCATTCAGCCGCTTTCCCGTTCAGCAGAACCGGCTCGCCGAAGCCCAGCTCCTTCAAACGAGGCAGCTGGGTCTTCGCGTCTCCGACCACAAGCCAGATCATCTTGCCCGCATCGAGGTACGTCTTCGCGATGTCGCGCACCTTCGGGATCGTCATCTCGCGCACGACAGCCTCGCGTTTCTTCACGTAGTCGTACGGCCAGCCGTAGGTCGAGATGTTCTCGAGCATGTTCAGCTTGGCACCCGCCGTCTCGAACGCCCGCGCGTTGCTCTTGATCAGGAAGCCCTTCGTCGTCTCAAGGTCCTTGTCGGTAAACGTCGACGGATATTGATCGAGGATCGACTTCACAAGCTGGACCGACTCGAGCGTGACGTTGGTGCGGACGCCGCTCTGGATCGTGAACGTGCCGTCATGCTTCGAACCGTTAAAGAACGAGTTGATGCCGTACGTGTAACCCTTGCCTTCGCGCAGTTCCTGTGTGAACCGCGACGCGAATCCGCCTCCGCCGAGGATGTAGTTCGCTACCGTCGCGGGATAGTAATTCTTGTCCGTTGCGGCAAGCGCAGGATATCCGATCCTTAGAACCGATTGCTTGGCGTCAGGAACGTCGTAGAAATAAACTTTCGACTCCTTCGGTGAAGGCGGATTCTTCAGAGCGGGAACATCGACCTTCTTCGCCTTCCAGTTCTTCGCAAGCCCCGAAAGCGGCTTCACGATCGAGGCCTTGTCGAGAGCTCCGACAGCGTGCATTCGCGCGACCGAAGGCGAGATGTTCTTCGCGTAGTAGTTCTTCAGGTCATCGAGAGTGATCGACTCCACCGATTCGACGGTCCCGAGGACGCTGCGAGAACGAATGTCGTTCTTGCCGTACAGCAGTTCGCCGTACTTCAGCTGAGCGATCGCGTTCGGGTTCGCCATCTGCTGGCGGATCCGGCTGATCACGCTCTGCTTGGCAAGGTCGAACTCCTTCGCGTCCCAGCGGGGCTGAAGAAGGATCTCTTCGACAAGCGCGATCGTTTCCTCATAGTTCCTCGAAAGCGTGTTGCCGGAAACCCTTATACTCTCGCTGCCCGCCGAAACGTCGATCGTGGCTCCCAGCTGCTGGATCGCCTCCTCAAGTTCCTGCGGAGTCTTGTTCTTCGTGCCCTTGGTCATCAACTCGGCGGTGAGGTTCGCTACGCCGACCTTGTTCAGGTCGTCCAGAAGCTGTCCGCCGTCGATGACGATGTTGAACTGAACGAGAGGCACCTCTTCGTTCTCGATCCCGTAGATCTTCAGGCCGTTCGAGAGCTTGTCCTCCCAGATGGTCGGGACGACGACTTCCGGAGCCTCTCCGTACGGCGGCTCTTTCGTTCGGTCAAACGTGGAGGGCGAGCGCTCGTAATCAGCTTCCTTTGAAGCGTCGAAAGATTCCTCGGCGCCCTGGACGATCGCTTCTTCAACGACTTCGGCCTTCTTCGATCCCTCAAGCGCGAGCGCGACGGAACCCTTCGGAACGAAGCTCGTCGCGACGTACGGCTTGTCCTTGATGTACTTCTTGTAGACACGCATCACGTCGTCGGTCGAGACCGCGAGGATGTTCTTGATGTCCTGTTCGACGAATCCCGGGTCGCCCGCGAAGATGTTGTACTGCGCCAGCTGGAACCCTTTTCCGAGCACGTTCGAAAGGCCGTTGTAGAATGCCGTTTCCTGGCCCGCCTTGATACGGCTCAGGTCCTTTTCGGAGATCCCCTCCTTTTCGAACTTCGCGAATGCCGACTTCACGGCCGCCTCAGCGTCGTCGAGGTCCTTGCCGTCGAAAGCGCGGACGCCGAGATACACCTGCCCGGCGAGCTCGTCGGAGCGGTTGAACATCGACACGTCCGGAGCGATCTTTTTCTCTTCGACTATGACCTGGTAAAGCGGAGCCTTCTTTCCGTCAGAAAGATACTCGGCGAGCACGTCCAGCGCGTACGAATCGGGGTGAAACTGCTCGACGGTCGGCCATACCATACGCATCTCGGGCAGTCTTGCGAAGTTGTCCTCGTGGTAGACCTTCACGGTCTCCGCTACCTTGCCCGGCCTCTTGGGAAGAGGCTTGATCTCTTCGCCTTTCTTTATCTCGTCGAAATACTTGTGGACCCACTTCTTCGCCTGCGCCGGATCGAAGTCGCCGGCGACGACCAGCGTTACGTTGTTCGGGACGTACCAGCGCCTGAAGAATTCCTTGACGTCCGGGAGCGTCGCGTTCTGGAGGTCCTCGAGCGAGCCGATCACCTGCCAGTTGTAGGGATGGTCTTCCGGATAGAGGTTCTTGTCGATCACATAGAAAGCGTGTCCGTAAGGCTGATTATCGACTCCCTGCCGTTTCTCGTTCTTGACGACCTGCTTTTCCTTTGCGAGCACCGGCTCGGTCACCGTGTTGATGAACCATCCGAGCTTGTCCGCTTCTGCCCAGAGCATTTTCTCGAGCGCGTCCTTCGGCACCGTCTGGAAATAGTTCGTGCGGTCGCGCGATGTCGATCCGTTCGCGCCGGAGCCGCCGACGCGGGCGCTCAGCTTGTCGAGCCCGCCTTTACCGAGATTCTCCGATTCGAGAAACAGTAGATGCTCGAACAGATGGGCGAATCCCGTGCGGCCTTCCTTCTCGCGCGCGGAACCGACGTGTGCCGTAAGCGCCACGGCGACCACCGGATCGGATCGGTCGATGTGGAAGATCACTTCGAGCCCGTTGTCGAGCGTGAATTTCTCGAAATCGATCTTGAATTCCGGCTGCGCGGCCTTCTTCTGGGCGGCGACCGGGACGGAAAGGACGAACGTAAGGACGATAAGGATCGAGGCAAGGGCCTTCAGGCTTTTCATAATTTTTTCTCGTGTGCGTTTGTCGGTATGGATGACAAGTTTAACAGGATTGGTTTACGTCGCGAACCGCTGGATGGTTTAGCGGTAAGAAATGAACCGCAGAGAACACAGAGAGCGCAGAGGGTTTTTGGATTCGCGGCTAACCTGTCAACTTACCGTTCGAACGGTTCATTATCACAGGGGGAACGGCCGGCTTAGATTCCATTATTGACGATTCGCCGGATTCGAATAACACCGCCGTTTCGCTGCGCGGGCTCGCGTTCCCACATGCTCTCTGCGCTCTCTGCGTTCTCTGCGGTTTATTCCTCGTCGAAAGAAAATCTTTGCTTTGTGAAAACAAGAGTGTTACTCTCATTTTCAATGCCGAGAACGAAACAAGCCTCGAAGAAGCGCCGAACGCCCAAGCAGGACCGGAGCCGGAAGACATACGACGCGCTGCTCAACGCCGCCGAAAAGCTGCTCAAGGAGAAGCCGTGGGAGAAGATCTCCACCGTCGCGATCATGGCCGAGGCCGGTCTTTCGAACGGAGCGATCTACGGAAGGTTCAAGAGCAAGGACGATCTTCTGGTCGGGCTCTACGAGCGCCACGACGTGCATTTGAAGGAGCGTCACCGGAACTGGCTTGAATCTACACGGGATCAGGATCTCGATTTCGAAGAGTATCTCGACAGCGAGATCGACAACCTGATCCGGTCGCTGTACGAGAACCGATGGCTTCTGCGCGAGATGGGCCTGATCTCAAGGATCCGGCCGGAGGTCGTTTCGGAATCAGTGCGGACCGACAGGAAAGAGATCCTCGACCAGATCGCCGAAGGGATACTGAGGTACAGGGACGAATTCGACGTGCCCGATCCGGAGCGAGCGGTGGAGCTGATGGTCTTCGCGGTATCCACCGTGCTTCGCGAGGCGATCCTCTATCAAGGCCCGCACTACGGAACGCTCGGCGTCGACGACGAGGAATTGAAGAAGACGGTCAAGCGGATTGCGAAGCAGTTCCTCGGCGTAAGACCTTCGAAAGAGACCTGAAACGTGCAAGGGAAGGAAATCCAAGATCCAGATGAAGGAGGCAAAACGTATATGTGGTCATTCAGAGCCAGAAACCTAATCGCATTCATAGTTACTTTCTCTGTCTCGATGATCGGAACCGGAACCGCAAAAGCCCAGGAATGGAAACAATACCGCGACGCCGACGGCGCAGGATGGTCGGCGGAAAAGCTGGAAGCGGCGAGGAAGTTCGGAGCCGAGTCCGGTTCGGCGGCGGTCTTCATCGTCGAACGCGGCAACGTGGTCGCGGCCTGGGGAGCGGTCGATCATCCTTTCAAAGCGGCATCGATGAGGAAGAGCGTCTATGACGCGGTCATCGGGGCCTCGCAGAAGGACAAGCGTTTCGATCCGTCGAGGACCATCAGCGAACTGGGGATCGACGACCTACAGCCGCTTACCGACGAAGAGAAGAAGGCGACCGTCGAGCACCTTATGACGGCGACGTCCGGCATCTATCATCCCGCCGCGTACGAAACGCGGTCGAACGCCGAAAGGCGCCCGGATCGCGGTTCCCACGCCGTGGGCGAATTCTGGTACTACAACAACTGGGACTTTAATCTTGTGACGGAAGCGTTCGAGCGGATGAACGGTTCGGCGATAGATTCGGCTTTCGAAAAATATTTGGCGGGTCCGCTCGGACTTGAAGACTACGAACGCGAACACGTTTTCCGATGGCTCGAGCCGCGAAGTTCAAAGTACCCGGCTGTCACCTACAGGCTTTCGGCGAGGGACCTTGCGAGGATCGGCCAGATGTACCTCGACATGGGAAAGTGGAACGGCAAACAGATAGTACCTGCGGCGTGGGTCAGGGAAAGCACGCGGCCGCACACGGTTTTCGGGAAGGACCACTACCGCGGAGAAGGTAACGGCTACGGAAGGCTGTGGTGGATCTGGCCGGCAAGGGAGAACACCGGATCGAAATACCTCTCGTATCACCGCATCGCGGCGCAGGGCGCCGGAGGCCAGGTGATGGTGCTGTTTCCGGAGATCGATCTGCTCATCGTCCATCTTGCCGACACCGATTCGGGGAACGGCGTGGATGACCGTGATGGGTTCAAGCTGATGGAGATGATCCTAGAGGCGCGGACCGGCGGCGCGAAAGGCGGCGAGAGGATCGGCCCCGTTCGGGTCGAGCCTCTTTCGGACAAGGAACCCGCGCCTTTGAAATCGGGCCTGAAAGCGGTTCCTCCCGCGCTGCAGAAGAAGCTCGAAGGGCGGTTCACGGTCAACGAGCGGATCGGAATCGAGTTTTACCGGTACGAAGACAGACTTTTCGCCGCTCCTGTCGGAATGCCGCTCCCGGACGCCGAAATGCTCCTGGACGGGGACGGAACGCTTACTTCTCCGCTGGTTGAGGTGGTCTTCGAGCCCTTGGTCGCGGCGGACGGCTCGGTCAATGAGGTCAAGATGACCTTCGGGGGAAGAACTTCGGTAGGGAAGCGTTGAACCGTGTGCCGTGAGCCGTTTAGCCTGCGCACTTGTGCGCGGGGCAGCGAGCCGTTTAGCCTGCGCACTTGTGCGCGGGACAGTGAGCGTAGACCGGACCGCGGGTGGCGCCCTTCGGGCTTACCCACGGCTAAACGCACGTGACCGCTACGCGGTCGGTTATGCCCGTCGCTTACGCTCCGGGTTCCGATCTTTGGCTAAGCGTAAGCCGCCGCTAACGCGGCTGGTTGGTCGTGTGGCCGACCGAACCGCGGGTGGCGCCCTTCGGGCTTACCCACGGCTAAACTCATATGACCGCTACGCGGTCGTCCGTCTCCCGTCTCCCGTCTCCTGTCTCCCGTCTCCTGTCTCCCGCCTCCCGTCTCCCGTCTCCGGTCTCCTGACTTCTGACTTCTGACTCCTTACAATGTAGACTTGTAGAAACCGCGCCTACCGGCCTTTTCTGCGGACTCCGGAGTATTCGTTGCGACGCTTTCCGCAGAAGGCCGAACCGAAAGGACTCCGATGAGAATACTTACTTTCATATCTTCTACGGTCTTACTCGCCGCACTGATCTTTGCGGCCAATTCCTCCGCGAACGCTCAGGCGAATGTCTTCAGCGGCTCGTCTCCTTCGCCCACGCCGAGCCCTTCGGCGGAACCGTCACCGACTCCGATCCCGATCTCCGACGTCGTTCTGGCTGCCGAGGACGTAAACAGCAGGCTCGCTGCCGGCGAGACGAAGATCTCCAAGGACAATTCGATCGCGGAAGTGGCAGCAGGCCTTCAGGGGCAGGCGGAAGAGGTCCGCAGCCTGAGCGAAAGAACCGAAAGGGTGCTGGCGAGAATTCCGTCATTGGAGGCGCTCGAGGACCTTGACGACGAATGGAGGCTTGTCGCGGGTCCGATCCCGGGCTGGAAGGCGCGGCTGCAGGCACTTTCTGACGAGATCTCGGATCAGCTGAAAGACCTGCAGAGCATCAACGATTCCTGGAGTGCATTGCGGGCGGCCGTAGAAGGGGCGGAGACCGGCGATCTGACCGAAGCGGCTGCCGGCGAGGTGCCTTCATCAGTTCCGGCCTCGATAAAACAAAAGATCAGGGAGGTCCTTCTGTCCGTTGAGACCTCAAGGAAGAAACTGACGGACAAGCGGCGGGCGCTTCTGAACCTTCAGGCGAGGCTCAGCGAGCGCGAGGAACTGATCGCGGACAGACGGACCGAGATCGTTTCTGAACGTGATGAAGCCCTTTCCAACCTGCTTGTGCAGGAATATCCGGCGCTGTGGGAGCCGGGCGCTTTCGCGGGGACCGAGCGGGTGGAACTTGGGGTTTCGTTCGGCCGAATGTACGCCGAACTGTATCGCTACGCGCGAGAGCATTCGATCGCGATCGGACTCCACCTGGTGCTCACGCTGCTGCTTGTGGGCTCGCTGTTCTTTGTCCGGAGACGGGCTGTAGATCTGATCGAGGAAGAGCCGAAACTCAAGCGTGCCGTATCCGTCTTTGCAGTACCGATCGCGACCGGGTTCCTGCTTTCGATCGCCCTCAGCGGTTTCTTTTATCCGAAAGCCCCTGTCCTTCTCGACGCCATTCTCACCGCGCTGATCCTGATCCCGGGATATGTCGTTCTGGAGAGGATCATCCAGAGGCCGCTCGTCCCGACGCTGAGAGTGCTTGTGCTTCTCTTCCTGGTCGACGTTTTCAGCGACCTGTTCATGACGTTCTCTTATGTCCTGCGGTCGATCCTGGCGGTCGAGACGGTTGTCGTGCTGGGCCTTCTTGTATGGCTTTACAAAACGCGGCGCGGGATCGAGGCCGACCGGCCCGACCATTCGAAGCTCGCCCGCATCGTGCACGCGATAGTGCCCTTCGCGGCTATCCCGTTCGTGATGTCCCTGGCCGCGAATCTCTTCGGGTACGTCAGCCTCGCGCGCCTGCTCGCGGAAGGCATGCTCGAAAGCGCATACCTCGCCCTGCTCATCTACGCTCTCTATATGGTCCTCGACGGTCTGATCGTCTTTGCCTTCCGGGTAAGGCCTTTGTCCGACCTGATGATGGTCAGGAACCACGGGGACCTTATGCACTCGAAGATCTCAGGGTTCTTCAAATGGGTTGCGATCATCCTGTGGGTACTTCTTGTCCTCAACAACCTGTACTTGTTAAGGCCCGCCGCGACACGGGTCCGCGATGTCCTCACCGCCGAACTGGCAATCGGCTCGCTCGTATTCAGTCCTTCGGATATCGTCCTTTTCGGACTGACGGTCTGGCTCGCGTTCCTCGTATCCAGGATCACCAGATTTGTACTTGAAGAGGACGTGTATCCGCGCACGAATATGACGAGCGGGGTCGGATATGCCGTCTCGACGATCCTGCATTATCTTGTCCTCGTGCTCGGTTTCTTCATCGCGATCTCGGCAGTCGGTATGGACCTCACCCGTTTCGCTATCCTCGCCGGAGCGTTTGGCGTCGGTCTCGGTTTCGGCCTCCAGAACATCGTCAACAACTTCGTATCCGGGATAATCCTGCTGTTCGAGAGACCGTTCAACGTCGGCGATATGATCCAGGTCGGCGACAATACGGGCAGCCTAAAAAGCATAGGGCTGAGGGCCAGCGTTATCGGCACTCCCGAAGGCGCGGACGTGATCGTGCCCAACGGCCAGCTGCTGTCCGAAGAGGTCACGAACTGGATGGCCGCCGATCAGCGCAAGCGGCTCGAGATAAACGTGGGCGTGAAGTACGGGACCGATCCCTCGGAGGTTCTGGACATACTCACAAAGGTAGGAAACGAACATCCGGAGATCCTTGAGGAACCTCCGCCGCAGATCATCTTCGTCGGCTTCGGCGACAACTCGCTCGATTTTCAGCTTCGTGTCTGGGCCGATAATGAATCGACCTGGTGGATAACGCGGAGCGACCTCTATATCGGCGTTTACAAGGCCCTGAACGAAGCCGGGATCGAGATACCGTTCCCGCAACGGGACCTTCACATTAGGTCGTCTGAAGAAAGCTCGTCTGAGAAGGTCAAGGAGCTTGAGGGCGAGAGAAGCGAGTCGGACGGGGAAGGCGGGATAAAATAAAGGGCGGATGGCCTGCGCCGTCCGCCCTGAAACGTTCCCCGGAGTAACGTTCAGATCCAGCGGAAGAAGAACCTGCGCTTCAACTGATAGACCGAAACCGAACCGCTGATCTCAGCGGAGCGCAGGTCTACTGCGCCTCTGTGCGCGTGAGAGTTACCGCTTTCTGGTCGGCGCTGTGATAAGTATCGAAAAGGTCCTTCAGCCTTCCGTAGGAACTGGCGGCGAACTCAAGGTTACCGTCGGACCCGAAAGAAAATCGGCGTTTGTAAACGAGGGTTCGGTTCCCGTCGAGGACCATTTCTGAAGAGTGTCTCCCAAGTTTGCCCGTGTCGTTTATCGGTTGAGCGGGTTCCGCGCTCTCTACACCGAACCCTTCCGGAAGGGTCAATTCGACCTCGTCTTCCTCCGACCAGGCGTACTGGAAAAAAATGTCGTTGTGCCGGGTGCTGGTCTGAAACGCGGGCTTGGCAGCACGCCCGAACACGTTCGGAATTAGGAACATCCTGCGTCCGGTCCTTTGGGCGTAATCGGGAACGCGTATGTCGAACCTGTAGATCAATGGCCGGTTGGCGTCATCCAGGTTCTCGATCGATATGTTCTTCACCTCAGCAACCTCGGAAACCCTGGATTTCACGTACGAGATCACGGCCTCTTCCCTTTCGTTGGCGGAATCGTCGTCCAGGCGCTCCTTGTACGCCGCGGCAAAGTGTCCGCTCATTTCGATCATCGCGCTGCCGGTCAGCGATCCGTCTTCCGCAAGCTCGGCCACAAGTTTCCGCTTCTGCTTCGAACGTTCCGGTTCCGTTCCGGGAAGTTCGACCCAAACAGGTTCATCTTCGTCCGATACGAGAGCCCGTTCGCCTTCCCGGGACCAGGGAAGCATTCCGAACGGAAGGTGCTGGTCGGAAGGCTCGAAGAACGTCCACTTGCCTTCCAGCTTGACTGCAACCAGCTCGGTTTCAAGCAGATAATCGTTCAGAAGCGAGCTGTCGAATCGGGGGTTCGACCTAAGGGTGACGTTCGCCATCCGTGCATCGAGGCCCGAGGCGTTCAGCAATGCCGCGAACAAAAGATGAATGTCGTGCCAGTAACCCTGCTTTCGCTTCAGAGTGTCGGACTCGGACTTGTTATCTTTAATGTCCTCCTTTTGTTTGTCGGTCAGCGCGAGCGCGTCGTCGCCGAGGTTCCTGATATTCGTCTTGCAGAAATCCCAGATCCTTCTGACCTTCTCGAGCGGATCCGCTGCGTCGCCTGCGATCTGCGCTGCCGCCTCCTGAATGTCCTTTTTCTTTTTGAAGATGGATTCGTGAGCCTTGTAAGTGCTCCGGCCTTTGTTTCGCCAGTACTCGTCCGGAGTCAGACCGGTGTCGGTCTCCTCGTTCGCGTAATAAACAAGGAGCCACGGCCTGGTGTCGTACTCGGGAGGCATGAACGGCTCTTCCTTGAACGAGCGGACGTTCGTCACGGCTGTCCCGTAGAACCCGTCGTTTTCTTCCTTGAACCTGGCGTAGGTATTGAACGTCCGGATCCTCATCGCGAGCCAGGGATGCGAAACCGGCTTCAGGTGGTAACTGACGCGCCTGACCGGGATCTCCCTGGAAAGCTGAAGACGGACGTACATGCTGATCGCGTCGCTCCTGATCTCCTTCCAGCGGTACTCGATGACCGATCCCGCCGACACGTCCGGCATCACGAACGACTTGGCGAGGACCTTCACACCGTCTCCCTTTACCACTTCCTGTTCGAAGATGTCCTTCTGGTCGAGGACTGAGATCTTGCCGTCAGGGTTGATGGTCCTTGCCTCGATGTCCTTTATCGACACCTTTCCCGGATAGCCGGGGATGGTCCCGAAGGGCAGCGAAACTTTCGAATGCTCCTCGCGGCCCCGGTCGGTGAAGATCTTTGTCCTCAGGTAATGGCTCAGGATGCTCTTGTAACCGGCCCGCCGCTGATAATCATCCTCGACCCAGACGTCCCAGAGAAGTACCTCCGCGTCGGCGTTCGGCTCCACAACTGAACTCGTTGAGCCAAGTTCCTCGGACGACACCGGGCGCCAGTCGCCGTTCTGTGAGAAGGCGAGTGCAGACAGCAGCAGAACGGACAAGATGACATTGCGGGATCTTGGGATCATTGTTGGAGCCTCCGTTGAAGATCGCGCCCATTATAGACGCTTTGGCCCAAAGTCAAAAAAACTTTCCACAGATCCGCCGCTGATGGGTGGTAAGGCAAAGAGCGTTTCGCGCATCGCGCACAAAAAGTCGCGGCAAAGCACACGACTTCAACGGAGCTCGGAAACCCGCCGGAAGCACGTACTCCGAAGCTCAGAGTGAATCGGACCTGATCAATGTGACGGCCTTCTGATCGGCGGCGTGGACGAGATCGAACATATCTTTGATCCGGGCATATAAAGAAGCCTCGAACAGCAGCTTCCCCGAATCTCCGAAGGAAAACGCGCGCGAATAGATGAGCGTGCGCGAGCCTTTGTCGAAGGCTATCTTGCCGGAGTAGCTTCCCAGGTCGCCTGTTTCCGCGATCGAAATGGGATCGCCGGCCGTTTCGAATTCGAAGCCTTCCGGTATCTCTATGTGAACCGTGTCTATCTCAGACCAGGCGTATCTGAAAAAAATGTCGTTTCGGCGTGAGCCGGAAATAAAAACAGGCTTCGTATCGTTAGCAAAGACGTTCGGCTTGAGTAAGAGCCTCCTTGAAGTGGATTCACAGTATTGCGGAACCGTGAACTCTAACCTGTACACAAGCGGCTTCTCCGGTTCCCCGAGGTTTTCGATCGTTACGCTTTCCACAGACGCCGAAGGCCCGATCCTCGAAACGGCATATTCCTTTGCTTTGGCTTCGCGTTCTTCGGGAGCCAGACTATCGAGAGCCTCCGCGATGAACGCAGCGGCATGGCCGGTGAACTCTATGTCGGCGGTTCCATAGATACCGCCGGAGTCATCGAGCTTCAGTCGAAGGGTCCTTGCTACTCGGGATCGCTCGGGTCGGCTCGCGGGGATCCTGTTCCACTCAGGCGTATCCTCATCGACAATGAGAACCTCTTCACCTTCCATTTCCCAGCTCAACATTCCGAAAGGAAGATGCTGCAGCGAGGGATCAAAATAGGCCCACCCTCCGTCGAGCTTCACCGCAACGATCTCCGAATCCAGAAGAAACGCGCTGAGGAAGCTTTTGTCGAATGTCGGGTTTGTACGTCTCGCAGGCCTTGCCAGCCGTGCGTCAAATCCGGCGGCTCGCGCCATCGCAAGAAACAGGTGATTGATCTCGTACGAGTATCCCTGTCTTCTCTTCAGGGTGTCCGACGCATTCTTGTTCTCCTTCAGATCGTCCCGCTCTTCGCGGGAAAGCCCCAATGCGTCATCTGATAGATTTCTTATGCTCTTGCTGCAGTACGTATAGATACGGCGCAACTTCTCGACAGCGGAAGATGCGTCGCCTAAGACCCTTTCAGTCGCTTTCGAAATGCTCTTCCTTTTCTTGAAGGTCGACTTGTGGGACTCGAGCGTTCTCAGGTTGACGCGTCCCCAGTATTGGGACCTCGGCACATCGTTGCTCATTTCCGGGCCGGCGTAATAGACAAGTAGCCACGGCCTGACGCCGTCTTCCGGCGGCATGTATGGTTCTTCCACGTAGGCCGGCACATCGTGAAATGTGAGGCTGTAGAACCCCCCTGCTTCTTTAACAGCTTCAGCAGTCGTGTTGAACGCCCTGATTCTCATCGAAAGTCTAAATCCGGGAGCCGAAACGGGTTTAAGATAATATTTGACTTCCCTGATCGGTACGTCCCTGGCCACCTGAAGGCGTTCGAACAAGGTCAGAGAATCCTGACGCACTTCCCTCCAGCGGTACTCCACAACAGATCCCGTTTCAATCCCCGGAATTACGAAAGACTTGGCTTGAAGGCGGATTCCCTCTCCGGATACGACATCTTGATCGAAGATATCCTGCTGTTTCAGGTTGATGATCGTTCCGTCGCGCCGCGTCGTTCTGGCCGCGATTTCCGAAATCTCCACCCGGGCGTCAACCGAGCTCAAGTTGCCGTACGGGATCTCCACCTTGGCGTTATCCTCCCTGCCGCGGTCGGAGAAGATCTTAATTCTGATGTAGTGGTCGAGGTTGGTGCGGAATCCCTTGTCGGGAACGTACTGGTCTTCGACCCTCACGTCCCAAAAGATCACCTCCGCATCGGCGTCCTGCTCTACAAGAGCTGTTTCGGAAGAGAACTCTTCGGGTGAGACCGGCCGCCAGCCGTTGTTCTGGCCAAGCGCGGGAACGGCGAAGAAAAGCAGAGCCAAAGGTGCTGTGATCAGGCGAGGTATCATCATTTCGGCTTTCGAGTCAGACAGCTGACATTATAGCCATAGGCAGGGACGGTTTCGAAATATCTTGTTCCGGGATCGAATGTGGTTGTTCGCAGGTTCGCCTGGTGTCTCGCGGCTTCACGCGCCGGGATCGGAAAACAAACCGAATCGAATGCTGTATCCGTCACCTGTTTCGCTATAGAATCTCAACCGATCTTTATGAAGACCCTCGTAACCATTTTTCAGGTGTCAATGCTTGTCGTGCTGGTCCTTCTGGCAGGCGCTTCGGCTGACGGTCAGGAACTGACCCGGGACAGGGTTCTGCGCGAACTTCGGAACCGGGTCGGCTTCAATGACGAGGACATCGAGCGGCTTGAGAAAGGCGAGACCGTCATCAAGGAGCTCGAGCGGACCGTTAAGCGCGAGGTCGCGATGATCGGCGCCGTGAAGCTCCAGTATTCGTTCCAACTCGCGAAAAAAGGGCTCGACAGGACCGTCGATACCCAGCGTAGGGAATCCGCGCGCGAATACGGCGAATTTTCGGGATCGCCGACGGCGGAGGATATGAAAGGCCTTGTCTTTGACGAGGGAGACCTGGACGATCTTCGCGAGTGCCGCGTAAACGACTGCAAATGGAACCTTTCGGAAGAGATCATCGGAAAGCTTCAGAGGGAAGTGAACTGGGACGCTGACGACGCACCAGAAAAGGCGTCCGGCATATTGAAGCGCGAGCTCGCCGCATATCTTCGCGCATACATCGCCAACGGTGACGGATCGCTGATGGTGTACCGCGACACGGACCTGCATGTGCCGCTCTCGGATGAGTACGCCGAACTTCTTCGCGACCTTCCATTCATAGACGGATTCGCAGGCCCGTTCTCCGACCACGCCCGGTCATTCCCCGCGGGTGCGCCGGAAGGCGTCAGAAGCGTTTTCAACTGGTCCGAAGTAAAGGTCGGTTTGAAGCCCGTAGTGATGATCACGCATACGCTGGCCTACGAACCGGGCAGCGATGCGATGTTCAGCGTTTCGAAACAGGTCTTCGCGAATCACTATTTCGATTCGACCCTCGGCATCACCGCCCTGTTCGGCTTTCCCGGAAACGGCGAACGACCCGCGAGCTATCTCGTCTTCATCAGCCGTTCGAGGGCGAGCGCCCTCAGAGGAAGGCTCGGCGGGCTCATTCGCGGCCTGATCGAGGACCAGGCGGAAGGCAAGATGGAAGAGTTCCTTTCGGACGCGAAGAAATACACGGCGCTCGCATCCGCGAACCTCGGGGCCGCGGAGCAGAGAGAAGCGCTCCGCGAAGCGGAGAACGCTTCGTTCTTCAGTTCGTGGACCTTTATCATTCTCGCGGCCGGTTCTGCCGCCGTGCTTGCCGCGGTTTTGTTCTTGCTTCTTCGAAAGCGCGCAAGTTAAGCTTTAGCATTCCCCGCAAGTCCTCCGGGACACAATATCCGAAACACCGAACGGAGAATCTTATGAAGAGAATTCTTTTGCCGCTTCTCGTCGTCTCGCTGCTCTTGAGCGGCCCGACCGCTTCTCAGCAGACCGCGAAGAAGGAGATGAGCGAACAGGACCTGATCGCGAAAGCGAGGAAGATCCACGAGGAAGTCATCACGCTCGATACGCACGACGACATCAATACCGCTAACTTCACTGCCGACAAGAATTACACGCAGAAGCTGGAGACCCAGGTCGACCTTCCCAAAATGAAGGAAGGAGGATTGGACGTCGCGTGGTTCATTGTTTACACGGGCCAGGGACCGCTTACGGAAGAGGGTTACGAAAAGGCCTACGCCAACGCGATCGACAAATTCGACGCCATCGACCGGCTTGTTAACGAGTACGCGCCGGACAAGATCGAGCTCGCACGGACCTCGGACGATGTTCGAAGAATCGTTAAGAAAGGAAAGCTTGTGGCGATGATCGGCGTCGAGAACGCATATCCGATGGGCACCGACCTCGGGAACGTGAAGAAGTTCTGGGAGAGGGGCGCGCGGTATATGTCGCTCGCCCACAACGGGCACAGCCAGTTCTCCGATTCGAACACAGGAGAGCGCAGCGGCGAGTTCCTTCACGAAGGGCTCAGCGAACTCGGCAAGCAGGCGGTAGCCGAAATGAACAAGTGGGGAATAATGGTCGACATCTCGCATCCGTCGAAGGAGGCGATACGCCAGATGATCGAGATCTCCAAGGCTCCGGTGATCGCCTCGCATTCTTCTGCGCGCGCGCTCGCCGACCATCCGAGAAACCTCGACGATGAACAGCTCGAATGGGTGAAGAAGAACGGCGGCGTGGTCCAGACAGTGGCGCTCGATTCCTATGTCAATCCCGCGAAGGTGGAGAATCGCGACAAACTTTCGCGCGAGATCCTTGAGGAGTTCGCGAAGAAAGAGGGGATGAAGATCTATGCCTCGCGCGAAGAAGTAATGAAGCTTCCGGAAGCCGAGCGGAACGACTACATCCAGAAGTTCATAGAACTGCAGAGGAAGGCGCGGCCCGTGATCGACGAGCGGCTGAAGGACACCGCGCCGGCGGTCAATGTCAGCGATTTTGTAGACCACATCGATTACCTTGTGAAGAAGATGGGGATCGATCACGTGGGCATCAGCTCAGACTTCGACGGCGGCGGCGGGATAGAGGGCTGGAACGATGCCTCGGAGACATTCAACGTCACGCTCGAGATGGTCCGCCGCGGATACACGAAAGAACAGATCAAGAAGATCTGGAGCGGAAACCTTCTGCGCGTCCTCGACGAAGTGCAGAAGGTGGCAAAGCGGCTTCAGAAAGCGGAATAGACACGGAGGGAAATGATGCGATCGATCAGTGTTTTTGTGATTTCATTGCTGCTCGCGGGGATCGCGGCGGCGCAGAACAACCAGCCGAGGCTGAACGTGCCGACGCTCAGCCCGATCACCGAGATAACCCAGGAAGCGGCGCTGACCGAGGTCAAGCTCGTCTATTCGAGGCCCAGCGCGAAGGGCAGGACGATCTTCGGCGGGCTTGTTCCTTACGGCGAGATCTGGAGAACGGGCGCCAATGCGTCGACAAAGCTTACCTTCAAGGAAGATGTGAAATTGGCGGGCAATCCGCTTCCGGCGGGCACATACGCGCTTTACACGATCCCCGGCGAGAATGAGTGGACGATGATCATCCACAAGAACCTTGGGCTGCGATCACTTGCCGGCGACGCTTACAAGCAGGCCGACGACGTGTTCCGATTCACCGCGAAGCCCGCTCCGACCGGAAAGTTCGTTGAGACGTTCACGATCCAGTTCGCTAATCTGAAGTCCGACGCCGTGGACGTCGTCCTGAGCTGGGAGAACACGATGGTGGGATTCACGATCGAGTTCGACGTGGCTTCGCAAGTGGACAAGCAGATCGCGGAACTGCTGAAGGACGAGGCGAATGCCAATCCGTTCAGCTATTTTCTGGCGGCTGAGTACTACTTCCACAACGACCGCGATCAGGACCAGGCGGTGAAGTGGATCACGACCGGACTTGAGAAGAGCCCGAAGAACCCCCGGTTCGGACTGCTCCACGCTCGGATCCTCCACAAGCAGGGCAAAACTGCGGAGGCTCTGAAGGTGATCACGGAGGCGAACGCCTGGGCTCGCGAGAGCAACAACGCGAACTACACGGAGCAGACCCAGTTGTTCTGGGATTCGATCAAGGACTGAGAAGAAAGTGATGAGTGAGGAGTGATGAGGACTGAGGATTGGGGGAATGCACCGGTTATCCGTGTACCCAAAACGCCCCGTTTAGAGCAGCGCTCTGCGCTGCCAGAGCCGCGCCCCGCGCGGCTTTTTTTCATTGAATGAGGGTACTTTGGTGCCGGGTTTCGCCCGACGATGCAGCGCTAATCGCTGCTCTAAACGGAATCTCGCGAAGGACGAAGGTTTGTCAGCTCCTCCGCCGAATCGGTCTGTCCATTCGATCGAGCTTGTCGAGTCTTGAGTCGCGAAGCGACGGCCTGCATTTAGCCGTGGACAAGCCCGCAGGGCGCAGTCCACGGATAGCGTCGACGATGATTCGCGCATCGCGCAGCGATTGCGTGATGAGAACGATTCTTTCTTACGGCTGGTTGGTGCGCCAGGGGTGATTCGTTAACCATTTTTCCATCGACCGATGTTCTTGCGGCCTTTCCGCACATCACGGCGGCAAAGCCGCGTTTGCAGCGCGAAGCGCCGCGCTAAACGGGGCGTATAGACGCACGCGGGACACGACCGTTCCCTCGGTTCTCATCACTTATCAACCCCTCTTCTCCCGATTGATACCTGACAAAACCTTTCTCCCGGACGCTACGTAACTCTCCAACCCCCTCAAATCCTTGAGTGAAGCGCACGTCATATGAAAAAGAAAAATACCCGCACCCGATGGGTCCAAAAATGCGACCTGGGTCCCGACCTCCCGGTTCCGACGCAGATCGTCTCGAACGAGGAGTTCGCGCCGCCCGACCAGACCGAAGACCAGAAGCGCGTCGAACACAAGCTGAACGAGATTGCCGATGAGGCGTCGAAACGCCTCGGTGTAAGCCGCCGCGATTTCCTTCAGTCCTCCGGAGGAATGGCCGCCGCGTTCCTCGCTATGAACTCCGTTTTCGGCGAGTTTTTCAAGGTCGATGCCGCCGAGCTGTTCGAGTCCGCCGCTACGGACGAGAAGTTTCCCAAGAAGCCGTTCATCTTCGACATCCACACGCATCACGTCGAAACCGGCAAGGTCATCAACGATCCGCCTCTGCTCAACTACCGAAACGCGGGCGCCGCGTGGGGAAACAAGGACCTCGTGGGAAAGGAGCACGTCTGGGAGGATATGTACCTTGAGAACTACATCAAGGAGATGTTCCTCGACAGCGACACCTCGATGGCGGTCATCACCGGCCTGCCGGCGAAGGAGGACAAGAACAACGTCCTTCCGCCCGCCGAGATGATCGAGACCCGCACCAAGATCAACGGGCTCGCCGATTCCCAGAGGATCGTCGCGCACGGTCTTTTCTCGCCCGATCTTGGAAGATCGGATCTCGAATCGATGAAGCGCCAGCACGAAGACCTGAAGGTCGAGGCGTGGAAAGGCTATCCCGGCCAACCTCTGGCTGACGGAAGCGTGGGCTGGTGGATGGATGACGAGAAGGTCGCTTATCCCGCGTACGAGTATTCGAAGAAGATCGGCATCCGCAACATATGCGTCCACAAGGGCCTTCCGCTGCCGGGCTGGGACCTTGACCACAGCAGTCCGAAGGATGTGCCGAAGGCCGCCAAGGACTTCCCGGACATGAACTTCCTGATCTACCACGCGGGATTCCAGGGCGGGCCTCCGATAATGCAGATACTCCAGGGCGGGCTGAAGACACGCACGCGAATCCCCTGGGTGTCGGACCTGTGCGAAGCGCGCAAGAAGGACCCGAAGATGACGAACGTCTATATGGACCTGGGGACCACGTTTGGGATGACCGCCATCACAGCGCCGGAACTCTGCGCGTATATGCTCGGCGAGATGATCGAGGCGTTCGGCGAGGACCACGTCCTTTGGGGCACGGACTCGATCTGGTGGGGAAGTCCGCAATGGCAGATCGAGGCGTTCAAACGCCTGCAGATGCCGGAGCGGTTCATAAAGGACTTTGGTTTCAAGCCTCTGACCGACGAGGTGAAGGAGAAGATCTTCGGACTCAATTCGGCACGCGTTTACGGGATCGATGTGAAGGCGAAGCTGAAGGCGATCCCCGACGATTACGTTACGAAGCTGAAGAAGGACTACGCAGACGCGGGAGGCGCGCGCTCCAACCGGCAATACGGGTGGATCAGGGGAAGTTGAACGAGTTCGGCGAGTCTACTGAGTTTTTCGAGTCTGGCGAGTCGATCGAGTGTGTCGAGTCTGTCGGGTCTCTCGAGTCTGTTGAGTCTCGAGTCGCGTAGCGACGGCACCCGAGGTAACGTGAACTTCAGTTTGCGCCGCGCGTATGCGCGGGAAGATGCGGGCGGGGACGCCCACGGTCCAGGAACTTCAGTTTGCGCCGCGCGAACGCGCGGGAAGATGCGGGCGGGGACGCCCACGGTCCAGGAACTTCAGTTTGCGCCGCGCGAACGCGCGGGAAGATGCGGGCGGGGACGCCCGCGGTCCAGGAACTTCAGTTTGCGCCGCGCGAACGCGCGGGAAGATGCAGGCGGGGACGCCCGCGGTCCAGGAACTTCAGTTTGCGCTGCGCGAACGCGCGGGAAGATGGGGGCGGGGACGCCCACGGTCCAGGAACTTCAGTTTGCGCCGCGCGAACGCGCGGGAAGATGCGGGCGGGGACGCCCGCGGTCCAGGAGCTTCAGTTTGCGCCGCGCGAACGCGCGGGAGGGTCAGAGGAGTTCGAACGCAAAGGCCGCTACGGACGCGAGGGGAACAGAATCGCGGGCGACAAGCTGAAGCTTATCGTACATCGCCAAAAAGTATCGTAAACTCCTCCCTGTCTACCCTTTCTGACCGCAAAGTATGCAGGAGCTTACGATGAGACTACTCGCAGCGGCCTTCGCCGCAACTGTCCTTGCCGCCTCAGCATTCCCGCAGTCCGATATCGTCTCGACCCGGGAGATGGACCGGATCAACTGGATGGAGTTCGGCGAGACGGTTCCCTCAAAGATCGACACGGTCCTGCTCCCGACCGGCACGCTTGAGCCTCACGGCGTCGCCAACAACGGAGCAGATAACACCGCGCCGACGGCTATGGCGAAAGCGATAGCGAAACGCACGAACGCGATGATCGCGCCGACGCTTTCGTACGGCATCACGGGCAGCCTGGAGGGCTATCCGGGTGCGTTTCGCATTTCCGAAAAGGCGTATCGCCCGTTCGTCAAAGAGATCCTAGAAGGGCTCGCCAAGAACGGATTCCGCAACATCATCATTCTCAACGGACACGGAGGCGGACAAACCGCCGTCCTGCAGTCCGTCGCCGAAGAGATAGCGATCGAACGCAAGGTCCGAACGCTCGTCATCAACTGGTGGTCGTTCGCTTCCGATGTGACCCTCGAGGTCTTCGGCGAGGACGGAGGCCACGCCGGCTGGAACGAGACCGCGTTCATACAGGCGATCGATCCGACGCTGGTCGACCAGAAGCGATACGAAAAGGACATGGCGACGGCTTATCCCAGGCCGGGAACCTGGTCCGCTGTGCCCTTTCCTTCGTCGATCGGTTTGTACAAAGAGGGCGAAGGCTACCCGAAGTTCGATCAGGCGAAAGCCGACGAATACTTCCGGAAAGTTACAGACAAGGTTGCGGAGTTGATAATCGAAGTCCGAAGGAAGTGGGACAAGGCGAAGCTTTAGAAACCGGGATCCGATGACAGAAGAAGAACCGAGGCCCCGAAACGGGCTGTTCCGTCACGAGACGTTCAAGGATTACCTGCCGTGGATCCTTATGGCGGCGGTATTCTTATGGATGACGTTCCAGCTATGGTTCCAGGGCCGTATCTGGTGGTGCGAACACGACTCGCCGATCTACCTCGTGACCTTCGACGCCTGGAGCAAGCACACTTCACAGCATCTCTTGGATCCCTACACGCTGACGCATCTCCTCCACGGATTCCTTTTCCTGTGGGGCGCGAATCTTCTTTTCCGAGGAAAGATCGCGTTCTCGTGGCTTCTCCTTGTCTGCGTATTCGGAGAGTCCGTGTGGGAGGTGATCGAGAACTCCCCGAGCATCATCGAGCGTTACCGCGCTAACACGGCGTCGCTGGATTATTTCGGAGATTCGATCGCCAATTCGATCGGCGACGTCGCGGCGTGCGTGCTCGGGTTCATCACTGCTTACAAGCTGCGATTCTGGAAGTCGCTCGCGGTCTTTATCCTGATCGAGCTGTTCCTGATCATCACGATCCGCGACAGCCTCTTGATCAACATCGTGATGCTGATCTGGCCGATCGAGGCGATCAAGGCCTGGCAGACCGGGGTTTGAAGCGCGAACACCATCCCCCGAAATGCTTTACAGCATTTCCGCTTGCTGATATCTTTTTTTCGGTCCCGGTCCCGGGACGTTCAAGAAATTCAATCCGATTTGGAGCAGATCCCGATGGCAATTGATGTCCACTCCGAGATCCTGATCGAAAGACCGCCCGAAAAAGTCGCCGAAGTGATGTTCAATCCGAAAATGGACAAGCTTTGGATCCGAAGCCTCGCGGAGGTATTTCCGATGGAATCGGGGCTTTACCGGCAAGGCGCGAAGATCGAGCGGGTAGGCGACTTTATGAACAAGCGTTATTCCGCAAAGGTCCAGGTGATGAAGTGCGATCCAGGCAAGTCTGTAGAGTTTTACCAGGACGAGCCGTTCGAGATGAAACAGAAATACTCGGTCCGTGAGGCCGAAGGCGGTACGCTTGCTCGCGTGTCCGTCGCGAGCATCGGCGAACTTCTGTTCAACTCTCCTGTCTCGATCCTCACCAGGAAGGTGCAGGAACTTCTGGACGACGATCTGAAGAATCTGAAAAAGCTTGTCGAATCCGACTGAGGTCCGTCCGCGACAGGCGCCGATTGAAAGAACCGCACGCAGGGCTTAAGATATAGGCTCCAATCAAATTCAAAGGTCTTTCAGGAGCAGAAGAATTATGCGCAGATCAGTAGTACTGTCTTTGGGATCGTTCGCCGCCGCGGTTCTGTTCGCTTTCGGCAGCTTTTTCTTCGTATCGAACGCGACCACGCCGACGGTCGAAGAGCGTTTCGGCATCATCGCTTCGGACGACGCACTGTCCAAGGCCGAACAAAAGGGCGCTTACGGATTCGACCGCGCGCACAGTTACATAGGCTTCAGGGTCAGGCATATGGGGCTGGTCGACGTGCCGGGAAGCTTTACCGATTTTACGGGCGACGTGGATTTCGATCCGGACAATGCGAAGAACTCTTCGGTAGAGTTCACTGCCCAGATGAAGAGTGTCAACACACGCGTCGAAGGCCGCGACAATCACCTCCGTTCAAAGGACTTTTTCGAGGTCGAGACATACCCGGAAATGAAGTTCAAGAGCACGTCCATCGTGAAAAAGGGCGATGGATACGTTGTCACCGGCAGCCTGACTATGAAGGACGTGACGAAAGAGATCTCGATCCCGGTGAAAGTGATCGGCCCGATCAAGGATTCGCGGGGCACCATCCGCCTGGGAGTCGTCGGCTCGACCGAGATCAACCGAAGGGATTTCAACGTGAACTACGGCGGCAATCTTCCGAACGGATCGCCGATGCTCTCGGACAACGTGGTTATCGATCTTCAGATCGAGAGCGTGAAGAAGAAGGAAGAGGCGGCTCCGGGCCAGTAGTCGGGGAATCGCGATGAATGCACAGAGGCTGTCGGAAAGGGCAGCCTCTTTATATTGTTGGGGAGGTTCAGAATTCCCGATCGTTGGGCCGCAGGACCCCATCAGTTGCCCTCCGTTTCAACGGGGGGACCGAAAGGGTCAAGAAGTCATTTCGCCGGCTTCAGCCGGCTGTCTTCGGGGCTGAAGCCCCTTTCAGGTTGGGGGTCACTGACAGGCCCCGTCCAAAGCCGGGGGCAACTGATGGCTCCCGGAGGTCCGACGATCCTGGTTCTCAAAATCCAGGTAGCACCGGTTCGCGGATGATGTACCCGGTGCCATCGGGCTTGAACGCTTCTTCGCAGAATGCGCTCCTAACGGAGCCGAAGAAGAATTCCTGCTCACCGCTTCTCCAGAAGGACCATCTTCCCATCGGTCAGGCTGAAGGTGTCGAAGAGCTTCTTAAGCTGCGGATAGGCGTCCGCGGAAAAGATGATGCTTCGGTCGCCGAATCGGAACCGCCGGCTGACCTTAAGCTTCGGCGCCTCCTTGTCAGGGATAACAGAAATGTTGAGCCCGCTAACGCCGCTTTTGTCCTCGACCTCCGCCGGCCAGTCCGAAAGGTCCGTCGAATATCCTTCCGGATACCCGATCTCGATCTCGTCCTCCTCGGCCCACGGATATCGGAAATGGATAGCGTGCCTTCTTTCTGCCGATGTGAACACGGGCGCGATCCCGTACTCGAATACCGAAGGCTGGAAGAACATCCTTGACCCTGCCTGTTGTGCGAACCTGGGAATCGCCAGTTCGAATGCGTATACGAGCGGAAGAGTGTTGTCCTTTATGTTCTCGATCGCAACGTTCGAAACCTCGACGGTACCTGTCCTTGCTTTGAACGATGCCTCCACGGTCGCGATCCTTCCTTCCGACGTCCTCCACCACAGCGCTTCACGCCTGTCGATCGCGGCCTGTCCGGTGAATTCCAGCCGGACGGTGCCCCGGAGATCACCATTCGCGTCGATCCGGAAACTGCCTTTTCGATGGATCTTCGTTCTGTTTTCGGGCGGGAACTGGATCGATGTCCAGATGTAGGTCTTCTTGTCGATCAGCATTCCGTTGACGTTCAGATTCTTCCAGTGGACGATTCCTGCCGGCAGAAAAGGCACCGCCGGATCGAAATAGTGCCAGTCATCGCCTACCTTTACGGCGATGAACCAGTCCCTGACGAATTCGGGACTCTTGTGGAATTCGGGATGGAAAAAGTGCTTGCTGCGGTCGCCGGTCCGGGCCATCCGGACTTCGAAATCGAGAGCCCTGGCAAGCGCGGCAAAGGTGTAATTGATCTCGGGCGCAAGCCCGGCCTTGTAACCGATGACGTCGTCCGGAGTTCTTCCTCGGTAAGAAGAACTTCCGGGAAGCTTTTCGGAATTGTCGAAGTCGTGGTTCCTGATATCCTTTTGGACAAAGTTGTAGAGCTTCTCCAGTTTCTTCAGGTCATCGGTTTCGGAGCCCACTATCTCGCGGGCCGTGCTCTTCACCTTGCCGCGGGGGGTTGTGCGCCGATCGAAGCTGTTTCCGTAACCTCCGGCGTAGGCGGACCAGTCGAAGTCTTCTCCGTCCTTGCTGAATTCTATGAAGACCCATTGCCGGACCTCGTCGATCGGCGGCATGAAAGGCTCTTCACGAAATGCAGGGACGTTCCGACGGTCCAGAACTAAAAGATCTTCGTCACCCTGGTATTGCCGGAACTCCAGTTTCGTTTCCGTGTTGTACGAGCGCGTAAAGACGTTCCGCCCGCCTCTTGTTTTAAGAAAGATCGTCAGCCTTTGAGCGGGTATCGGAAGCTGAATGGGAAAGTCGCGGCGGTTGAGGTTTGCCCCCATTCCCTCTTCCGTCTTCATTGAAATCGTGAGGGGCTGGGCTCGGATGGGGAACATAAAGCGAAAGTCCCGAACGCTAAACCAGTTCGCGACCTTCTCAGTGTACCGGATCTCGATCACCGCTCCGGGCCGGATACCGGGGAACGCAAACGAATGCGACCTCACACGGCTTTCGGAAGTGCGGGATTCGTCCTGCACGAATATGTCATCCTTTGTAATCTCTTTAGCTGAGCCGTCCGGAAGAGTTATCCTGCCGGCGAGGTCTTTAATATCCCGGAACCGCGAGTCTGTCACCCTGAAAGTGGCGTACTGTTCAACGCCTCGTTCTGTGAAGACCTTGATCCTCGCGTACCTTGTTGTCTTGAAATCAGCCCGGTCCGTGTCATCGAATGTCACTTCCCAGAATATCGCTTCTGCGTCGGCGCCCGGTTCGACCTGAGGCGAAGTCATCTCGAGCTCGGCCTTCGTGACCGGCTTCCAGTCGGGCGGGTCGGCGGCCGGCACGCTGTAATGCGTGAAAAGCAAAAAAGCCGCTAAGATGAGAGTTCTTAGGGAGTATCCGGAAAACATCGTCTGGCACCGCTAGGAAAAAGGATCGGCTTGAGCATTCATTCGCGCCGCAGACTTGGATACTATCCCAGGTTTCGTAGACCGGGCAAGGCTTTACCGGACGGCGGTGGTTCGTCCGCAGCCGGTAAGAGGTTGTGCTATAATCCGTGCCGCATCCTTAACCATATTCCATATATCAATTTAGATCAGGAGAATCAGAATGGCTGTAGATTACGGTAGGATACAGGAGCTTCTGGGCGGCGACGCCGAGTCGCTTCTGGGTCATACTTGCGACACTATTTCAAAAGACGATCTTCATCTTCCGGGGCCGGATTTTGTCGACCGGGTCTGGATCGAATCCGACCGGAGGCCCTCGGTGCTCAGGTCGATCCAGACGCT
>JAGFIQ010000172.1 GCA_024103495.1 Aridibacter famidurans
CGCCCGCATCTCCTCCGCGCATCCGCGCGGCGCAAACTGAAGTTCGCGGTACCTCGTTGGACCGCGGGCGTCCCCGCCCGCATCTCCTCCGCGCATCCGCGCGGCGCAAACTGAAGTTCGCGGTGCCTCGTTGGACCGCGGGCGTCCCCGCCCGTATCTCCTCCGCGCATCCGCGCGGCGCAAACTGAAGTTCGCGTTACCTCGTTGGACCGCGGGCGTCCCGCCCGCATCGTTTCGTTTCGTGCGCCCGGCGGGTACTGAGGAACTGTCAGTTGCCCGCTCCAGCGGGGGATCACGAATTCCATGGAATTCCCGGCCGGCTCTCGCCGGCAGTTGTTGTGGCTGAAGCGGGAGCCAATAAATGTTTATTTGCACGAAACCAGACGGCTCAGATAGGACCGGAGAAAAGCCGGAAAGTGCTTTTGAGACGGACCCGATGCTGCTACTTATTCCACTTCTGCGGGACCCGGACTCCGGAGGGTTCTCTTTCTTGTCCGTCCCCCCCCCCGAACGGCAGGGCACTTCCGGACATTCTTCGCCTCCGGAACGGGTACTTCATCTTGTCCGCGAGTAAAAGATTTTTGTCTCCGATACCGATACGTCTATAATTGCCACGAAACCCTGAGATCGCTTCGGATCAGACCCCAGTACCAGGAAGGCTAAGGAATGCGCAAAGCTGCCAAAAGCCGAATAACAGCGATTATTCTCTCGGTTCTTGTGACGGCGGCCTCTTCCGCTCCCCAGAGCACCGCAAGCCCTGCACAGGCCCGAAAGGACCTATCGGTGCTTATCCTGATCGATGTAAGCCCCTCAGCCCAGTACATCCTGGAGGCCGTCAAGAAGGCGGCCGTGGGTCTTGTGGAGCAGCTGGAGGACACAGATGTTTCGGTTGTCGCGTTTTCAGAGGACAGAAAGATCCTTGGAAATTTTGGTGAAGCCCGCACGCGGATCTTAGAAAGGATCAACCGCCTCGACGTCGGGACCGGAAGCTCGGTCTACGATGTTCTCGGTTACGCGCTGGAAGATCATTTCCGGACGATCTCCGGACCAAGAGCGATCGTTCTTTTCTCCGACGCCGTCGATACGACGAGCCGCAAGATCGGCCACTCGACCCTTGTCAATCTGGCCGGCGAGTCCGGAGTCGCCATTTTTCCGGTCTATCTAGATACTTTCGACCAGTACACCGGGTTCAGTTCCGCGGTCCCGCCGGGCACCAACAGCGTCTTTGCCGATATTATTCAGCAGGCCCTCAAACAACGAGGCGGCTCCTTTGGAAGGCAGTTAGGGACTCCAAGAGGGACTTCGAAATCCGAATATGCCGAGGGAAGGGTCTTTCTGGAGTCCATCACATCGGTCACCGGCGGACGGATCTTCGAAGCGGAGGTCTCGGAGGTAGGTCTTCTCGAAGCCGCGGCCAATGTCGCGGGTTTGCTGAGGGAGATCCGGCGGGAATTGAATTCCGATCCCGAGATGTTTGCGAAGTGGTCGCGCCGGCTCACCTCGATCCCCGGCGATTCCGGCTGCCTTCACGGTGACGGCTGGAGAATTGCCAAACGACCTGCGTTTGTCGGCGTTAAGGACCTTGAAACTGCCAAGGTCCCGAAAGAGCTAGGGAAGAACGGCATTTACGGAGAGGTTCCTGTCGTTTTTACTATCGATGAGCAAGGAAAGGTTTTACAGGCTAGAGCGTTCGCGGGCCGGCCTGAACTACGCCCTATCGCAGAAGCGGCGGCGAAGGGCGTACAGTTCGAGCCGCCTCTGTTGTGCGACGGAGAAAAGGCGGTAATTCAGATAAGGAGCTACACCTTCGACAGGCCGAAGAGCCTGGACAAGATCGGGAAGCAGAGAGAAAAGGCCGCGGACGAGGTGGTCAAGGCTCTCGAGCGGCTTGCGAAGGACGGGACGAAACGGGATCCGGCCGAGGTCTTCGAAAAGGCGTCAAGCCTTTATCAGGAGATAGGCGACAGCTTCGGGACGGCGTTCATTTCGGGTGAAACAGGACTCTATTACCTTCGGAACAAGGAATACGGCAAAGCCATCGGTCATTTGCAGGCTGCTCTGGAGGGTTACAAGGCGAACGGCGCCGGCTATGAGGCCGCCCGGATGAGCCGGATTATCGGTCAGATCCATGCCGCGAATGGCAGGAATGTCGAAGCGCTATCTTCCTTTGCCAGGTCGATAGAGGAGTTCGAGGAGTTTGAGGACCATACCTCAAAGGCCCGTATACTCTCGGACCTGGCCGCGGTCCATATCAGCGAAGGCAAAGACGATCTTGCGCTGCGTGCCCTGGAAGAATCTGTCGTGCTCTTCGAAATGGGAACCGGAGGCCATCCTTTTCACACTTCGGTCTCGCGACTTTCGGACCACGCCGTCGCGCTGGACCGGCTCGCCAACCTGTACTTCAAGCTCGGCGAGCGTGAGAAGGCGCTTGAACACTTCAGGCGCGCGCTGCCCAATCTCATCATCATTTCCGCGAAGGAAGAAGAAGCGATGATCCGGCAGAATATCGGTTCGATCCTGCATTCCCTCGAGGAGCGGAAGCAGGCGGCTGAGTCGTTCGAACGATCGCTGGTCCTATACAAGGAAGGCGGCAACAGCCGCCGTGCCGCAGAAGTATCGCGGCTGCTCGGAAACCTCCATTTCGAGATCGGTGACGGCAACAAGGCGATCGAATACCTGAATTCAGCGTTGAAGTTTTACCGGGATGCGGGTGACCCGCAGAACATATCGAATGTACTCAAGGAGATCGGCCTTGTGTTTCTTGCGGCAAAAGACCAACGTGCTCTCGCAAGCTTCGAAGAGGCGCTTCCGTTCGAAGCGCTCCACAGCAGCGAAGCCGAAATGGCACAGTCAGCGGCTTATCTGATGTGGGCACAGGACGCATTTGGTCAACCCGGGGCCGCCGCTTTCTTCGGAAAGCTCACCGCCCGTTCGCTTTCAGACAGATCCCGCTCCCGAAGCTCGTCCGCGGCGGTTTCCGCAGCATCCGGTTTTGAGGCTTCGTTCAACAAGCTCGCCGAAATTATGAGGGCTCAGGGCCGCGAAGCGGAAGCGGAGGAGATCGCCGGATGGTGGCGGGCTTTTGCGGACGCTGCTCCGGTCAGCGGTTCAGCGACCGGGACCGAACTTCCGCCGATCACTTTCACGGCTTCGGAGGCTGCTCTCGCCGCTGAATACAGGGAACATCTCAGGAAGATGGCGGAGATCGGATCCCAAACTGATCCCGCAAGGGACGGGGCGATCCGGAAGGGGTCGTCTGACGCGATCGACCGGGCAGCCGGTGAATTCAGGAAGTTCCTTTCAGCGATACCTTCCAGATTGGATCAGTCTTCCGGGGCCGGATGATTGTCCGGTTAAGTCGAGTTTCATTCACGGCCAACGAGGGGATTTCTGCCCGTCGGATGCGGACGCTAAAGCGGCTTGTTCTTTTTCAGGCGCCTGCCGGAATGGCAAGCCTTTCCGCACGCCACGGCGGCAGAGCCGCGAGAAGTGTCTACCGGTCGGAGCGCTGATCTCGGCCAAGAGAAGTATCGGCAGAAAAGGTGCCCTTGCCTAAACTGGACAGGCTGAAGCCTATCGTACCTCGCCGCCCTTCCCAATCTTGCCGAACTATCCCACACAGTAGTATAGTCCTTGAATGGCAAAGCTCCTCACCTTTGTCGAGACGGAGGTATTCAGGAAGTCGCTGGATCGACAATGTTCTCTCTCCACATTGTTCGCTATTCAGGCGGATCTGCTGGAAAATCCCGCACGGGGAAGCGTGATCCGGCGAACAGGCGGCCTACGTAAAGCGAGAATCGCTGATGCAAGAGGAAACAAGGGAAAAAGCGGAGGCCTGCGGTACATATATCTTTATCTTGAGAAATCCGGGACCATTTACCTTTTACACCTTTTCCCGAAATCAATGAAAGTTGATCTGTCGGATAAGGACAGGAGTGAATTGTCCGATCTGGCGGCGTCGATCAAGAGAACTCGGAAGCAGTAACGTATGGGAAGGATAGCCGAAGAACTTAAAAGAAGCTTGAAAGAAGCGGAAGAGCATTCGCGGGGCAAGCGGGACCTTCGGACGACGACCGTCGTGAAACCGCCTCCGGAGCTGACGAAGGACGAGATCAGGTCAATCAGAGAAATGCTTAGAGTTTCTCAGGCAGTGTTCGCCAAGGCACTGAACGTCTCCGTGAAGACCTATCAATCGTGGGAGCACGGCAACCGAAAACCGTCTGGTCCTGCCTTACGACTTTTGGCCCTTGCGAAAGCCCATCCTGAAATAGTGTTGGAAGGTTGATCGACTGCACCTGTTTTCGGCAGTGAGCGGTGAGCAGAAAACAATGGCGGCTATTGACCGAACCGCCTGCGTCCCCGCCCGCCTTGTCATGAGTATTGAGCCGGACCGCGGGCGTCCCCTTCATCCTGCCTTTCTCTTTACACCGGAATGAACGTGACCATCAGGCACTGGCAGACCGTGATCACGACGAACGGGATGAAGAGGTAACCCATGATGTCGCGGGCGGAGAGCTTCAAGCCGGCGCACATCACCGGAGTGATGATCAGAATGAAGAAGGGCTGCAGCAGGTTCGTCGTCGTCTCGCCGTAGGCGATCGCAAGCGAAGCCTTCGCCACCATCGCCATTTGAACATCCGGCGGCAGACCGGCTCCAAGGTCCTTTACCGCCGAGATCACGCTTGGCGCCAGAACCGCGAACTCGCCTCCCGCCGAAGGGATGGCGAAGTTGACGACCGCGCCCGCGAGATACGAATAGACGGGATAGGTGAGCATCGAGCCGCCGGACGCCATCGCCGTGCCGATCGCCGCGCCGAGCCCTGTGTGGATCATGATCCCCATGATCCCAGCGTAGAACGGATACTGGAAAACGATCCCCGAGATATTGGAGCACGCCCGCTTCATTGCGATCACGTATCGCATCGGCGTCTGGTGGAGAAGCAACCCGAACATCAGGAACGTGAAGATCATGATGTTCAGATTCAGGTCGAGGCCGGAGGTCGCGAAGTAATAGAAAATGTAACAGCCGCCCATCGCGAAAATGATCAGCGACAGGATCCGGCTGTTATTGAGCGCGTCGGAAACGGCCCAATAAGGAAGGTTCAGGTCTTGCGCTTCTTCCGCGATTGTCCGCGCCTCTTCCTGCTCGCCCTTGGCGCGAAGGTCCTTCATCTCAACCGACGACTCTTCCCCAGGCCGCAGCAAGTACATCAGCAGCGGCGGAACCGCCACGTAAAAGGCGATCATCGCGAGGTTCAGAGGAGATCCAAGCGTTAACGAGGTCGGCACCTTCCCGCTGAGTATTCCTGCCTCGATCAGAAAATTTCCGTCCGTGTTCAGCACCAGCGGGATCGAGCTCGAGAGCCCGGTCACCCATCCGCCGCCCGAAAGGTAGACGCACGCGACTAGATACCGGTAATCGATACCGCCCACCCGCTCCGCGAGCTTTCGCGCGAGTACGGCGGTAACGACAAGCCATCCCCAGCTTATGTAGGTGAAGAAGTATCCGGCGACGACGACGAAGACATAGACCTTGGCGGGAGTGCTGATGTATCGCGTAAGCCTGTCGATAAACTTCCCGACCGGCGTCGAGAGCGCGATAGCGAACCCGGTTGCGAGGATCAGCACCATCTGCATCCCGAACTCGAGAAGGCTCCAGAATCCTTTGTACCAGCCGGAGATTATCGACATCGGTCCCGCGCCGACCGTAGCTGCAGCAAGTACTGCGCAGATCAAAGTCAGCAGGATCGCGAAAACAAAAGAATCCGGCATGAAACGCTTGAAAGCGTCGACGAACCTGTTCCCCGTCGTTTCAGTCATCGTTTACGTTCGACTCTCCGTCGAGCTTGGTGTCCTGCTTCCGCTCCGCCTCGCGGACCTTGTGATTCGCTTCCTTTATGTCTTCGGTCTCAGGTTCCGGCTGTTCCTGCTCTTTTTCCGCGCCGTTTTCAAGACTCAGAACAGCGAGGATAGGAAAATGATCGGAGCCTATGCTGTCAAGCCTCTTCAGTTCCACAAGGCGGAAGTGCGGCGAATGAAAGATGTGGTCGAGCGGGAAGCGCAGGAAAGGATATGAAGCGTGAAAGGAGTTGTACATTCCGCGGCCTTTCCTGGGGTCGAGCATCCCGCTGATCTTCTGGAACAGCTTCGTAGTGCGCGACCAGGCGACGTCGTTCATGTCGCCCGCGATTATAGCCGGCACACCCTTTTCACGCACGAGTTTTCCGACAAGCACGAGCTCCGCATCACGCTCAGTGGATTCGCCCGTTTCGGAGGGCACTGGAGGCCTCGGATGGACGCCGTAGAACCGGACCACCTCCCCGGAAGGCATACGGATGCCGGTGTGGATGGACGGCACATCCTCTTCGACGATGTACTTCACCTCCGTGCCTTCGAGCTCGAATCTCGAGTACATAGCCATTCCGTAGGCATTGTCTTGCGGCTGCTCGACTGCGTTCGGATGGCTTTCCTTTAGACCCTGGATCCGGCTGATCCATTTCTCGTCGGTCTCGGCGAGAAGTATCACGTCGGGATCGGCTTCATCGACGGCCGCCAGAAGCCGGTCCGTCTCGTCGTTCTCGACAAGCACGTTCGAGATCAGGATGCGAAGCCTTTGAGAAGAAGAACCCGATCGGGCGGATCCGACCTCCTTGGGGTAGAGAGGCGTGTAAGGAAGTATCGCGTGGATCTGGTAAATGACCGCTACCGAAGCGACCGCGACGGCCGTCAGGTCAAGAAACGACAAGGGCGTGGAAAAGATGAGAAGGATCGCGACGGAGAGCGTTCCGGCCAGCGCGATCTGGATCCTCGGAAAGTCTCCGATCCGGACCGGCCACAAACTGAGCGGCAGCACGGGTGCCGCGGTCAGCGCGATCGTGATCGCGGCGAGTGCATATGAAAAGTAATCTAGCGCCGTGATCAGCGCGGACTGATGCTCCATCCGAACCTCTTCCGAACCGGGTCGCCAAAAAGCATAAACGGTAACGCCGATTCAGAAAAGCCCGGTGGCCGGTTGAAAGCTAACGTTCCGTCGGCGAGTCTTCCTTGTCGACCATCAGAAGCGTCACTTCGGCGAAGATCGCGTACACTACCGACATCAGAACAAGAAAGCCGATGAAAAAGATCAATAGGTCAGTAGTCATCATTCACCTCCTCATTTCCTGAAGTACCGGCCGGCAGTCAATATGGAGGGCACCCAAAGGCCCACAAAGATCGCGGCTTGCTTGTTGTAAGCGACATCTCCCCCGAGAACGCCGAACCATAACGAAATGGAGAACAGGAACGAAAGCAGTGCCGCTCCCATTATCAGGTAGTCTGATCGTCTCATTGTTGTCTCATCTCCCGGCGCGGCGCGCACTGTCACGAGCCTCGCCTGCCGTTTTTCTAAAACCCTATCACATTCGTTAAATCATTCTTTTACATCATTTAGCTTCGACATAAATGGCGGATCAGATTCAGTCATCAAGGATACAATCCGGGCATTTGGAAGAGGTTTTCGCCCAAAAAGGGCCGAAAAAAGGTAATGCCGGACCCTTGCGCAGCGAGTTGCTGCGTCGAAGGACCCGGCATAAATTCTCTGACCGGAGTTGTTTAGCGGGAATGGATCAGCCTTCGAAGGCGGTCGGGAAACAACACGTCGATCATCCTGTTCTCAAGGACCTCGACGACCTTTCCGCGTCCGAACGCCTCGTGCTCCATTATCTGTCCCGATTTGTACGTTTTTGAAGGATCGTAGGGGTCGCCCGATTTCTGCTTGCTCTTGTCCGGCTTGAGCTTCGCGGAGCTCGCCTTGAATGTTCCGACGGTTCCGCACTCCGAGCAAATGACCCTCGATACCCGGCCAAGCTTAGTGACCGATTTTACGATATGTCCGAGCTGTTCATCGCATTCGGGACACACCTTCTCGACCCTGTCGCCAACGCTGTAACCGTTATCTTTTGCGGTTGAAGTAGCCATAAACTGCTAATACCTTACCATAAAAACCCGATTTGCCGAGTCTGGGGCGTCGCCGCTCCGCGGCGAGTATCGTATTGTGACTGTTACCCGGGGCTGCGCCTGCGGCTTGCCCAGGGCTATCATCCGTTGCCCCTCCGGGACAAGAGACTCGATAGCCCCGACAGACCCAACAGACCCGACAGACTCAACAGACCCGAAAGACAGTCTTACGCCGCAAGCGCGTTGAGCCTTCGCTCACGTACCGCAGAGGGGCTGAAGTCCGGATGCTCGATTCGCATCAGCTTCTTCTTTGTCAATTCCTCGATGCTTCGCATCGCCAATTCCTCGATCGGGCTCACGAACGTGATCGCCTGCCCGAGTCGGCCCGCCCTTCCGGTCCTTCCGACCCTGTGGACGTAGTCTTCCGGCGGTGTGGGAACGTCGTAGTTGACCACGTGCGTCACGGAATCAATGTCGATCCCGCGGCTTGCGATGTCTGTCGCGACGAGCACCTGCTTCTTGCCGGCTTTGAAGTCCCGCAGTTCCTTTTCTCTCTGGGACTGGTTGCGGTCCGAATGGATGATCCCTGCGTTCAGGTCTCTCGCGTTCAGGATGTGTGCCAGCCTGTCTGCTCCGCGCTTCGTTGCGGTGAAGATGATGACCTTCTCCAGGCCTTCATTCTCGAGCAGGTCAAGCAGAAGCGCGGTCTTGGAGTTTCCCGGGACCGTATACACGATCTCTTCGATCGTCCGGGCCGGTTTGTTCCTCGGGCTCGCCTCTACGAACTCGGGGTCCTCCATCATCGAGTAGGCAAGTCCCTTCACCGAATCCGGCATCGTCGCCGAAAATAAAAGGTTCTGCCTTTCCTTCGGCAGAAATCCGAGGATCTTTCGGATTTGCGGCAGAAAGCCCATATCGAGCATCCGGTCCGCTTCGTCCAGGACCAGCGTTTCGACGGTCCTCAGGTCGAGGTTCCCGCGTTCCACGTGGTCGATAAGCCTTCC
>JAGFIQ010000185.1 GCA_024103495.1 Aridibacter famidurans
CGCGTCGTCACACCAGCCCGAACAATCTTTCGAGTGCCCCGAAAATCCTCCTCAATGGCGAAGAGCGCTTCCATTGTGTTACGGTCCGTCGGCGCCTCAGTGAGGAGCACGGTGTATGAGTTCCAGGCCTTGTAAGGATCGATCGAAAGACGGGGAGAGTTCTCCCTCAAGAAGGAATCTTGGCATCGCTCCCATTGGTTCAGAATTACGGCCGGTGATTCGAGAACGAACAGTGCGCCGAGGAGCACGTCGTCCTCGAACAGCACTGACCTGGGATCTGAAACGGGCATGGACGTCTGGTATCCCATGTTCTCCAAAACGGTCCGGACATCTAATAGAAGGCTAGACATGAGATCAGCGAAGCTCCCGAACAAGGGGAGTATGGGTCGTCCATATCCCAGAGACGCCACCGTGAATAACTCCTGGCACTGAAGTTGGTCGAATGACGCTTGCGGGCGACGGATCTTCGACGGCACCGATGCACACGACGCGATCTACGGGTACGGGTAGCGGCGGTTCTTGCCGACATTCGGACTTCAATTCGCTTAGTAATTGCCCGGCACCGTTAATCAGGCGGATGCGTTCTCCTCCTATCGAATAAACGTGAGCGTTGTATGAGGCGCCCCGTTCCATCAATCTCGAGTGCATCGCAGCGTGAATTCGGAAGGAAGGGTCTAGCATGCGGACGCGCACGGGGCGGTTTCGGAGTACTCCGGTGAAGTCCCGCCGAAGTGAGTACAGATAGGACATGGACTTTGTGTCGAGAACGCGGGCGTGTGCCGATGGCGGGCTGCCGAACAGTGACTCGTGGGTCGCGGCCGCATCATCGAGCAAACTTTTGAGCAACACTCTAGTGAACCGCGTGCGGAGCTCGGCCAAGAATTCGGCGCCTGACTCCTGCTCGTGCCGGAACGTGATGCCGGGTTTGTGAGCCCAAGCCCAAAGGGCAGGGGCCTTCGCCGCAACGTCAGTCGTTGGTTGCACGTCCACGAGCACAACGCTGTTCGGACCGGTTGCAGCCACGGTCGTGGCTAAGATCTCGCTTAGGTACGCCCAATCGGTCCAGAAGCCGACGATCAGGAGGTCACGCCCGAAGAGGTTGGTAGATAGCCAGGTCTGGAACCGCGCCATTCTATCGCTGATTGACGGGATGGAGAGTTGCTCTCGGCACCAGACGGTCTCTAACCGGGTCTTGTGAAGAACTGAGCAGCCGTGAATCTTCAAGTACGGATGGTGCTCGGAACTTCGCGGAAGGTCATTCTCGTAAACGAGCGGAAGGAAGTCGGGTTCGCCGAGACGGGCAGCAGATTCTTCAACCAATCGGTCGAAATTCGTCGTGACTCCAACATGAATTGCGCCGCAAGCGAGGAAATCTGCGATCGCTTCGTGTCCCTCGTTCGGTGCCGTGTTGAACTTTTTCCACGGAACCAGCTTTGTGATGAACAGATCGCTGAATCGGTCTTGCTGAAGGAACCATCGCGACATGGCTTCCAAGTCGGCGGCGACTGCCGGATCGAGGTCCACCCCGATTTCCCGGCGGTACTTCGTCGCGCATTCCGCCTTGATCGCATTTGCACCGGGGATCGAACTTGGAGGCGCCATCGACAGCCCTGCGCCGCAGAGGACGACCAGCCGGTCGGCAGCGATCGACTGTAACAGGATAGTGGCCGTTGCGTCTGTCACCGGGACCAGTCCTAGTTCAACCCCGCCTCGGTTCCCGCCTGGATGACGGTGGACCCTTGGCCGCAAGGGGGTAGAAGGGACAGTGTACGCGAACTTCGCTCGCGCGCTGTCCGTCGCCGACAGCGAGCCGCGCGGCGCGATGTCGACACGAGCGGACGAGCAGCTGCGACAGCTGGCGGTACGGGTCTGAAGAAGCTCAGCGGTCCTGTAGAAGGTGT
>JAGFIQ010000187.1 GCA_024103495.1 Aridibacter famidurans
CCGAAAGCGTTGGCGTCAGTGGACCCGGGCGCCGCCGTGGGTCCAAAACCAGAAAAAACCCCGGGGGTCCCTTTTTATGGTAATCACGGGGTTACGGGAAGGCCGTCGGAACTTGTGAAGCGCTTGATAGATGGAGTGGCGATGTCGAGTATCGATCCGGAAGGGCGGGGAACGTCAGCCGCCTCGGCCCCCCCGGACGTGAAAGAAAAGTACACGAGTATGAGGAGCGAGACTAGAATTACGGCAAATCGCGTATGGGAATCTCGAAGGTGCATTTTTCGGATACCCCTGGATTCTAAACCGTACTTCAAAAATTAATCAATTTTCGTCGATCCGGGAGCGGTCAAGCGTCCGGGTCGTCACTTCGGTCACGCTCGTCGGTTCAAGGTCGTTCGTGTCGCGCCAGTTGCCGGGCGCGGGGCGAAAAGCGGCTTCCGCAGGCGCCTGGGCCGCGGGCGGAAGAGATGCCTGGGAGGGCCGTCCAGAGAGGGTATGTTTGAACGAATCAACAAATCCGCGGCTGTCGGTCGTGGGTTTGCCGGATTCGAAGATCAATGCGTATAGGATCCGCAGGAGCCCGCCCCAGAAAGTGACGATGGCGGTCACGGCGACGAAGAACGGCGAGATGTCCAGGGCGGCGGACGTTATTGCGAGAAGCGGCACCAAAATGAGGCTGGAAAGCATCAGCAATCCGCCTTGTTTGACGCCTCTCTTCTTTGGCGACTCGGATCCCGGCTCTGCAAGTTCCTGAGGCACGCCTCCGTTCGCAACGATCTGGTCTATGCCGTTCATCACGAATCCGCACCTCGAGCAGAACCTTATCTCGCCCGAAGCCTGCTGCTGGCCGCATCTTGGACAATATGGCCCCCTCATTCGCTATCCTCTTCCTTCTGAAGCAGCTTGGTCGTACCTTCCGTAACGCTTCCCGGAGTCGCCAGATCGCCCGTGTCCGGGACCCGCCAGCTCCCGGGACCGGGTGAAACGTATTCGTCAGCCGTTTGCTGAAGGTGAGGGGGCAGCGCGTTCTGCTGTCCCGGATATCCGGTGGAAAGCTGGTTCTCTTGTTGAGCGTAGGTCATCCCGGGATATTCTTTCGGCGGTTTCCCAAGAAAGAACAGTGAAAATAGAAAGATCAGCAGTCCGCCAAAAACGCCCGTGATCGCGGAGATCGCCGCCATTTCCTCGACATCCATTATTCCCCAGAACGGGGTGACGATCAGGAGAAAGAAAAGGAACCAGAACAAGCTGAAAATGAGCCCGTTGCGCCTCGTAAGGGTCTTTGATTTCTTGCTCAGTTCCTCAAGCTGAGGCAGGGTTCCGCCGTGCGAAACGACCTCCGTCACAAGGCCCATCGGAAATCCGCACTTCGGGCAAAACTTCAACTGACCTGATACCTGCTGCTTTCCGCAACGTGGGCAATACATTTGTGACTCCGTGAAAATGGGATTCTACGCCGGTCGGCCGTGGAACTAGCTTGTCTGTTGGCTTTGGCCTCTGAGCATTACGCACAACTATCTCTCAGAGTTCGTTTGAATTCAAGTTTTACGTCCACCGGGGACGATCGTGCGCGCCGCCGCAGCGAGCCGGACTGCGTCGCAAAGGGTATTCAGGAGCAGATCCGCCAGGGACATTTCCCCGAACGGCGTCCGGATCACCTTTGCGAGTTCGGGGTCCGAAGAGATCCTCCTAAAACCCGCCGACCGCGCCTCGTCGACCTCGTCAAGATACTCGGCGACCCTTTGTATCGAGGCCATCGCCTCGGGGAGCGTCCATTCGAACGGATCGTCCCAGAGCTGCGCGTTGATTCCGCCGAACGCCTGTTCGACCTTGGCGGGACTCCGCAGGAATGCCCTGAGGCGCGGATCGGGACCGTCGCCCCGGTCGACAATATCGATCGACTCAAGCTCTGTCCGCCACCTTTCGCTCAATTCCCGAAAACGGTCTTCGATGGCCTTGACCGTTACGTTCTGCTGTTGCATACAAGATCCGCCAAGCCAAAAACAAAACGGGGACGGAAGCCGGTCTCCGTCCCCGCGTCTCCCTGGAATGGCAAATTCTAGTTCTTTCTCACTTTCCTGTCATCTTCCATCAAAACCAGGCCGTAGTTCCGTCCGTTGTACACGACGCCCGTCCTGACCTTTCCCTTGACCCCGATCTGGGAGTCCCTGACGGGTACCCCGCGGTTGTTCCGGGTCATTACCCAGATGGAGCCCGTTCCGTCGTCGATCTTGTAAATCCCTCCGCCCTCGCGGACGATGGGGATCGCGATGCCGTAGCTGTCCTTTACCACTCCGGCGACTGCGACCGTCTTGTCGTTGTATTTCTGGGGATCTGCCTCGATATCGGCGATCGCGACCCGCTTGGGGCACGCCGCCGCGAATACCACCGCCAGCGCGACCAGGCACAGCGGCACCATCCTTTTCGTGAATGTCATATTTTCTCCTTTTGCTGCAAGGTGTTTCGGGGAGGCGAGTTACAGTCTGACTGATTCTCCCGTATTTGAAAAGTTTGCCGCAATAAACGATGATTGAACCGCTTCAGCGCTCGTAATCGTTCATTCCTGTCCCGGTACAAGATGACCTCAGAAAAAGGAAAAGGCCCCGGTGCGAAGTTCGGGTTCACATCGAGTGTCAGGGACGACGTATGGCTTCCCGGCAAAGGCCCGGAAGGCTACGAGTGGTGGTATTTCGACGCCCTGAGCGACAGTGAACGTGAATCGGTCGTCGTGATATTCCTCGATAATTTCATATTCTCTCCCCGCTACAACTCGCTCAATCGCAAATCAGGAAAGAACGGTTCGGGCGGATCCGAAAGTTCCTTTCCCGCCGTCGCTTTTTTCTTTTACCGCGACGGCAAGCCTCTCTACCGGTGCATCAACGAATATCCTGCCGACCACTTCTCCGCCGATCCCGAATGGCCTCACTGCGAAATAGGCGGGAGCTCGTTCCGGTTCGAGGAAACGCCCTACGGCCAAAGGTATATGGTCGACGTCAAGGCCCCTATGCGGCGCGGGAAGACGCTCAGAGCCAGATTCGAGTGGCTGTCCGTCGAAACCGATCTGCTTCCGGGTTCCGACATTGAAGGTGCCGGACATTTCTGGAATCTTGTCTCGTCGCGTTCGGATGTGACGGGAAAGATCGAGATCCTCGACGGCGGCGGCAGATGCACGGAAGAGGTCGACTTTCGGGGCACCGGATACCATGATCACAACCGCGACAGCCGGTGGCTGCCGGATGCCGTAAGCGAATGGACCTGGGGACGTGTGCATTTCACGGATTCGACCGCCGTCCTTTACGATTATCACGGGACCGACCCTTCGGAGAGCGTTTCGAGTCTTTTCGTCGCGACCGAAAGCGGGCTGGCTTGCAAGCCCGCGGAGTTCGAGATACGCGGGACGCGGCGTGACATATTCGGGCTGAAGTATCCATCCAGGATCAGGATCACGACGGAAGATGGTTTGAAACTGACGGTTAAGGATGCATCGGTCATCGATTCGTCATTCTTTTACACCCGGTTCCTCTTCGAGGCCACGCTTTCCGCCGGTGACGGAGTGGCGAGGCGTTCGTGCGGGATCGGCGAGTTCCTTGCGCCGGGCAAACTGAAGACTTCCCTTTTCGATCCGTTGATAAATATGAGGATCGGAAGGGACGGAAAACCGGCGTTTCTCTCTTAATCGACAATTGACCTATGGAAGAAAAAGACGAAGTAGGCGAAGGCTTCGTTAAGCGACATTCGTGCGCGGACTGCGGCGCGGACATGGTCTTCGATCCGAAGGTCGGAGAACTGGCCTGCCCTTACTGCGGGAGCGTGAAAGTTATCGAGAGATCGCCCGATTCGGTCGTCGAACGCGATCTCGGCTCGTTCCTGACGCCCGGCGAGGAAAGGCTTCAGCCGCTAGCCAAGGAAGCTCTTCAGGTGACGTGCGACAGCTGCGGGGCGACCATCACCTTCATTCCTCCAGAAACTGCCACTTCTTGCGAGTTCTGCGCGGCAAAGATCGTCGCACAGCCCAGGTCAGCCGACCCTCTGGTCGCGCCCGAGGGAGTCATCCCATTCTCGGTCGAGAACAAGACCGCCGCCTCCGCACTCTCCGGATGGACAAAATCCCGCTGGTTCGCGCCAAACAAGCTGAAGACGATGGCACGGCACGACCGCGTGACGAGCATCTACATCCCCTACTGGACGTTTGACGCGGACAGCGAGACCGCCTACACGGGGCAGAGGGGCGATAACTATTACGAAACTGAGACCTACACCGACGCGCAGGGCCGCAGACAGACCAGGCAGGTGACAAGGACAAGCTGGTCGCATGCATCGGGCCGTGTTTCACGCCATTTCGACGACGTCCCGGTTCCGGCCACGACGTCCGTGCTTCCGAAATACCTTACGAGCCTGAAGTGGGATTTCGGCGAACTAACGTCGTACGATCCCGCATTCTTGTCCGGTCACAAGGCGCAGACGTACCAGGTGACGCTCGAGTCGGGCTTCGAGGCGTTCAAGGGGATCGCCGAATCCGTGATCCGCGGCGACGTCGCACGCGACATAGGCGGCGATCACCAGCGAATCTCGACGATGGACACGCGATTCTCGGGTGTCACCTTCAAACACATTCTCGTGCCCGTGTATGCGGGGGCCTATCGCTTCAATAACAAGGTGTATCAGATCATCGTCAACGGAAGGACCGGAGAGGTCTATGGCGAGCGGCCGTACAGCGCGTTGAAGATAGGCTGCCTTGTCGCCGCGATCCTGTTCGTGATCGCATTTATCGCGATTATCGTCGCGCTGTTTAACTAAAACTCAGGAAAGCTCGCGTACGAGTTCCGGAAGTTCCGCCATCGATTCGATCCGCGTGATCTCGATCCCTTCCAGCTCGCCATCAGTAGCACGTTCGTGCCACCACTCCGTTTCGTAGGGAACGTGGACCGCGAGCCCGCCCAGCGAAAGCACGGGAAGTATGTCAGATCTCAGGGAGTTCCCGACCATTAGAAAACTTTCGAATTCAATGCCGTGCCGCTCTGCTATGCGCTTGTATGCTTCCGGCTTCTTGTTCGATACGATCTCGACCTCGTCAAAGAATCCGCCCAGGCCCGATCGCGCGACCTTTGCTTCCTGATCAAAGAGGTCGCCCTTCGTTATGACGATCAGGCGGTGGATCGAAGCGAGTTCCTCGACCGTCTCCCTGACTCCCGGGAGGATCTCGATCGGCGCCGCGAGCATCTCTTTCGCGTAGACGATGATGTCCGAGATCTCGCTTCCTGTGACCCTGCCTTCCGTGAGCTCGACGGCTGTCTCGATCATCGAAAGCGTGAATCCCTTCACCCCGTATCCGAATTGCCGGATGTTGCGGACCTCGGTCGCGTCGAGGCGCTCTTCGATCCAATCCACTTCGTGATACCTCGCAAGGAGCCGAGTGTATTTCTCCTTTGCCTGCAGGAAGATACGCTCGTTGTGCCAGAGCGTATCGTCCGCGTCGAATCCGATTGTCTCGATCATCTTTAGCAATCCACCTCTCAGAGTGCGAAGAAAAACCTTGCCAGCCGGTGCGGGGTACGTGTTAGAATGTAGCCTCTGGCAAAGTAGAAAATCTGAGAGGTATTACCGTATGAAGTGTTGGCATTGCAACAGCGAACTGGATATTAATTATCAGGCGGCCGATTTCTCGTTCAAATTTTACCATTGCTCGTTCTGCGACAAATGGTACGAGATGCGAAAGGAAAAGACCCGCCAGAACAGCGCTGTTCCCACCAGATTTTTCGAGCTGAACGCTCCTCCCGACCTTCCGGGAGTCAACGCCCCGGTTATTCATTAGCCGGCAGCCCAAAAACCGAAAAAGGTCAAACCCACGCGGGTTTGACCTTTTTCATTTTGACGGCGACATTCAGCCCGCGATCAGCTGGCGGAGGACGTACGGCAGGATCCCGCCGTGACGGTAGTAGTCCGCTTCGATCGGAGTGTCGATCCTAAGGACCACCTGTGTCTCGTCGGTAGTTCCGTCAGCCCGGTGGATCTTCAAGGTGACCTCCTGGAGCGGCTTTACTTCCCCGTTTTCGAGGCCGGTAAGATCGAACGTCTCGGTACCGTCGATACCGAGCGAATCGACGCTGTCCTCGTCCTTGAACTGGAGCGGAAGAACACCCATTCCGATCAGGTTCGAACGGTGGATCCTTTCGAAGCTCTTCGCGACGACGGCCTTGACACCCATAAGAAGCGTTCCTTTCGCCGCCCAGTCCCGCGAGCTTCCCGTTCCGTACTCGGCCCCGGCGAGAATGATGAGGGGCACGCCCTCGTCCCGGTACTTCATAGCCGCGTCGTAGATCGACATCTCCTCGCCCGAAGGATGATGAACCGTGAACCCGCCTTCCTTCGGCGAAACGAGCCGGTTCTTGATCCTCACGTTGGCGAATGTGCCTCGGAGCATCACCCGGTCGTTGCCGCGTCTTGAGCCGTAAGAGTTGAAGTCCTTCGGTTCCACTCCCTTCGACTGAAGGTAGAGCCCCGCGGGCGAATCCGGCTTGATGGCCCCGGCGGGCGAAATATGATCGGTGGTCACCGAATCGCCGAACACGGCGAGCGGCCTCGCGCCGGAGACGTTCTCGAACGAGCCGGCCTCCATCGTAAAGCCTTCAAAATAGGGCGGTTCCTGGATGTATGTCGAGGTCTCGTCCCATTCATAGACCTTGCCGGGCGTCGACGGGATCTCGTTCCACATAGGGTTCTTCTCGGCGAAGTCGCCGTAGAGGCTCCTGTACACTTCCGGTTCGAACGCCGAGCGCATCATGTCCCTGACCTCCGAAAGCGTGGGCCAAAGGTCCTTCAGATACACCTCGTTCCCTTCCCTGTCGATGCCGATCGCGTCCTTGCTCAGGTCTACGTTGACCGACCCGGCGAGGGCGAATGCGACAACAAGCGGAGGCGACATAAGGAAGTTCGCCTTTATGTTCTGGTGCACCCGAGCCTCGAAATTCCGGTTCCCCGAAAGAACCGACGCCGCGACTATGTCGTTCGATACGACCGAATTCTCGATCGCCGGATGAAGTGGTCCGCTGTTTCCTATGCACGTCGTGCATCCGTAGCCCACCAGGTCGAAGCCGATCTCGTCAAGGTACTCCTGCAGCCCCGTCTTTTCGAGATAGTCGGTCACCACTCTCGATCCCGGCGCGAGGGAGGTCTTTACGTATGCCGGGACCGTAAGGCCTTTTTCAACGGCCTTCTTCGCGAGAAGTCCGGCAGCGAGCATCACGCTCGGGTTGGAGGTGTTCGTGCAGGAAGTGATAGCCGCGATCAGAACCGAACCGTGTCCGATCTCAGCGGCCGGACGCTCATCAAAGCCGTCTTCCTCGTCAACCACGTCGGGCGTCGGGCGATTGCTGACCATTTCTGCCTCGGTCGTAACGCTCGTCGCCGCTGCCGACTGACCGTCGATCACCGGAAGCGGGATCGACCTCGAATCCTGGTTTCCTCCGCCCGACCGGACGTCGTCACCGCCGTTGAGATCCACGGTGTAGGTCCTTGAGAACTCCGCGGCAGGTTTTCCGAAACCGCCTTCGACGACCGAACGCGTGAAAAGTTCGCCGAACTCGTTGCTGAAGCGGTCGAGATCTATGCGGTCCTGGGGCCGTTTCGGACCCGCGACGGCGGGCTTAACGGTCGCGAGATCGAGATCGATGACCATTGTGTAATCGACCTCTCCGGTCTTCGGGATCCCGAACATCCCCTGCGCCTTGTAGTAGTTGCCGATCGTCTCGATCTGCTCGTCCGGCCTTCCGGTCGCCGCGAAATACTCGAGAGTTTTCTCGTCGATCCCGAAAAAGCCCATCGTCGCGCCATACTCCGGCGACATGTTCGCGATCGTCGCCCGGTCGGTTGCCGGAAGACTTGCTGTTCCTTCGCCGAAGAACTCGACGAACTTGCCGACCACCTTCGCCTCGCGGAGTATCTCGGTAACACGAAGCACAAGGTCGGTCGCGGTCGCGCCCTCCGGCAGTTCTCCGAAGAGGTTCATTCCGACCACATCGGGCGTAAGAATGTAGACAGGCTGTCCGAGCATCGCCGCCTCCGCCTCGATACCGCCGACGCCCCATCCGACGATGCCAAGCCCGTTGATCATCGTGGTGTGGGAATCCGTGCCGACCAACGTGTCGGGATAATAGACGCCGTCCTTCTCAAACACGCCTTTCGCGAGATACTCGAGGTTCACCTGGTGAACGATCCCTATTCCCGGAGGCACGACACGGAATCCGTTGAACGCCTGCATTCCCCACTTGAGAAACCGGTACCGCTGCTCGTTGCGCTCGAACTCTTTCTCCATGTTCCGCTGGTAGGCGGCTTCGCTTCCCGCGAAATCGACCTGTACGGAATGATCGATCACCAGATCGACCGGGACGAGCGGTTCGACGACGTTGACGTCCTTTCCGGCGCGTTCGACTGCCGAGCGCATCGCCGCGAGGTCGACGAGGAGCGGAACTCCCGTGAAATCCTGCAGGATCACACGCGAGACAACGAAGGGCACTTCGTCGGTCCGGGAGGCGTTCGCTTCCCATTTTGCGAGGGCCTCCACGTGTTCCCGGCCGACCTTGGCGCCGTCGTCGAAGTTCCTCAGAACCGATTCGAGCACGATCCTGATCGAGACCGGAAGCCTCGAAACGTTTCCGACGCCTTCATCTTGGAGGGCCGGGAGCGAATAGAACGTGCCTTCTACGCCCGATCCTGTTGTGAATCTCTGCCGCGTGTTAAATAAGTTGTGTGTCATTTCTTTCCGCCCTCCGGCTTCCGTAACCGTTCGAAAAAATAAAGATAGCTTTTGAATATGGCCTAAGTTTATGGGGCGCTATGTGAAAACTCAAGCAAAACGCCCGCTGATAAGGCTTTTTCAGAGGCAAATGCGAGTTATTCGCAAATCTAATATCTTTCCCGCGGCACTGGCGCCGTGTTGCCGGGAATGCGGCTTTTGATTTGGGAGAGGAATGCAACTACAATCCCCTTACCTCAAGAGGCTGAAAATGATCGACGAAGACAGTTTGTGTTATGGCAGTAAAAGGGTTTTCGCCGCGAAGATACCTCTCCGCCGTATCGCGTCTGCAGGCGCGGCTTCGCCGAAGTCTGTCTGAATACCGGCTGTTCGCCTACCTAGCCGTTCTCGGCCCCGGAATAATCGCCGCCAACGCGGGAAACGACGCGGGCGGAATCGCAACCTATTCAACCATCGGCGCCGCTTACGGCTACACACTTCTGTGGGCGTTTCTGCCGATGGTCATCAGCCTCATCGTAGTCCAGGAGATGTGCGTGCGGATGGGCGTCGTGACCGGCCAGGGGCTCGCGGACCTCATACGCGAGCGATTCGGTGTCAGGCTGACCGCCCTCGTAATGACCGCGCTTCTTGTAGCCAACACGGGCGTGATCGTATCGCAGTTCGTGGGAGTCGCGCAGGCTTCGGAGCTTCTGGGCGTCCCCAGGTATTTCACGGTCCCGTTTGTTTCGATCGTAATGTGGTGGCTTGTCGTCAAGGGAACTCAGGAAAGGGTCGAACAGATCTTCCTTCTCATCTCCCTCGTGTTTCTCTGCTACATATTTTCGGCATTCATGGCGGGGCCGGACTGGGGAGAAGTTGCATCCGAGATCGCCTCGCCCCGGATAAGCGCCGATCCGGGCTATCTATTCATGGTCATCGCGCTGATCGGAACGACGATCACGCCTTTCATGCAGTTCTTTGTACAGTCTTCGACGGTAGAAAAAGGCCTCGACGAAGATGAGCTCTCGCTCGCGCGGACCGACGTGATCGTAGGAACCTGCTTCGCGCTGCTGGTCGCCGCGTTCATCGTGATCTCGACAGCCGCCACGCTTCACGCCAGCGGGATAACGACGGTCGATTCGGCGGCGACGGCGGCGGAAGCCCTCGCGCCCGTGGTCGGTGACTACGCCAAGTATCTGTTCGCTATCGGACTATTCGGCGCTTCGCTCCTGGCGATGGGCGTTCTTCCGCTGGCAACAGCGTATTCGATCAGCGAGGCCCTCGGTTTCGAAAAGGGCCTTTCCAGGACTTTTCGCGAGGCCCCCATCTTCCTGGGGATGTTCACGGGGCTTATCCTTGTCGGCGCGTTCGTTTCGATGATCCCGTCTATCCCGCAAATTCAGCTCCTGCTGGTCACCCAGGCGGTCAACGGACTTCTTCTGCCTGTGATCCTAGTGACGATCGTCACGCTGTCGAGCAGCCGCGAAATAATGGGCGAATACCGCAACGGAACGCTGTTCAGGGGTTTCGCCTGGCTGATCACCGTGGTCGTTTCGGCCCTCTCTTTCTTATTGATTGCCAGGACTTTTGCTGATATTTTTTAGGGCCTCTCTATGGAACCTAGCGAACTTCGGCGACGACTGACCCTGCTCGCGATGATCATCGCGATCGTCACGCTGGTACTTATCATCCTGCCGTTTTTCGAGGGCTGGCTCCTGCAAAGCGTTTATTCGCAGTTCGATCTCAAGGTCGTCGGAGAAGACGAAAGGATCGTAAAGTTCCTTGGGAAGAATCCGCAAGGCGAAGACGTATACGGCACTCCCGGCCAGCTCGCGCAGACGCTTCTGAGCCTTCTCGTCAATCTCTTCAAGATAGTCAAGGTCCTGTTGTGGATGACGATCGTGATTGCCGTCGTGAGGATCTTCGTGAACCTCATTTTCGGCACTGCTCTCCGGCAGACCGCTCAGAACGAGATCGCCTCCCTTTTGAAGACCGTCCTGTCGGTCATCATCTATATCGTCGCGTTCTTCATAATTTTCCAGACCCAGTACCCGAACATCCCGCTCGCTCCGCTTTTCACCGGTTCGACGATCCTCGGTATCGTCGTAGGTCTGGCGCTTCAGGACACGCTCGGAAATCTCTTCTCCGGCATCGCCATACAGGCTGACCAGTCGTTCCAGGTCGGCGATACGGTGATCATCGGCAACCGCGGCTTCGGCGAGGTCGAAAGCGTATCGTGGCGCGGGGTGAAGATCAGAACCTATCAAAACAAGCTGCTCGTGATGAGCAACAGCGTGATCGGAAAGGAGATCATCGAGATCGCGCCGAAGAACAATCTGAACGCGAGGATCGTGACGTTCAACACGATCTACACGAACTCGCCTGCAAAGGTGATCGAGACCGTCCGCGAAGTGGTCCGCCAGGTCGAGAACGTCTCCCCAAAGCGGAGGCCGAAGGTGAGGATAGGAAACCTCGGCGACAACTGCATTGACTGGGAGGTCAAGTACTGGATTACGGACTACCGGCGTTTCAACGATACGGACGCGCGTATACGTGAAAGGATTTGGTACGCGTTCCGCCGTGAAGGGCTCGATTTTGCATATCCGACAAGGACGATCTACACCGCAAAGCAGTTCGTAGAAGAGGAGATGTTCGTCGAAACCCAGGACGAGATCTGCGAACGCATCAACAACGTACCCGTTTTTGCACCGCTTTCGACTGAAAACACGAAAAAGATCGCTCAGGCGAGTAGGGTCCGTGTTTTCGCGACCGAAGAACCGATCATTCGCATGGGACAAAAGGGTGAGGCGATGTACATCATCCACAAGGGCTCGGTGAATATCCAGATCCGGGAAGAAGGGGTCCGGAAGACGATCAATACGCTGTACGCGGGCGATTTCTTCGGTGAGATGAGCCTTTTTACAGGAGAGCCGAGGACGGCTGATGTCGTCGCGGAATCGGAGACAAAGGTGATCGAGATCCAGCCTTCTGTTCTGAAACCGATCCTCGAGGAGAATCCGGACCTCGTGAGGATCATTTCAGAGATCATCGAGGAGCGTCGTCAGCTTCTTATCGAGGATGAAGAAGAAGCGACGGCCACGAAAAATGCCGATACAAAGGGAGTGATCCGCTCGATCAGGAGTTTCTTTGGATTGAAGTGATCTAGAACGTCGTGTGCACAAGTGCACACGCTAAACGGATTAGCAGGCGCATTAATATGCCTGACAATCATCACCGAAGACGAAAAAAAGGCTGCCGTTTCCGGCAGCCTCAACCTTAGAAAGGATCGACTTACTCTAGTAGATAGTGAAATTGAAGTGAACGACCTTGTTCACATTGTACGCCTGGCCGTTTCTCATCGGAGGCGTGAACCTTATGTTACGCGCGGCCGCGATGGCCTTCTCGGTCAGTCCGTATGGAAGTCCTTTGACCGTCGAAACCGATCCGATCGAGCCGTTCGCGAGGAACGTCACCCTCAGGATCACGGTTCCCCTGACGTTGTTCTGACGGGCTTCGTCCGTGTAACCCGGGCGCGGTTTCGAGAGAATTCGGATATCGGTCGTGGGGCCGCTTCTCGCGGGCTCGGGTCGAGGTCTTCCAGTCCCGGATCCGCTGCCTGTTCCATCGCCGGAGCCGCTTCCGCTTCCCGATCCTGTTCCGCTTCCCTCGCCGGTACCGAAGCCGGTACCCATTCCGGTTCCGCGTCCCGTTCCCATTCCGCCGCCCGATCCCGGACCGCTGGAAGGAGTCGTTCCGATCGCTCCCGGAAGTCCGGGCGGCTCGATCCTGTTGCGCGTGATGTCGCCTTCGGTCGACATCGGGTAAGGAAGACTCGGATCCTTCATCTTGGGGACCGTCGGGGACGGAGGAAACAATGGAGGCCTGGTCTGTGTCACGAGTTCGCCTTTAGAAACGGGCGTATCCTCGTTCTTTCCGCCGCCTCCGCCGCCGCCGTCATCGTCGTCGCCTTCTTTCTCCTTCGGGTCTTCCTCTATGTCGATCGGGACATCATCCATCATCGCCAGGAACCGCTCGTCATCCACCAGCGAGGCCACATCGGCCAGATTGGAGAACATCGAGTAGAGCAGGAGCCCTGCGAAGCCAAGGAAGAAGAAGAGAAACGCGCCGAGAAGCAGTCCGGTCCGGGTACTCGTCGATCTCTCGGAAATGACGGTTACTTTGTAATTTTCGTCGTGAGGATCGGCGTCGTAATTGTAGCTCTTCAGCTCTTCGAGGTTATATTCGAAGCCGCTGTCGCCCGAAGCGCTCTTGTCGTCGACCTCCAGGAGGCCAAGGAAGGTGCCTTCCGCCGCCTTTTTGCCGTCCGGCCCCTTCGGAACCTCGTCACCAGCTTCGAACGCGACTGTTTCCTGATCTTCACGAACCTCTTCGACCCATTCGTCTGAGGTATCCGAGGCCACTTCGGCAGCTTCGGTCTCAAGATGTATGTCGTCCGGAGACTCGAGATCTTCCGCGGACAAGGTTACCGGCTCGGGTTCGACCGATATCTCCTCGACATCGGATAGATCCACGCGATCGGTTCCCAGCGCCGGAACCTCCAGGGTCGGTTCGTCGGCGTCAAGAAACGCCGGCTTTTCCGGTTCCGGAGCCGATCCGGCGTCGCCGGAATGAGCGACCGGATTCATCTCGAATGCAGAAAGTTCCGCCGCACAGTTCGGACAATACGAAAACTTCTCGGCGAAACTCTCATCGCAGGCGGAGCAAAACTTCACGATTTTTCCCATTTTTGACTTTGCCTCTTTAGCTTGGTTAGTCGTGGGGTCAGTCGGTGCTAACCTTGAATGAAACGGTGACTGCTGTGATGAAGGCAGTGCAACTAAACTGAATCGATTGTAACATTTTTGTTGATGCCCTGCCCGGTTGACGCGATGCCCGCCCGCCTCTAAACTTCTTTGCTTTTAGGAGATTTTAGATGACGGGTGCACATTCCAACCTGCTTTAGGCGGTCGGCAACAAACGCTTTTGTCATTATCCTACAGCCAACCGAGTTTATGAAGCTCTCGATTTCCCGATTTATTACGTGCGGCGTCGTGCTGATGTTCGCGTTTAGCTCTGCGGCCCTGGGTCAGGACCGTCCGCGTTTCGAAAAACTCCTGAATGACCTGGACGTCCTGATCTGGAGCACCGCCGGAACCGGCCGTGTTACGGTCCGGCTGAGGATCCACAACGGGGCCGCATACGACCCGCAGGGAAAGGCCGGGACGTTCGCGCTGGTGGGCGACATACTGTTCCCCGAAGAGGGTGTTCGCGATTACTTCCGGGAGGATCTCGACGGGGATCTTACGGTTGAGGTCACGTACGATTTCGTCGAAGTAACCGGTACGGCACGCGCCGACGAGTTCCTTACGGTGCTTGAAACTCTCGCACCGGCGCTGATGAACACGGAGATCACGAAGGAAACCACCGAGACACTCAAGGCGAAACAGCTCGAGAAACTGAAGGCAGCGGAGGCCGATCCAATGCGGGCAGTGTCGGTCGCGGCAGCGACAAGGCTGTTTGGCGTGTTTCCCTACGGCAGGCCCGTCGAAGGGACCCCTGATTCGATAAACAGTATAGATTTCGCCGATCTGATCTACGTCCGCGAGAGGTTCCTTACCGCCGACAACGCCACGCTTTCGATCGTCGGCGACGTGCGTTCGGATTACGCATATCTCGCGGCGAGAAGGCTTATGGGCGGATGGAAAAAGGCGGGGACAGAGATCCCTGCGACGTTCCGGCTTCCTGAAGCGCCTCCGAAAGAGACGGAGACCGTTTACGTAGAAGGCGAAGTGGGCCGCCACGGCGCGGCTGCGGTCGAGTCCTTTGCGCGCAAACACAGGCTTTATCACGCGGCGGAAGTGCTGAGCAGGATAGTCGACCGGCGGCTAAAGATGGCGACTGCGGAACGTGAAGGGCTTTCGGCTGAGACTTCGAACGATGGTTTCCTTCTAAAGGGAATCTTCCTCGTCGAGACGTCCGACCTGTCTCCACAAGCGACGGTGCCCGGAACGGATTCAAGGCTGCCGGCACGATCGGCGCTCACCGAATGGCTCTCACTGCCGGTCACCGACAAAGAGTTCGCTGACGCGCACGCGGCATATTTCGCCGAAGTGTCGGAGAAGGGCCGCGACAGGCTTCGGGCTGATGTCGAGACATACGGACTGGGGTCGACCGAAGACGAGATCGCGGCTGTCAGGGACCTGAAGATCGAAGATCTACGCGAAGCCGCCAGGGAACTTCTGGCCCGGACTGCGGTAGAGGTGGTGATCATATCGAGGCCTCCCGCGGTTCCGGATGTCCCGGAAGATCCCAAAGACCCCCTTCGCCGTTGAACCCGCACTTTACACACCTGACAATGAACCGCGAGAACGCCGCAAACGGCGAGAAAGAGCACGCGCAGGCCGTGCGGGAGATGTTCTCCGGCATCGCGGGAAGGTACGACCTTCTGAACCACCTGCTGTCTGCGAACATCGACAAGCGCTGGCGGAAGAAGGTCGCGGCCCTTCTCTCGGACGTTATCTCCGATCCCGAAGCGAAGGTGCTCGACGTCGCCTGCGGAACAGGCGACCTTTCGATCGAACTTCGGCAGGCCGGAAAAGCAAAGGTCATTGGCACGGACTTCTGCCGGCCGATGCTCGATATCGCCGGGAAAAAATCGGACAGCGGCTCGCACGGGATCCCCTTCGTCGAAGGCGACGGGCTCAATCTCGCGTTCGCCGACAGCACTTTCGACGCGGCGACGATCGCGTTCGGGCTCCGGAACTTCTCGAACTGGGAGCGCGGCCTATCTGAACTCTTGCGGGTCCTGAAACCCGGCGGACGGCTGGCGATCCTCGAATTCTCGAGTCCCGTCGTTCCGGGCTTCCGGCCGGCATTCAGATTCTATTTCTCTTCGGTCCTCCCACGCATAGGCGGACTCGTCAGCGGATCGCGCCGTGCATACGAATACCTTCCCGACTCTGTCTCGAAGTTCCCGGACCAGAAGGGCCTCGCGGCGATGATGAGACAAATCGGCTTTTCGAATGTAGAATACAAAAACCTGACTGGCGGCATCGCCGCCATACATTCCGGAACAAAGTAACGCATACCGATCGGACCCTGCCGGCCGATGAACAAGTACAAGTTCTACAACTTCATTAAGCGCCTGGGGCTTTTTCTGCTCGTCATCTGGACGGTTGTGTCGCTGGTGACGATACTCATCGAGCTCGTTCCGGGCGATCCGGCTGTCGCGCGGCTCGGCGAACAGGCTACGCCTCAGCAGATCCAAGCGTTCCGCGAGCGACACAAGCTCGACAAGCCCGCGTTTTTCTTTTCTTGCGATTCGGAGAGCGGCTTCGAGTGGAACGGCTCCGACAACCGGTACCTGGAGTACTGGGTCGGTGTGGTCCAGGGGGACCTGGGTATCTCGTTCGATTCCGACAGGCCGGTCCGGGACATGATCATCGAGCGCTATCCGGCCACGATCAAACTGGCCATCGCGGCGCTGATCGTCGCCGTTTCGATCTCGATCCCTCTCGGCGTTCTGGCGGGCACGCGCAAGAATTCCCTGATCGACAATTTCGCGTCGACATTCGCCTTGCTCGGGATCTGCCTCCCGTCCTTCGTCATCGGTCCTCTGCTTGTCTACCTCTTCGCGGTGAAGATCCCGATCTTCTCGCCGACCGGCAGCTATTATCCTGAGGACATCGTGCTCCCGGCCATCACTCTGGGCGCCGCCCTTTCGGCGATCCTTACGAGGATGGTCCGCTCGAGCGTGATAGAAGAACTCGGAGAGGACTACGTCCGGACCGCCCGCGCCAAAGGACTCAGCGAGCGCGTCGTGATCTACAAGCACGTGCTGAAGAACGGACTTATCCCGGTCGTAACGATCCTCGGCCTCCAGCTCGGAGTGCTTCTCGCCGGCGCGATCATTACCGAAAAGATCTTCAACTGGCGCGGTATCGGTACGCTTCTGCTTGACGGGATAGGGACCCGCGACCACAGGCTCGTGCAAGGGGTCGTGCTGGTGATCAGCGTGACGTACATCCTTGCAAATTCCTTTACCGATTGGGTTTACAGGCTCCTCGACCCGAGGATACGGCTTTCCTGACGCGATGAACCGGCTTTTCTTCATCGGTATCGTTCTCGCCGCGGTTTTCATTTTCACCGCGGTGTTCGCGCCGTTCATCGCGCCGTACGATCCCGTGCAGCCGTTCGATTATTACGACACACAGCTCCAGCGCGAAGTGACGCTGAAGAACCAATATCCAAGCGCCGAACATTGGTTCGGGACGGACGCGCTGGGGCGGGACGTGCTCTCGAGGCTTGTCCACGGCGCCCGTGTGTCTTTGTTCGTGGGGATCACGGTCGTGCTGATCGCCGGGATCATCGGGACGATCATCGGAGCGATCGCGGGATTTTACGGAGGGTGGCTCGACAATGTGCTCTCCGGCTATGTTTTCAACGTGTTCCTCGCCTTCCCGGGGCTTCTGCTCGCGATCGCGATCGTCGCCTTCTTGAGCGGCACCAATCCTTCGCCGACCGACCGTATGAGGCACCTGATCATAGCGATGTGCATAACCGGCTGGGTCGGATACGCGAGGGTGATGCGCGGGCAGGTGCTGAAAGTTCGGGAATACGATTTTGTGCAGGCGGCGAGGGCGCTCGGAGCGAGCAATCTGAGGCAGCTGTTCGTTCACATCCTCCCGAATGCGATCCAGCCGCTTATCGTCCAGGCTTCCCTGGCGATGGCGGGGGCGGTCCTTGCGGAAGCGTCGCTTTCATTCCTCGGCCTCGGCCTTCCGCCGCCGAACCCGACCTGGGGAACGATGATCGATGAGGCGCGCGGGATAGACACGCTGACCAACGCCACGCACAACCTTCTGTTCCCGGGGATCGCGCTGGCGATGACCGTTATGGCCTTCAACTTTATCGGTGACGGCCTGCGGGAGTATCTGGATCCCAAACAACGAAGCCGCTAATCGAAATTTTCCAGCAGATACCTGATCAGGTCGGTCGAAGTGACGATACCCACGATCTCGGTTCCGTCCACAACCGGAAGCGCGTGGATCTTTCCGTCCCTTAACAGCTCCGCCGCTTCGCGGACCGTCTGGTCCTTTCCGATCGTGACCACCGACCGCGTCATAAGATTTTCAGTGCGCAGGAAGTCCCACATTGCCTCGACGACATTTGAAGAGTTCGGATCGTTTACGAAACTGATCCGTTCGAGGTCGGTCCGGCTGATGATCCCGACAAGACGGCCGCCTTCGACGACCGGAAGGTGATGGATCGAGTGCTCTTTCGCGATCGTGTAAACGTCGGGCAGCGGAGTGTCCACTGAGACCGTAACCGGCTGTACGGTCATGATTTCGGAGATCGTCGCTTTCATTGTGATATCCTTGGGGGCCCTTTACATACGGAGTTCAGGATTATTATCGCATGTCATTCCGTTAGCCTTAATCCGACAAGCTATGAAGAAGATCGAACTGAAAGAGATTTGCAGCGAGGTGGAGATCACCCTCAACAATTTGAGAGATTGCGAGATCGAGGAGTCCGACGGGACGGTTTTTGTCGTCTTCGGCGCGAATGGAATGTCCGTCCTTGAGGGATCCGAAGCAACTGCCAAGAAGGGCGAGAACGATGAAGGTTGAAGCGCCGGAATTCGAGATCGAGCCGTTGGGGGAAGATTGCGCGATCATCTCGCTTGGAAACGTGATCTCCGAAGATGTGAACAGGCGCGCTGTTTCGATCGCCGAGTCGATAGGCTCGTCCGGATTCGAGGGCCTGATCGAGGCCTCGCCCGCATACAGTTCGGTCGCCGTCTATTTCGATCCCCTCAAGGCTAGATCTGAGGCGATTACCCCGTTCGAGATCGTAAAGGCCGTGCTCGAACACATCGTCCGTAGCGTCGAGATTCCCGTAGAAAGCGAGGCCCGTGCGCACGAGGTCCCGGTTCGGTTCGGAGGCGAAGCCGGACCGGACCTCGACGAAGTGGCTGAGCGAAGGGGCCTGGCGTCCGACGACGTCGCAGAGATCTTTCTGTCCCGCACCTACAGGGTCTATATGCTCGGGTTTCTTCCGGGGTTTCCGTACCTGGGAACGCTCGATCAGAGGATTGCCACTTCGCGGAAAGCGACCCCGAGAACCCTTGTGCCGGCCGGAAGCGTGGGGATCGCAGGCTCGCAGACCGGAATTTATCCGTTTGATTCTCCCGGAGGGTGGCAATTGATCGGGAGGACGGACTTGGCCGTCTTCGATCCCGTTGCTGCAGAGCCCGCTATGTTCCGGCCCGGCGATACTGTCCGATTTGTCGAGGCTTCGTAAGCGTGTTCCTTTAATGTCCCTGAAGATCGCAAAACCCGGCATTCTCGACACCGTCCAGGACCTGGGCAGGACCGGATACCGTGAGCTCGGTGTGAATCCGGGCGGAGCGGCCGACCGGAACGCCGTCCGCATTCTCAATACTCTGCTCGGGAACCGCGAGGGCGCTGCCGCGATCGAGATGCACTTCCCCGCCGCGACTATCGAATTCGAAACGGATTCGGTGATCGCGGTTGGGGGCGCTCACTTTCGGCCCCAGCTCGAAGGCCTTTCAATCCCCGAATGGACATCCCTTCCCGTGAAGAAAGGCGAAACCCTGAGCTTCGCGGGAAAGAAGTACGGCGCGCGCCTGTATCTGGCGGTTCGTGGCGGGATCGAAACTGAGCAATGGCTCGGAAGCGCGAGCACAAACCTGTTCGTCAAAGCGGGAGGCGCAGGGGGACGGAGGCTTGAAAAGGGCGACGTGCTCAGGATTGGGATTGAGAACGCCTTCGGTCCATCAGGACTTCGCGCCGGTCGTACGCTCACTGAGAGGTTCCTTCGCCGGCCCGTCTTGAGAGTAACTGAGGGCCCCGAGAATGACTTGCTCACCGCCTTCAGCGCAAATTCTTTCGAGACCGAGGAGTTCGAGGTGCGGCCCGATTCGAACCGGATGGGCGTGCGGCTCGAAGGACCGGCACTTCACACGGTCGACGACACCGATCTTGTTTCGTCCGCCGTGGCGCCTGGGACGGTCCAGCTTCTTCCGGACGGCAGTCCGCTTATCCTCGGAGCCGACTCGCAGACGACCGGCGGCTACCCCAGGATCGCGCGCATCGTCTCCGCGGACCTTTCGATCGCCGCTCAGGCATCGCCCGGCGACCGCGTCCGGTTCCGCGTCGTCTCGCTCGAGGAAGCGTATGCGGCGATGTGCAGGTTCGAAAAGGACTTGTCTTTTCTGCGTTTGGGACTAAGATTTAGGGCACCGTGAGATCGATAGACCTGAATTGCGACATGGGCGAGAGTTTCGGCGCCTGGACGATGGGAAACGACCGAGCGATCCTTCCGCTTGTCTCATCGGCGAACATCGCCTGCGGATTCCACGCCGGAGATCCGACGACCATCGCCGAGACCGTCTCGCTCGCGATCGAAGCCGGAGTAGCCGTCGGCGCTCATCCTTCCTACCCCGACATACAGGGATTCGGCAGACGCGAGATGTCTTTATCGTCGAAAGAGATACGCGACGCGGTCGTTTACCAGGTCTCGGCTCTGAAGGGCATCTGCGAATCGCTCGGGGGCAGGCTCCACCACGTAAAGCCTCACGGCGCGCTCTACAACCGGGCCGCGCGAGATCCTGAAGCGGCGGAAGCGATCGCGGACGCTGTCGCGTCGGTCGACGGGGGGCTCTTTGTCTACGGGCTTTCGGGAGGCGATCTCGTAAGCGCCGCGGAGAGCGCCGGGCTCCGGACCGCTTCAGAGGTTTTCGCCGACCGGAACTATATGCCCGACGGCACGCTCACGCCGCGCTCGAGGCCCGACGCGCTGATCACGTCGGCGGAACAAGCGGCGGACCGCGCCCTTTCGATGGCCCGCGACAGCGAAGTCTCATCGGTCGAGGGTACTGTAGTAAAGGTCCGGTCCGAGACGATCTGCATTCACGGCGACGGCCCGCATGCTCTCGAGTTCGCGAGGGCCATCCGCTCGGCGCTCGACCTGGCCGAGATCGAGGTAAAGGCTCCCTGATCCTTCACGCTCAATGAACAAGAAGCTCGCCTCATCAGCCTTTCTCGGAGCCGCGTTCCTGATGGCCACTTCCGCCGTCGGCCCTGGTTTTCTCACTCAGACCGCAAAATTCACGAAAGACTATCTCGCAAGCTTCGGCTTCGTGATCCTGCTCTCGGTGGTCCTGGACATCGTCGCCCAGCTGAATATATGGCGGGTTCTGACGGTCAGCGGAAAACGAGGACAGGACGTCGCGAACGAGACATTGTTCGGAAGCGGATATGTACTGGCGGTCCTGATCGTCTTCGGCGGACTCACATTCAACATCGGAAACATCACGGGAGCGGGGCTGGGGTTCAACGTGCTTTTCGGCCTCGCGCCGGAATTCGGAGCGGTGATCAGCGCCTGCATCGGCATAGCCATTTTCCTTTTCAAGGACGCGGGAAAGGCGATGGACACGTTCGTGAAAGTGCTCGGATTCATAATGCTCGGTCTGATCGTGTACGTCGTCTTCGTCTCGAGTCCCGACGTGGGCGAGGCAGCGTACCGCACGGTCTGGCCGGAGACCATATCGCCGTTTGCGATCGTGACGCTCGTCGGAGGCACGGTAGGCGGTTACATCACATTCGCCGGCGCTCACCGGCTGATCGATGCGGGGGTTACGGGTGAAGGATCCCTGAAAGACGTCAACACCTCCGCGACGACCGGAATCGTGCTCACAGCGGTGATCCGCTTCCTTTTGTTCCTTGCGGCATTCGGAGTCATCGGGATGGGGCTTGCGATCGACGACTCGAACCCGCCGGCGTCCGTTTTCCAGAACGCGGCGGGCGAGATCGGATACAAGCTGTTCGGAGTGGTGATGTGGGCGGCGGCGATCACGTCGGTGGTCGGGGCGGCCTACACCTCGGTCTCTTTCCTGAAAACGTTCAGCGCGAAGATCGACAAGAACTCCAGGTATTTCGTGATCGCGTTCATTCTCTTTTCGACACTGGTCTTTGTGATCGTTGGAAGGCCCGTGCTGGTGCTCGTGCTCGCGGGAACGTTCAACGGCTTCATTCTTCCGGTCGGGCTTGCGCTGATCCTCGCCGCGTCGAAGAGGAAGAGAACTGTCGGCGACTACAAGCATCCGTTCTGGCTTCAGCTCACGGGCTGGATGGTCGTCGCCGTGATGCTGTTCTTCAGCCTTTGGACTATAATCGCGCCGCTGCTCAGCGCACCTGCGATTCCATAAGGGTTCGATCGAAACGCGCATCCGCAGAGCGTTTTCAATTTCGCAAGTGGCTTGATCGATCATTCGGGGTTTCGAGAACATCTGTTGCCCCCGGCTTTAGACGGGGGGGGGGGGGGGGGGGGGGGGGGGGGAAATCTTTAGGGGGGTTTTGCCCCAAAATACCCGGGCGGAACCGGGGGGGGGGGGGGGGGGGGGGGGGGGGGGGGTCTTCTAGAGGGGAGACGTTTTTCTCTAT
>JAGFIQ010000006.1 GCA_024103495.1 Aridibacter famidurans
CGCGTCGGTCTATCCGCACTACGTCACAAAGGTCGAGAAGAAAGGCAGAACGAAAGAAGATCTCACGACCGTGATCGAATGGCTCACGGGCTTCAGCGCGGATGAGATCGAAAAACGAATCGAAGAAGAAGCCACATTTGAAGAGTTTTTCGAGAAAGCTTCACTCAACCCCAACGCCGGATTGATCAAAGGCGTGATCTGCGGCTACCGCGTCGAAGAGATCGAAAATCCCCTCACTCAGAAGGTCAGGTACCTGGACAAGCTCGTGGACGAACTCGCGAAAGGGAAGAAGATGGAGAGTATCCTCCGAGGTTAGAAATGAACCGCGGAGATCGCGGAGAGCGCAGAGAAAAAAGGACACGGCTTAACACAGATCAAGGAAGATAACTGAGGATTTACGACAGCAATATGAAGATCGGTTAACGAGTTATCTCCGATCCATCTGCGTTAATCAGTGTCTTTCCTGCTCCGTGCTCTCCGTGTCCTCTGTGGTTAATACCGAGACGCGCCTTTAGGCGCAATGCGGGCGGGCCGCCCGCGCTCCAGTCAAGACGCCGCTAAAGCGGCTTATGAGGGGATTGGTACCTCGTTGCTCAATCGAAATCCTCTGTCGACATAATTCGCTTCCAGAGAAGTTGATATCTGACCACCGAAACAATGAAACCGAATATGGACAATGAAATTATCCACATCGCTATTTTCGAAAATTCATAAGGCGGTTCGATATATGTCCACCCAAAAAGGTAATGGGTAGCAGGAGCGCAAATCACATAGAAGATCGGGAAGAATAGGGCCCACCAAAGAACGTCACGCCGAAATTCCTTCGATTTGAACATCATTGACGAACGCCGCTACGCGGCTAAAGGGTTTTTTCAACATTCACCGTGGGCTGCGCCCTTCGGGCTGGCCCACGGCTAAACTCAAATCACCGCTACGCGGTCGTTGCCAAAGACTCAAAAAAACTAGATAGACCCGACAGACTCGACAGACTCGACCGACTCAACAGACTTACAAGTAGCAGACTTCCTTCACCGCTTCCACGATCTTCGGCACATCCGGCAGGGCCGCGTTCTCGAGGTTTTTCGCGTAGGGCATGGGCGCCTCGACGGTCGAGATGCGCTTGATCGGCGCGTCGAGATAATCGAAGGCCTTGTCGAGCACCTGGTGCGAGATCTCCGCGCCTACCGAAGCGAACGCGTGCGACTCTTCCGCGATCACAAGCCGGTTGGTCTTTTTCACCGATTCGACGATCGTATCGATATCCAGGGGTTTGATCGTCCTCGGATCCACGACCTCGACCGAGACGTCGAACTCTTCCTTCACCTTCTCCGCCGCCTGCAAGGCGAGCGGGACCGTCATCGAGCGGGCTACGATCGTGCAGTCCGTGCCCTCGCGTTTAACGTCGGCCTTTCCGAGCGGGATCGTAAAGTCTTCGCCTTCAGGCACTTCACCCTTCAAACCATACATCCGCTCCTGCTCCATGAAGATCACAGGATTGTCGTCGCGGATCGCGGATTTCAGAAGTCCCTTCGCGTCGGCGGCGGTGGAAGGCATCACGACCTTCAGCCCGGGGAAGTTCGCGTAGAAAGCCTCCAACGCGTGCGAATGCTGCGAGGAGACCTGGAACGCCGACCCGTTCGGCCCGCGAAAAACGATCGGGACGTTGAACTGGCCGCCGGACATATACAGCATCTTGGCGGCGTGGTTGATGATCTGGTCGGCGGCGAGTATAGAGAAGTTAAAGGTCATGAACTCGATCACAGGCCTCAGGCCGGCCATCGCGGCGCCCACGCCGACGGCGGCGAATCCGAGCTCCGTGATCGGCGTATCGATGACCCGCTTGTCGCCGAATTCCTTCCAGAGCCCGCGGGTGACCTTGTAGGCACCATCGTACTCCGCGACCTCCTCGCCCATTATGAAGACGTTCTCGTCCCGGATCAGCTCTTCTCTAAGCGCTTCGTTGAGCGCGTCCCTTATCGAAAGTTCTGCCATTATCTTTGATCAGACCAGCACATCGGTCAGAAGTGAACTGTTGTCGGGAGCGGGGCTGTTCTCCGCAAATTCGATAGCCTCAGCTACTTTCTCAGCCGCGCGATCCTCGATCTCTTCGAATTCTTTCTCCGTCAGCACGCCGGCCTCTTCCAGGCTGTCTTTGAAGAGGATTATCGGATCGCGCTCCTGATACTTCTTGATCTCTTCGGTAGAACGGTACTTGCCGGGGTCGGACATCGAATGGCCCATATAACGGTACGCGCGCACCTCAAGCAGCGTCGGCGCCGAATCATTTCGAGCTCGCTCGATCGCCCTCCTTGCGGCGCCGCGGACCGCCATCACGTCCATTCCGTCAACGAACTCGCCCTCGATCCCGTAGGACTCCGCCTTATTCGAGATACTGCTGATCGAGGTCGCGCGCTCCTGTGAGGTCCCCATCCCGTATTTGTTGTTCTCGCAGATGTAAATGCAGGGGAGCTTCCAGAGCGCTGCCATGTTCAGCGATTCGTGGAAGATGCCCTGGTTTACAGCAGCCTCTCCGAAGTAACAAACGACGACGCCCCCCGTTTCCATGTACTTCTGTGCGAATGCGAGACCGGTAGCGACGCCAATCTGGCCGCCCACGATGCCGTGGCCGCCGAAGAAATTGTGTTCCTTCGAGAACATGTGCATCGAGCCGCCCTTTCCGCCCACGTTCCCGTCGGCCTTTCCGTACAACTCTGCCATCACGGATTCCGGCGAAATGCCCTGCACCATCGCCTGCACGTGATCCCGGTATGATCCGATCACAAAGTCGCGATCTTCAAGCTGGGTCTGAACGCCGATCGAGATCGCTTCCTGGCCTATGTACAGGTGGCAGAATCCGCCGATCTTGCCGATCCGGTACACTTCGGCGCATTTTTCCTCGAACCGCCGGCCGAGGACCATCTCGTAGAGCATCTCGGAAAGGATCTCTTTATCGGTCTTCTTGATCGCCTCGAGTTGGGACTTCTTCCGTTTCTTGTATTCCTGCTGAGCTTTTTCCGGGTCGAAGATGTTCGAATCGCGGACGGAGCCTGAGGTATTCTTGCCGTTTCCGGAGGCGGATCCGGCCTTTGCGGAGGTCTTTTCGCCTGTTTTTGAGTTAGCCAATGCTGGTCTCCTCGGGGGACTAAAGGAATAATTGCAGCCGCGAATCAGTTAATCAATCCGAGCTTTGACGAAACAAACGGAAATTATAAGTGACACAAACAAGCAAGTGCAAAAGTTGCGACCCTTATTCCGCTGCGAAAGGGGGTAAGTGGTAGAATTTTCCTTCGTCCGGATATGCCTGCATTTTTCAACATGTATCAGATCATCGCGAGTGTCGTTCTC
>JAGFIQ010000007.1 GCA_024103495.1 Aridibacter famidurans
CGCGTCGGTCTATCCGCACTACGTCACAAAGGTCGAGAAGAAAGGCAGAACGAAAGAAGATCTCACGACCGTGATCGAATGGCTCACGGGCTTCAGCGCGGATGAGATCGAAAAACGAATCGAAGAAAAAGCCACATTTGAAGAGTTTTTCGAGAAAGCTTCACTCAACCCCAACGCCGGATTTATCAAAGGCGTGATCTGCGGCTACCGCGTCGAAGAGATCGAAAATCCCCTCACTCAGAGGGTCAGGTACCTGGACAAGCTTGTGGACGAACTGGCGAAGGGGAAGAAGATGGAAAGTATTCTGCGACAGCCGAAGGATTGAATTCGGAGAGACTGGACACAGATGAACACAAATGAAGAGAGATAAAAGACGGGGAAGAAATGCGATCTGAACGAAAGATCCGGATGTCCAGCGATTGGGCGCAATCCGATACATCTGTGTTAGTCCGTGTCCTGCTTCTTTCGATTCTCTCGCGATACCGGTGCGAGTCGGCCGACATTCCCCGGTAACACGTCTAGCGAAGCGCCTCGACGGCGGCACAGACCTAAACCGGATAATCCTCTCCCTTTAGGCCCGTGTCAGGATCGTCCGCAAGCTCACGGATGCGCCGGGCGACATAGGACGGTTCCTGAGCCCCGTCCGAAACCAGTGATGCTGTCAAATGATCGCTCCATCGGTCCGTTAGAGGAGTCTTCATAAATCCCGGAGAAACCGAGAACGAGCGGATCCTCCTGTCTCCGTATTCCAGAGAGATCGATCTTGTCAGGGACCGCAGCGCGGACTTTGCGGCCGCGTACGCGGCGAAGCCCTTCGCCGGAGGTTCCATTGCCGACGAAAGCACGCTGACGAATCGTCCCCCTTTGTTTCGGATCATCACAGGGAGCAACTTTCCCAGCAGGCGCACCGCTCCGATGACGTTTACGCTATAAAGCTGCTCGTACTCCGCAGGCTTCAGAAGATGCAAAGGTTTGGGAGTAAACTGAGCGCTGGCGTTTGCGACGATCGTGAAGTCCGATCCTGACCTCTCCTCCAGCAACTCCTCGAGACCTTTCCAGTCGCCGTCGGCTGTGATGTCCTGCTTTAGGAGGAGCACGCCGGCTCCGAGTTCATTCTGAAGTTCCTCTGCGGCGGCGTCATTCCGAAGATAAAGACCGACGACCTCAAAACCCCCTTTGGAGAATTCACGGCAGAGTTCTACTCCGAGACCTCCGGTAGCCCCCGTTATTACCGCTACTTTCCTTTTTTGAGCCTCGTCAGGCATCCCTCACCTTGACCTGCACGCGACCGGAGGCGACCAACTCTTCTTCATCTCCCCTCAAGAACCTCACGTCGAGGACGATCACCCCCGCGCTTTCGACCGTTTGCTTCACCATTGCTTTCAGCGTTAATTCATCGCCCGCGTAACAGGGAAGCCGATAGTTCAGATTCGCGCTCAGCAGCATCGACCTGCGGCCCGGAAAGCGCATACCGATGAAATGGGAAAGAAAGCAGTTGAGAATGGCGCCGTGGCTAACACGGCCTTCGAAGCCGGCTTCCCGCGCGTAATCTTCGTCGACGTGTACGGGACTCCTGTCTTCGAAGACGCCGGTTAGCGCGGCAATGGCCTCGTCCCCGATCCTGTAAGTCTCGGAGTATTCGGACCCTTCCTCAATTTCCTGAAATGAAAAATCCCTCGGTGATCGCATTCTTGATTATTCCGAGCTGGTTGTAGCTGTTCGCAAATACCGAGAAACTCGCGGTCACGTACGCAAATGTCGCAACCACGGCTATCACGTGAACCAGCCGGCTCTTGTTGTATTTTCGGAAGCCTTCTTTGCCAAGTCTCTTCTTCAGGAAGATGGTGTAATAATAGTTGCCAATAACCCCGGCGGCGTGTATGACACCGAAAAGCGCAAATCTCCATCCAACGCCGTGCCATACCCCTATCACAAGAAAGACCACAAAGGTAGTGACGGTTAGTCCAGCGTTTGTGTGCCTGGTGCCGAACCGGCGGATCAGGTACTTCGACAACGGAGAGAAAATGATGTCCCTCGCCCACACCGAAAGCGAGATGTGCCAGCGGTTCCAGAAGTCTTTAATGTTCCGCGCAAGAAAAGGATTGTCAAAGTTCTCGATAACCCTGATCCCGAGCAGGCCCGCGATGCCGATCGCGATGTCGCAGATCCCCGAGAAGTTCAGGTACAGGAATATGTAGTAGAAAACGGCAGCGACGACCAGGTCTATGGGACCGTGGGGCTTCTGGTCGAGAAAGATCCCCGCGTACGATAACTGATTCGCCAGATTCGCAAGGAACAGGAACTTTGCCGCTCCTACCGCTATTCTGAGGAATGACCGCGCAAAATACCCCGAATCGAAATTGTCCGATTCCAGCGAACGCTGATGGACGCTAAACGGATTGATCGGTCCCACGATCATCGTCGGAAGAAAGAACGCGAATCCCAGATATGCGCTCAAAGTCGGCATTTCAACGATCTCGTTCCTGACCTCGAGCACAAGGGAACTGAGCCTGAAAGCCATGTATGAAAGCCCGATGACGGTCGCGGTCAGAATCCAGTCATCCCAACCGAGCCTGTCCAACAGCGGTTCCCACGCGAAGTAGAAATACTTGAAGAGCACGAGGATGAGAAGCGGGTACGAAAAGGCTATCCAGGGAAGCGCCCCAGATCTCTTCGCCAGTTTCCTCAGAAGTACATATCCAAAGGTCACGGCAAGCACGTACATCCCGACAAGTACGAGGTGACGGATCACAGCTTCCTGTCCGAGACTTATGATCGGTTCGGGCTCCCAGTCGTGGTAACGCGTCTGCAGACTCAACAAGGCGACAAACGCAATGTTGGAGATCGCGAAGAGCGGGAGCCGGACCTTGGCTGACGGGATCTTTAGCGCGATTCTGGTCAGAATCAAATATCCGGCCAGAACAAGTATGAAAAGTGGAAGATTTGACATCTCAGAAGCCGCCGTAAACGATGCCGGTGTCCAGAGCCTTGAAAGGCAGATACGTGAAGAGCAGTGAGGCCCCGACGGACACCAGAACGATCATTCCGTAAAGAACATAGTCAAGGATTCGTCTTTTCATGTTTCACGGCCTCCAAGATCGCGGGCATAATCGCCTCGGTGAAGAATTCGTTTCCGTTCCAGTTGAAATGGTCAATATCGCAATGCAGCAATTCGGTGCTGTGCTCGTCCAGACCGGCAAACAGTTTTCGGGGCGGAACTCCGATCAACGTAACTCCGGGCCCGAATCTGGCCTGCCAGTTCTGATACTCGATCACTTTGTCGCTTTCGCGCTCAAACAGCTGGGGGACGTTTAGAAAAATGAGCTGAACGTCCTGTTCTTTCAGTAATTCGACCAGAGCGTCAAGGTAGTGCTCCTGATACTCGGGCAGACGCTGGTCCTTGAAGCTGAAATTCTCCTTTGTCTTGTCGGAGTAGATCAGTAATTCAGCCGTGAATTGCGGCGGCGGCGGCCGGAACCTCACAAAGGTATCCGGATCGCGGTCCATGCCCAGTACTTCTTTCTTTGCGCCAAGGCTGTCTTCGAACTCGGAACGGCGGTCAATGGGCTCTCGAGCGGCGCTCAGAAGGTCGTGGGGCGTGGCGAGTACGCTGCAGGCGTACAGTGAAAGTTTCGAATCGAGGGGGAGTTCCTCGACCACATCAGGAAAGTCCGGATATCTCTGAAGTTTGCAACCCGGAATGCTGGGTCCTAAGGTCCAGTCATCTCTGGGAATAGAAAAGACGACCGTGCGGACCTTCCGATTGGCCAATAGGTCCTTGAGTATTACGTAGGGTACATCAATGCCGTTGAACAGGAATCCGAGGGTCACCACATTGGCAGGCCTTCCGAGTTTGCGGCTTAGCTCTTTTTGGACCCGTGGTGTGTCGACCGCGCTCCAGATGACGGACGCCCCAAGAAACAGAACGTCGATGTCCCCTTTTTTCTCGAAGATCTGCTGCCTGATAAAGGAGTAGTCTCCAAGATTCATCGGCATCGACCGGTACGCCGCAGAACGGTTGCTTAGTCCGGCCTTGTTCGAAAGTACGGGCGACAACAGGAGTGCAGCGAGAAGCACAAGGAACCAAAGGGCGGAACTCCGGCGCAGGAAGGCCGCGCGCGGAGTGTGAGTGGATCCTATGCCGTTGTCAAACAACGCTGTCTTGTGAATGTCAGGCATTCGTTCCATTCAGGCGCCTTAGTATCAGGTCCGCGAACTCGCCTACGTTTCCCGTTCCCTCGACCTCGCCGACCCGGAATTTGACGTCGAAGGCCTCTTCCACGGAAACAACAAGCGAAATATGGAGAAGCGAATCCCACTCTTCCACCTCCTTTGCAGAGAGTTCGGGCGTGACCACTACTTCGTCCAGAAAAATGTCGTCGAAGATCTCCTGTAAACGCTCCAGAACTTCGGTCCTTGTCATGCTCATATTCGTCTAGCCGTCGATTCAACAGAAATATACGTCGGTCGCGGTTCAAATCCTTCGACGGAGAGTTGATACTCCCCGAACTCTTCATTCCCTCTGACGGTGCTGAACCCAAGGCCCTGATAGTGCCGCTTTACCATGCCGTTTTTCGCAGTGGCAAGATAGAGGCCCTTTACACTCGTGCATTGCAGAAGTCTGGCCCTTGCCACGATCTCGTTCATCACCTCTTCTTCGACCTGCCTTTTTAGGACCCGGCAGCTCATCAGCCAGGTATCGATCTCAAGCACATCCCCGTCCCGCTTTCCGATTACCACTGATATCAGCCCGTGATCGCCGAATTTGTCGGACAGTCTCATCGTGAAGCCTGTGAAGTCGGGATCCTCGATGATCATTTCGACCTCCGACTCCGTCCGCCTCCGCGTCGTAAGGTTGAACTGATTGCTCTTGTTGATCAGTTGGGCAATGCGAGGAAGATCAAGCCTGTCGAAATCCCTGAACACGCCTTTCATCTCCAGGGATTCAAGGTACGAGTCCATGTCCACGGCGCTCCCCAGCGCTTTCTTCCGTTCTGACTCCCTCTTGTATTGTTCCGTCTTGTTCGCATCTTCGTCGGTGATCGAAGATCTCTCGAACAGGCGCGATTCCTTCAGTTGCCTGACGTAGAAAGCGGGATCGGGACCAAGCAGGATCGTGGTTACTTCCGGCGCGAACTGGTTGACTATCTCGATCTCCGCCGGATTGTCATCCACGAAAACAAAGCTGTCGAGCCCGAGACTCAGTTCCTCGGCCATTTCAATGATGTTCTGAACTTTCGGTTCCCAGTTGGCTTTGAACGAAACGATATGTTCTTCCCGTAGAACCATTTCGGGATGGCGCTGGAACGGTTCGATCGCATTCTCGTGATCGTTCTTGCTGGAAACCGCAAGCAGCAGCCCCCGGTCGGTCAGCGAGAGAATGTAGGTCTGGAATGCCTTGAATGCCTCGCCTCTCGGAGATGTGTCACCCAGTTCGATCCCCTCAACGCCTTCATCGCCGATGATTCCGCCCCAGATCGTGTTATCAAGGTCCATTACAAGCACTTTCTTCGCGGCCTTCTTCAGAGAACCGACTATGTGAGCAGTCTCTTTGGCGACGGCAACCTGAAGATCAGGAGAAAGAAGCTGCTTGCTTTCGAACCAGGAGCGTTCGTCCTGCGCCTCAAGTCCTCCCAGTCTATATGTCAGGAATTCCAGATCGCAGATGTGAATGTAGTTCGGCGCCGATGCGGCGATCGAAAGATTCACGGCTTTCCTGAAGTTCCACTCGGAGGCAGGCGCTTTCGTGCTGAACTGGCCAAGGTCGAAAAGCGGCGGAAGCAGGAAGTTGCACAGCACGATCTCCGCGCCGGTTCGATCCCTCATAAGCCGGCAAAGCTCCAGGTTGTGATTCGCGACACTTTCGATCTGCTCGGTCACTCTTTCCGGTCCGTCGATAAGCCGGCCGGTGTATCGGCAGGTTGAGTCATCGGGAATAACGAAAACGATATCCGGCGCGAAATCGTAAAGCGAGCTCTCCGGATCGTCGATCTCGGACCTGTAATTGTTGAAGTCGCCGCTATGGATCGAGACGACCCCCGACGTGACAGAAACGGTGTGCTCGATAATGTCCGAAAGCGGAAAGAGAGTGCTGCCCCCGATCAAAGCGATCTTCAGGGACTCTTCAGGATTCGCCCGCGGGTCAGCGAATCCCGAGGCCGCGGCTTTCTTCCTTAACCCGGCCAGAAAGATCATCTCTCCGAACGAGGCCGCTTCGTCCGTACGGGTGCGAAGAAGATCCCAGAAGCGATCGTCGCGGTCTTTCAGCAATTGCCTCAGTTCTTGCTTTTCGTCGGCCGTAGCCTTTGCGAAAGATGTGCTTGTCATTGGTTCCGTCCGGCAGGCACACCCGTTTGTCCGGAATGTGGCTCCAAATACTGCTTGTACCATTCGACCGTCAGCCTGAGGCCCTCGCGGCGCTCGTAGTTGGGTTTCCAGTCGAGGAGTTTCTGTGCTTTCGAGCAATCAAGATACTGTTCCCGGATCTCATTGCTTGCTTCATTGAGAATCAGGGGTTCAAGGTCCGTCCGGTCCATAACGGACAGGATCTCGTCAACGAGCTCAAGTACCGTGACCGGTTCTCCATACCCGAAATTGAACGCTTCCCCATTCGTATCTTCGGAAGGCATTCGCTCGGCAAGCTTCAAGTAGCCTTCGACGGCGTTAAGCACATAAAAATAATCGCGGACGAACTTCCCGTCGGAGCGGACGATCGGACGCTCGCCCTTGAGCGAGGAGCGTATGGTCCCGGGCACCAGCCTGTTAAAGCTCAGGTCGCCGCCGCCAAAAAGATTGACGCAGCGGGTGATCGAGACCGGCAGGCCAAATGAATAAAAGAAAGACTGGGCGATCAGGTCCGAACAGGATTTCGAAACGTCATAAGGAAATCTGCCCTGGAGCGCCATGTCTTCGGTGTAAGGAAGATTGTCGTGCGAGCCGTACGCTTTGTCGCTGGAAGCGAATACGATCCGCTCGATGAGCTTCGGGCAGACACGACAGGCCTCAAGTAGATTCCAGGTTCCACGTACGTTCGACTCGAACGTCGAGAGTGTAGATCGCGAAGCTGTCCCGACGATCGTCTGCGCTCCGAGATGGAAGACGGAATCGATCTCGAACTCATTCAACGTCCTCAGAAGCAGGGAATAGTCCTCAAGCCCGCCGAAGACGATGTTCGCGCGCTGGTTAAGACCGGAGCCGACAAACTTGCTCGAAGGCACCCAGTCCCTGATCAGGCAGGTGACATTCGCCCCCCTTTCCAGGAGTTCTTCGACCATCCAGGAACCAAGCAGCCCCGCTCCACCGGTCACAAAGACGTTCTTGTCATTCCAGAAACCCATAACTTCTTGCTCCTGCCGCATCTCTTCAGGCGGTTGATGCGGTGCCGGACTGTCCCAGCCAAGTGGCCCACGGGGCGTCGCCTTTCTCCCACAGCGCCTCAAGCAATTGTTTTTCACGGAGCGTGTCCATCGGCTGCCAGAATCCTTCGTGCCTGTAGGCCGCGAGCTGACCGTCGGCAGCCAGATTCTCGAGCGGCTCCCGCTCAAAAACGGTACGGTCGTCGGAGATATAGTCGAGAACACCCGGTTCACAGACGAAGAAGCCGCCGTTGATCCATCCTTCGAGCGCCTGGGACTTTTCAGTGAACTCGCGCACCAGTTCCCCTTCAATCTCCAAGGCGCCGAACCTGGCCGGCGGATGGACAGCAGTCACGGTGACTAGTTTTCCCCTGCTCTTGTGGAATTCCAGGAGTGCGTTCACATCGACATTTCCTAGGCCGTCTCCATATGTAAGCATGAAGGCAGAGTTTTTCAGCCAGTCACGAAGCCGCAGTACGCGTCCACCCGTCATCGTGTTAAGGCCGGTGTCGATCATTCCCACTCGCCAGTCTTCGGCGTTCCGGTTCACGATCTCAAAGGACCCGCTCCTAAGATCTACAAAATAATCGTTCGAACGGATCGCGAAATCGTGGAAGTACTCCTTAATGTAGTCTCCCTTGTAGCCGCAGGCGACCAGAAACTCCCTGAATCCGTGGCTGGCATAGATCTTCATGATGTGCCACAGCAGGGGTTTTCCGCCGATCTCAACCATCGGCTTCGGCAGTCTTGATGTTTCTTCCGCCAGGCGTGTTCCGAAACCGCCGGCGAGGATTACGGTCTTCATCACTCTATGATCGTAGCCTCCGGTATCGGAATAATGAACCTGCCTCCGTTGTCCCTGTATTCAGCCTGTTCCTTCATTATCTCTTCACCGAAGTTCCACGCAAGTATAAGTAAATAATCGGGTTGACGTTCGACAACGGCGGAGACGGGAAGCACCGGCAGATGAGAGCCGGGTGTATATGTCCCCACTTTCAGAGGGTTCTTGTCGACTGTGAAATCAAGCAGGTCGGTCCCAATCCCTAAATGATAGAGCAACGTATTGCCCTTTGCCGGTGCGCCGTATGCAGCGACAGTCCGTCCTGCCGCTCTCAAATCTCTAAGCATCCGGACAAGCCGGACCTTGTTATCGGCGACTCTCCCGGCAAAGTCCTCGTAGGTCTTAAGATCTCCGAGGCCCTTCGCTTTCTCAGCTTCCGCAGCTTTCAGCACCTCGTCAGCGTGAGAAGGGAACTCTTTATCCGATCCGGCATACACCCGAAGCGAACCGCCGTGGATCCCGCGCTTGTCGACCTGAAGGATCGAAAGCCCGGCTGATCTGTAGAGCCTGAGCAAAGAGGAAATGGAGAAGTAGCAGAGGTGCTCGTGATAGACCGTGTCGAACTCGACATTCTCCACGAAATCTTCCAGATACGGTACCTCGATGACTACGCGCCCCCGGGGTGCAAGAAGCTTCTTGCAGCCTTGCAGGAAGTCGATCGTCTCGTCGACGTGCGCGAGCACGTTGTTTCCGATGACGGCGGCGGCGGTTCCATGTTCCGAAACTATGTCATCCGCCGCGCTGGAGTCGAAGAAGCGGTTGACGGTAGGAATGCCCTTTTGCACCGCAATCTCAGCGATGTTGACCGCCGGCTCAACGCCGAGCACCCTTACCCCGCGGTCCTTGAAACAGCTCAGAAGTGCGCCGTTGTTGCTCGCGATCTCGATCACGAGATCTTCGCTCCCGAGTTCCAGACCCTTGACCACAGATCCTGAGTATTCTTCGTTGTGTTCGCGTATCGTGCCCGAAGTGCCGGTGACATAAATGTAATCCCGGAAAAGCACCTCGGGGCTTATTACATCGGTGAGCTGAACAAGAGAGCAGTCCTCGCAGAAATAGACATCGAGCGGATAGCTTTCCTCGATCTCGAATTCAGATCTGTTTCTCAGGAATGAGTTCGCAAGCGGTGTCGGCCCAAGTGAGAGGAACTTCGTGAGTGCACTGCCCAAACAACCCCGGCACGTGGTCCGGCGGCGGCAGATCGAACCTTTTACTGCTGCATTTTCCATTTCAGGGACGGACTTCACCTTGTCAATGAGCGGTTTTGTCAATT